>NZ_CP045652.1:926341-1235121 GCF_009557615.1 Sphingobacteruim zhuxiongii
ATATCGATTATACGCAAATAAACGCTCATTTACAATCCATGCGTGCTGTCTGTCAAGGTTTGAAAGAGGGCGGAAGCCTCGCACAACTTGATCAAACGGAACGCTTCCGTTGGTTAACAGCTTATCGAAGCACACTTATCCAGTGCTCTGCTGTTCATCCTGGATTATGTATAGATGCAGCAACAACACATCAAGAATTATTCGAAAAATTAGTGCTATAAACCTAAATTAGCGGGAGAACGCATGACTATGAAAATGAATGAATTTTACGAGCATATCTTTCAAAAACAACAAGCCGTTCAAGATATGCCGAGCAATAAACAAATCGCACAATGGGCAATTGCTTTAATGCATCTATTATTCCCTGAGCGAAACTCGCATACCTATCATGAACAAGCAGATGTTGAAGCTGCATTTCAAGTTTCTGAAGCAGAATTATATCAATTATTGTTAAAAACCAAAGCCTGTTCAGAATGCGATGTCAAGAAAGTTGCACAAACTTTTTTTGAGAAACTACCGACAGTTTACCAAATTATGCTGACCGACGCACAAGCCATTCTCGATGGGGATCCTGCGGCAAAGAGCTTGAATGAGGTAATCCGAACTTATCCTGGATTTTTAGCCATTTGCATCTACCGAATTGCGCACGAATTGTTAATTCAGGGAATACCCTTGATTCCACGTATTCTAACCGAATATGCCCATTCAAAAACTGGCATCGATATACATCCCGGAGCTCGTATAGCAGAGTATTTGCATATTGACCATGGTACAGGTGTCGTGATTGGCGAGACTTGTATTATTGGGAAACACGTAAAACTGTATCAGGGAGTGACCTTAGGCGCGCTGAGTGTTGATAAGAGTTTTTCTGATACCCAAAGGCATCCAATTATAGAAGATCATGTAATCATCTATGCAGGAGCAACAATACTGGGAGGTGAGACCACCGTAGGCCATCATTCCATCATTGGGGGGAACGTGTGGTTAACTGCGAGTGTTGCGCCTTATACAACTGTCTATCATCAACCGAATTCTAAATTTTATGACTCTAAACCTTTAGCATAATGGGAAATATTATAGCAACAATTGGAAATACACCTTTAGTAGAGATTACTCGTTTTCACAGTAACCCAAAAGTGAAAATATATGCAAAACTAGAGGGGAATAATCCAGGTGGCTCAGTAAAGGATCGTGCAGCGTTAAATATGATTCGCTCTGCAATGGAGCGCGGTGAAATTACTAAGGACACAAAGCTTATTGAAGCTACTAGTGGTAATACGGGTATTGCTTTAGCCATGATCGCCAGTATGTTCGGCTTGTCAATGGAACTCGTTATGCCTTCGACATCAACGCGCGAACGTACTTTAACTATGGAAGCTTTTGGTGCAAAAGTAACTTTATTGGAAACCATGGAGATTTGCCGTGATTATGCCGAGGAAAAAGCTGCAACGGGGGAGTATTTCATTCTTAATCAGTTTGCAAATCCAGATAACTACGAAGCACATATAAAAACTACCGCACCAGAAATATGGCGAGATACGAACGGGCAAATCACTCATTTTGTGAGTGCCATGGGGACTACAGGGACAATTATGGGTTGCTCGATGTTTTTAAAAGAACAGAATCCTGATATTCAAATTGTGGGTTGTCAACCTACAGAAGAGTCTTCCATTCCTGGTATTCGACGTTGGCCTGCCGCGTATTTGCCTAAAATATTTGACGCATCACGTGTAGACCGTGTGATAGACATTGCACAAACGGATGCAACAGAGAAAGCAAGAGAACTTGCACGAAAAGAAGGCGTATTTGCTGGTATGAGTTCAGGAGGCGCATTTCACGCAGCTTTACAAATCGCAAATGAAATTGAAGAAGGTGTTATTGTTTTTATTGTTTGTGATCGCGGAGATCGTTATCTAAGCTCTGACCTATTCGGATAAGATATCCTTATTTCGAATCATTATTACATATGATAATCAGTATACTAGACCTTAGTAATAAAGCCTAGTATACTGATTGTTTTGAATTCAAGCTACGCGATGCAGAAATCTATCTAGCATCCAATGACCAAATCTCATAGATAGGGTCGCCTTTTGAAGATTTACCCGAATGGTGCCAATCTTTTTCCTTTAACTCGCCTTTAAATTCTAGCGTAGCCCCAACGCGACTATTGTCTCTCGAGAAGAATACAATCTCTTCCACATAATCGCCATCCTTAAAAGAATATCGACCTCCACCCGTACCATAAAAACCACGTTCTGCAGGATTAATTGCTATCCACTGGAAATATCCGTCGACTAATAGCTTTATAGTCTTTCGATCTCCTCGAGCGATTGTTGATAGTTTGTTTTCCTGTTGCCGACCAGTAATCCGCCAGAGGCCATCTAATGCTTGATGATTAGAGTTTTGCTTTTTAAATAGCAGATCTCCAATTTGTAAGTCAGAACCTACATTTTTTAAGTCTAAATTTTTACTTGTTCCAACTTCTGAAGGGTTCGCATCACTGTATTCTACCTTAACGGTCAACAGCTTGCTGCTTGTCGCATAGGGACCTCCCCATGTTGAAAGGTATTTATTGTTTTCATATTTGATATAAGACGAATAACCGTCTATTAATAAAATCAAATGATTGGTTTGACCATCTTTCGCCAAATAAGCGCCGGCAATTGCGGTCGTTTCTTGAGCATACATTGCTGTCGTCAGAAAGATCGTAAGTAGGATTGAAAGGATTCTTTTCATATTGTTTGTCGTTTTGGTTATCACTGAATATAGTTAAAACTAGCTAATAATCAAATTGTTCACGGTTTGTTCAGCTTTGCTTGTTGTGATATTCGTCATAAGTTTGAAAGTCTTGACCTAGCAAAGGATGTCTCTCCAGGAAAATAATTAAATTTGCAATCAAATCAATATTGTTACGCTTGCGACACTTTAAGCTATATTTTTTTATCACTTTCTTAACGAATCTGTTCGTTAATCCTTTATTTGCACAAAGCGATTCGATTCCAACGAAGGCTATCGATAGTCTTTATTTTAAAGATCCGGCTTTTATCAAAGATACTTTGGCTTGGGGACTACAACCAAAAAGAGAGAAGAAATTTTGGAGGGCAGGGGCAGAGTGGTTTTTAGCACAGGCTTTCCCGGCATCGTTCAATAGATTTATCACAAGAGACCCATACTCTTATATTTCTTTTCAGAATTTTATAGATCACCAGCGCCTAAGTGCTTGGGACTGGGATGACAATCAATTTACCACAAACCAAATTGACCATCCATTTCACGGACAGATTTATTTTAATGCCTTTCGAAGTAACGGTTACAATTTCTATCAATCGAGTATCGCGACCCTGGCTGGAAGCTATATCTGGGAGACCGCTGGAGAGACACAACATCCATCCATTAACGACCTCGTTAATACAACCTTTGGAGGTATTCTATTAGGAGAGATGATGCACCGTGTTTCTCGTAATATCCTAGCGAGGAATAAGCGACATCACAACCGCGTAGGAAATGAATTGGTCGCTACGCTGGTGAATCCTGTAAGTGGCTTAAATCGATTTCTAGATGGGAAATGGGGGAAAACTGTTGAAGATTATTACTTAGTCGATTCCTCAATAATTACAGCAGAAGTCGATCTAGGTTTTCGACGTTTTGATGCGAAGGAAGGGGATTTTATAGCGAAGGGAAAAAATGCGTTTTACGGTAGACTTCGTTTTAGATACACGAATGGGGATCATAACTATAAACGCCCGTTTGATCAGTTTTCCGTTAACTTGGAGTTAGGCAACGGAGATAGTTCATTTATCAATGCAATAAACGTACATGCCTTATTATACGGTGCGAAGTTTTTTAAATCGCAGAAAGGGGATCATTATGGAACGCTGAATGCACATTATGATTTCTATAATAACGACGCTTTTTTCTATGGTGCCCAAAGTATTAACTACAACTGGCTTTCCGAATTTCGGTATAAAAAGAACAATCGATTAAACCTAAGTGTTGGGGCAGGGGCAGTAGTTCTCGCTGCGGTTCCAGATCCCTATTTATTGTACGGTGCGAGTCGCAATTATAACTATGGGCCCGGGGCATCCTATCGTTTTAAAGGAGAATTGAGCTTGTTGAATCGGTTTTTATTGAGTGCAGACTATAATGGTGGTGTGTTCTTTACTATATCGGGGAATGACTCCTATTATATCCTCCACGGATTAACTGTCGAAGGAAGTTTACGTCTTTATAAACGTTGGTCCATAAATTTAAGCTCAGGGTATTTTAATTTGCAGGGACACTTTAAAGATGATAAATATCCAGATTTCCACCGAGAGTATCCTTACGGACGTGTATCTGTAGGATATAATATTTTCTTCTAAGTCATAGAGTTCAAGGATTTAAGCTTTTTGGTTTATTAATTGGAAGCTGTGTCGCAATTGTACCTTTTTTGCAGAATTTGGGCAAGCTTTTGAATTTGATAACAGATAGAATATATAGTTCGCTCCCTTGTCGATTGCTGCTGTATTGAGGGTATTTTCATTGGACTTTTTACGGGGCTGCTTCGTACCTTAGGCCTTCATTAACCGAATTGTCTTGAAGATGGTGCGTTGATTCTACGTCGCGGAGACTAAAGGGATAAAAAAAAAGGTTAACAGTCTCCTGTTAACCTCTTATATTACTAATTCTTAATTCTTCTATTTTTCTAGTTTTTCGAATTTGTCGAAATCAATCTTTTTAGATTTTAACTTTACAGTTGATTTCAATTGATCAAAAACTTTAAGAGCTTTTACCTCTTCGAATAAGCGATTTGCTTGTTCTCTGTCAGATAATAACTGCATTGCGAATTGTTGTAATTGCTCGTCAGTAGGCTCTTCGTTGATGTTGTACATTTTGATTTGAGCGTAGATACGTTCTTTCGCTAATTCAACTACTTCATCATATTTTACTTCAAGGTTATTTGCTGTAACGATTCTATTTTCAATGATCGTCCATTTCAAGTTGCTAATGAAATCAGCAAAACCTTCTTCGATTTCTTCAGCAGATAAGTTAGGGTTTGTAGCCTTTAACCATCTTTTCAAGAATTCTTCAGGGAATTTAGCGTCAACTTTATCCATTCCGAAAGTATACATGTCGTTACGTAACTTTTGAGCGGAGTTTTGTTTGAATAAGTTTTCTACTTCTTCGGTTACTTTTTCGTTGAATTGCGCTTCTGTTGTTACTTCACCTGCAGGGAATAATTTGTCGAAGAACTCTTGGTTCAAGTCTGACTCCTCTAATCTGTTGATGTTTTTAACAGTCAATTCAAATTTTGTAACGTCTAAGTTCTCAGCTTCATCTTCAGTGATACCTAAGATGCGTGCTAAGTCAGCTACTTTGAATGCTTTAGCAACGTCGATTTTAACTGAATCATCTTTTTTCAAGCCTACTAAAGATTTTTTAATCTTCGCATCTTCGATGATATCTGTACGAATTGAAGTTGTTTTTTCAATTCCTTCTTCTTTTTCTTGCTTTAAAGCAGCATATAATACATCACCTTCCTCAGAAACTTCTGGGTTAGTCATTTTACCATAGCTACGACGTAAGTTTTTGATACGTTCTGCTAAAGTAGCTTCGTCAGCTTTAATGTCGTATTCAATAAATTCAGTTTCTGCTGAGAATGGAACGTCGAAATTAGGCGCTATACCAATTTCATAGTTGAAATTGAAAGTATCGTTATAATCCCAATTGTATTGCGTTTCATTTTCTTCTTCAACAGGAAGAGGTTGACCAAGAACTTCTAATTTTTGCTCGCCAATGTATTCAGCAATCTTATCATTGATGATTCTATTGATCTCATCAAATAAGATTGATTTTCCGTACATACGTTTGATATGTCCTACAGGTACCATTCCTGGACGGAATCCTGGTAGCTTAGCTTTTTTTGCTTGGTCTTTAATTGCTTTATCAACTTGTGGGTTGTAATCCGCTGGAGCAATCTCCACTTGGATCTTTGCGTTGATGTCGTCAATGTTTTGGTGTGAAATATTCATACTCATCTTTTAGCTTTTCGCAATAATAAAAAAAATCCTCCCGAGAGATTACTTACGGGAGGATATCAAGTGCGGAAGAAGGGACTCGAACCCCCACGCCTCGCGGCGCCAGATCCTAAGTCTGGTGCGGCTACCAATTACGCCACTTCCGCAGTTAGGATTTTATTGAGCCACAAAGATAGAAACCAAACCTATATATGTCAAGAGTTTTCTACTCTTTTTTTTAAAGCTTTTGTGTAACTCTTTGTTTAGTAACCTAGTAAATTTTCATAAAAACGTATTTACTATATTATAAGCTTATGTTTTTATGGAATTATCAACAATTGGAGGGAAAATAGACCTGGTTTTTTGTTAACATTTCTTGATAACACACGGTTTTGTGAAAGGATTTAGGCGAGATTTCTATCAATCTATTCATTGATATGTGGCCGCTTAAGTAAATAAGGATGCTGAATTAACCTGATTTTCGAAAAATTTTTGAAAAAATATTTTGTGATATGCTTTTTTCTACATTACTTTGAAAAACAAAGTACTTTTATGAATCATCAAGATATACTAAAAGATATAGGACAAATTCGCTCGATGATGGAGCGTTCCTCGAAGTTTATGTCGATAAATGGCCTCTCTGGGGTATTGATTGGATGTGTTGCATTAATAGGAGCAGCCGCCGGATACTATATAGTATATGGTACGAAGAGCGAATTTGGATATCGCGATCATTATGTTCTCGACGATCAAGTTCTTTGGAAATTAGTTGTTATTGCGGTGCTTGTTTTATTGGTTTCTGTTGTGACAGGTGTTTGGATGGCAAAGACAAAAGCGAAGAAAATTGGACAGACCATATGGAATCCAACGAGCAAAGCCTTGGCGAAGGCGATGTCGATTCCTTTAGCAACAGGTGGTTTGTTTAGCTTAATATTAATTTATCGCGGTGATTATTCCTTGGTTGCGTCTAGTTTATTAATATTTTATGGACTTGCATTGGCAGCCGCATCCGTCTTTACTTTTTCTGAAGTTCGAGTATTGGGAATTTTGGAAATTCTATTAGGCTTGTTAGCTTTGGCGTTTCCTGGTTATGGTATTTGGTTTTGGTCCATAGGATTCGGGGTTTTACACATTGTTTACGGTCTAATCGTTCATAAAAAATACGAAAAGTGAGTTTGGATTTAACGTTATATGATAAGGTTTTAGAGAATAGAGTTCGTCTTCAAATTATGGGAATATTGATGGCGAATGAATTCTATGACTTTAATTCTTTTAAAGAATTGTTAGCGGTGACGGATGGGAATCTAGCGTCGAACTTGAAAAGTTTGGAGAAGGAGGGGTATATTACGGTAACGAAGACTTTCATCGATCGGAAACCCAATACACGCTATAACAAGACTGAAAAGGGTCAGCAAGCTTTTGAAAATCATTTAATTGCGCTTGAGCAAATAATCAAGCAACAGTATACATAATTTTTTTTGTCCAATTACTTTGAAACACAAAGTACTTTTAGTTATAAAAAAAACAAAAATATGAGAGGACTTCGTTTAAAATTTATGCTTTACCTCTATAATGGGTCAAGCAGGCTTTACGCCAACTTGTTTAAGCCGCATAAACAGGCTTGGGGAATTAGCAAAGAAGCATTTAACCAATATCCTTCGGGTAGCCTTGGAGCATCTTTAGCTGCTTTTTATCAGGAAAAAGGCTTCGATGTGATGCCGAAGTTGGAGAACCATGATGTTTTCCATTTACTGACAGGAACAGGGACAGAAATCAAAGATGAAATTGCCATGCAGTACCTATTACTTGGCAATGGTAAGTTGAGTTTGTATTTGCTCGCTATGGTATTGATTGGCAGTTTTCTTTTTCCGGAGCATTCCAATTATTACTGGAGCTCTTTTAACAAAGGCAAACGTATGTGGTCATTCTATCATTTAGAGTTTAAAAACTATTTAAATGAACCTCTTTATAATTTACAGCGCGCATTTGCTGAAAAAACTAACATTCTAATCTTAAAATAAATACATCATGGAAAATACACAACAAGAAGGCCCTGTGAATAAATCACTTTATGAAAAAGTTACGGGATCTGTCGTTTTAAAATTTGGAGTAATCTTTTTTCTAACTATCATTTTATTAATTCCAATGAATTTAATAAATGAGTTGATCTCTGAACGTAAATATCGCGAACAAAGAGTATCTAATGAAATTGCAGATAAATGGGGGAAAGATCAGGTAATCGTTAGCCCAATTATCGCAGTACCCTACGATGAGGTCAAGGAAGTAATTCAAGAGTCCTCCGATGGGGTAAAGCAAGTCGTAAAAACAGTAGTGACACGTTGGGCACAGTTGTTACCCGAAGAAATGAAGACTCAAGCAGAGGTTAGTCCAGAACCCTTGAATCGCGGGATTTATCAAGCGGTCGTTTATAACTCAAAGGTTAAAATTACGGGTAAGTTTTTAGGTTTCGAGCTTTCCAAATTAAAGGTTCCGCAGGAAAAGCTGCGTTGGGAAGAAGCAAAATTGTTGTTTGGGATTCAAGATGTGAAAGGATTGACCGCTAATCCTAAATTGAATTGGGCAGGAAAAAGTTTGGAGCTTTCCAAGAGTTCTTATGAATTAAGACCTTATGTTGAAAATTTGATTGTTGATTTAGGGTTGACGGGAAATGATGACTTAAACAAAGCGTTCGAAATAGAATTTAACATCCGAGGTTCAAAATCTTTAAATTTCCTACCATTGGCAAAACAATCACATATAGAAGTGAAAGGTGATTGGGGCAATCCTAGTTTTAACGGAGGGCATTTACCGGAAAATCGTGAGGTTACAGAGCATTCGTTTGCTGCCAATTGGAGTATCCCATCATTTGCTCGTAAGTTGCCTCAGCAATGGGAGGGCGCTCAGCAGTTCGTATATCAATTTCAAGGTTTAGAATTGAATAATGAGGATAATGCGTCCGATACGTACCCTTCTGATTATATTCCAGAGCCAGTATCGGCTTCAACGTCAGACGGAAGTTCGGAATTGACTAGTTCTGATTACGACATGGTTCAAATAAATTTCTTACCTTCAGTAAACAATTATCAGAAGACTACGCGCGTAACGAAATACGGGATTTTAGTCATTGCATTAACCTTTGTTTCGCTACTTTTCATGGAAATTATCAAGAAGCAACGTGTGCATATCATACAATATGTACTGATTGGTTTCGCGATGGTTCTGTTTTACGCTTTGTTGTTGGCAATTTCAGAACATTTAGGGTTTAATGTTGCCTACTTACTGGCCGCGATTGCAACCATTGTATTGATAGCTTCCTTTGTCAAGGCGATTACAAAAAATATGAAGTCGGCGCTGTTATTTGGTGCGATACTATCCCTATTCTATTCGTTTATTTATATTTTGATGCAGTTGCGCGACTATTCTTTAATCGTGGGAACGGTAGGTGTGTTTATCATATTGGCGGCTTTAATGCGCTTATCAACCAAGATTGACTGGTACCAATTCGATAAAAGATGATCAAATTAAAAAGGGAATCAATGCTTATGTATTTAACGAGTATTTGGTTATTACTAACCTCAGTAAGGCATTGAAAAAGATTTGGAATTTCGCAATACCTCACAACTTTAGTAAATTGGCTCAAAAAAAGAGAATAAGATGATGAGATTATCATGTATTGGAGCACTCTTATTGATCAATAATATGGTTGTTGCACAAGGTAAAGAAGTTCCACAGAAAGTGGAGAGGCCACAGATTGAAAATCGCGTAAAGACAATAAACGGAGGTACTCCGCTTAGCCCAAAGGCCTTATGGGAATTGGGTAGAGTAAGTGCTGAAGGTTTATCGGCCGACGGGACACAGCTTATCTATGGCGTCTCCAACTATCAGTTCGATGAAAATAAATCCGAAAAGAATTTGTTTGTTGTTCCGGTAAAGGGAGGGAAAGTTCGACAATTTACTAGTGATGCGGGTGGAGAGACGGTTTTGACAATAGATGAGAATGGAAATGTATTATACATGTTCAAGGGGCAGATTTGGCAAAAAAATCTGAATGGTAGCGATTCAAAACAGTTGACAGATTACGAAGGTGGATTAGAGAATGTGAAGATCGCTCCAGACGGGAAGTCGATTTTGTTCAGCAAAGCCGTGCTATTAAAGCCCTACCACTCTGTTGATAAATATTCCGATCTAGGTAAATCCAATGTTTATATCTATGATAATTTGGATTATCGTCATTGGGATACTTGGAATGATGGTCGTTTTAACCATCCGTTTATTGCAAGTTATACCGATGGTAAGATAGGAGAACCTAAAGACATCATGGAAGGTGAGCCTTTTTACTCTCCGCAAATGCCATTTGGTGGCTCGGAAGATTTTATTTGGACTGCAGATAGCCGATCTGTCATCTATGTCGCTAAGAAGCGATTTGGAAATGATTATGCTCAGAGTACTAATACTGATTTATATCAGTATGATATTGCCACTGGAGAGACACGTAATCTTACGGAAGGTATGAGTGGTTATGATACGAATCCTTCGCTTAGCAAGGATGGTAAGATACTGAGTTGGTTGAGCATGAAGACTGATGGCTTTGAAGCGGATAAGAATGATATCATCCTTATGGAAGCGAGTTCGGGTCGAAAAGTAAACTTAACAGCACATTGGGATGGAACAGTTAATTCCTTTATTTGGAGTAAGGATAATAAGAAGATTTTCTTTGTCGCACCATCTAAGGGGACTGTACAGCTTTTTGAAATCAATGTGGCTAAGGGAGTATGGTCAAAAGTATTGCCTAAGATAACTCAGATTTCGGATGGTGATTTTGATATTGCGGGGATTGTTGGAGAAACATCGACTGGCTTAATTGTTACCTCCACAAAAATGACACGTGCGGCGGAAGTGTTTGATTATAATTTCAAAAATAAATCGATTAAGGCGATTACTCATGTCAATGATGCCATGTACAGCCAAATCGCGGATACGAAAGTGGAAAGTCGCGTAACCAAAGCAACAGATGGATTGGATTTATTCTCGTGGGTTATATATCCTCCTGATTTTGATCCGACGAAAAAATATCCTGTATTATTATTCTGTCAAGGTGGTCCACAAGCGGCGACCACACAATCTTATTCTTTCCGTTGGAATTTCCAATTAATGGCTTCCCAAGGTTACATTGTTATCGCGCCGAATCGTCGCGGTATGCCAGGATGGGGAGTTAAGTGGAATGAACAAATCTCTAAAGACTGGGGTGGCCAATCGATAAGAGACTATTTGTCGGCTATTGACGATCTTTCTACAGAGTCTTATGTTGATAAATCTAACATTGCAGCCGTTGGCGCTAGTTACGGTGGATATTCAGTTTTTATGTTAGCTGGAGTTCATGAAGGAAGGTTTAAATCATTAATATCACACTGTGGTCTATTTGACATGACTTCTTGGTATGGAACAACTGAAGAATTATTCTTTGCTAATCATGACATTGGTGCTTACTGGGACAAAAATAATAGCAAATCATACAATGAGTTTAATCCAATTAAGCATATTGACAAATGGAATACACCGATCTTAATTTTTCAAGGAGGTAAGGATTATCGCGTTCCAATTGGACAGGGTTTAGAGGCTTTTCAAGCAGCTCAATTGAAAGGGGTGAAAAGTAGACTAGTTTATCTACCGGAAGAGAATCACTGGGTGCTCTCAGGTCACAATGCACAAGTATGGCAAAGAGAGTTTTTCGGCTGGTTATCCGAAACGTTGAAATAGCATAAAAAAAGCGACCTCATCCGTCGCAAATAATTGATATAAAAAAGGGGCAATCGAATAGATTGCCCCTTTTCTTATTATTTAGTGTCTTTCTTTCCGAAGATTGAGATCTTCAAGTATTTTCCTGGGTTTGTTTTCAAATCATGTACCAATTCATCTAAGTTTTGAGATGCATTAGTTAGATTATTATAAAGCTTTTCATCATGGATTAATAAGCCAATTGAACCTTCTCCAGAATTAATCTTGTTTGTAATCGCTTGTACGTCGCGCATAGCCTGATTGGCATTGTCGATTGTTGCTTTAATTTCAGTTTTTGATAGATCTGATGACAAGCTATCCAAGTTACCCAGGATACTGTTGATCTTCGCATTGTTATTTTTGAAGTTGGTCGTGATCGATTCCAGATTCGACATGATATTCGCTAATCTGTTTTTCTCTGATCCCATAAGCCCATCTACGTCACTCGTAATCTTCTCTAGATTCTTCAACGAAATCGAGATACTATGGACGCTACTCTTAAAGTCACGTTGAAAGCCGTCATCCAGTACAGAGTTTACGCCGGAAAGAACCGAGTCTAGTTTCTCCACTAAGTTTTCTATCTTTTTCTGTAATGGCTCTACCTTTTCCATTAGGTTCGCTTGTACATCCGAAAGTAAAGGATCTCCACTTCTTGCCATGGTCGTACTGTTGCCAAGTTCAAAAACAATAGCTTTGCTACCTAATAAATCGGCACTGACTATTCGCGCCACTGTATTCGAAGGGATCGCATAATCGTCATTTATTTTAAACTCTGTGCGTATTTTTCCAGTAGGTTGTAGAGTTAATTTGGAGACACGACCAATTTGGAATCCGGATACTAAAACGGGTTTGGATACCGCTAATCCATCTACATTATCATATTCGGTATAAAACGTATTGTCACTACTGAAGACATTGTTGCCTTTCAAAAAGCTATAGCCAATAAATAAAATAGCGATTGCAATACTTGTTAAAGCACCGACTTTTGTTTCGTTAGATATTTTCAAAATATTCCTAATTAAGTTATTCTACCTACTATATAATCCCCAATTTAAGAAAAAGTTTATCTTTCTACGTTTTTTCTGTAGGTATTTATAGCATTGAACAAGTCATCGACTATAGATGCTTGACCATCAGCAGACATCATAAAGCGTTCTTCATCAGGATTTGAAATGAAACCAATCTCAGTCAGTACAGCTGGCATACCGGCAGTCGCAAGTACAGCAAGAGACTGTTCCTTTACTCCGCGATCTACACGACTAGA
Organism: Sphingobacteruim zhuxiongii; assembly: GCF_009557615.1. NCBI lineage: Bacteria > Pseudomonadati > Bacteroidota > Sphingobacteriia > Sphingobacteriales > Sphingobacteriaceae > Sphingobacterium > Sphingobacterium zhuxiongii. The sequence goes on from NZ_CP045652.1 coordinate 939,377, forward strand.
GGCTGCAAATTGATCTTGCATATAGGCCGCAAGTTTAATGCTTCCTTCTCGAAATTTACGTTTCATTAAGGAGAATACGATATAAGAGGATGGATCCTTAGGGTCAAAACCACCATAGTTTTGCTCATAGTTGTCCTCCATTAGGATGGATGCATTTTCTCGAATCGCGACGTCTTGATCACCTGTACGGCTAAATCCGAGCACCAAGGTCTCAGTTCCTTTTGCCGAGGTATTTAACGATCGCTGCGTCACATAACGTCCTCTACTATTTTTTACACGTCTACTGCTGGAGCCTCCAGAGTTACAGTGAATAGAGATAAATAGATCTGCATGATTTTTATTAGCGAGGGCGGGGCGTTCGTATAATTTAGGATAAACGTCAGTTGTACGGGTATAAATGACTTTTACTCCAGGTAACTCTTTTTGTATTTTCTTCCCCAATTTCAAAGCGACTTGGAGGGCAATATCTTTCTCTTTTGATTGTCGTCCTACTGCACCTGAATCATTACCTCCATGTCCAGGATCAAGAACGATTACTTTAATTTTACCATTACCGCCGTTGGCACCTTGATGGTCGGCAGGTTTAAAACTTGCTAATGCTAATACAATAAGACAAAGTGCGATTTGCATTCCCTTTGTCCAAAATTGTCTGTGTTTACTTTTGTTTTTCAAAATATATTTAAACTTACTTCCGATTGTCTAACCTATTGCTGCGCAATTGCCTCATTTCCTTGTTTGTAACGTCTGATAGCATCTACCAAATTCTTTACAATTTCTGCTTGTCCAACCTCCGAGAGCATGTAACTCTCTTCATCAGGGTTGCTAATAAAGCCAATTTCAGTTAAGACAGCTGGCATACTTGCGCCCGCTAAAACAGCTAGTGATAATTCTTGCACGCCACGGTCAAGACGTCCTTTGCCGACGTATTCATTTTGAACGTACGATGCAAATTTAATGCTTTTTTCTCTATAAGTCCTTTTTAACAAGGAGAAGATAATATAAGAAGAGGGGTCATTAGGATCAAACCCATTATAATTCTCTTGATAGTTTTCTTCCATTAAGATATCGGCATTTTCTCGCATGGCGACATCTGACTCTCCACGTTGTAATCTATTGTAACCACAAACAAAGGTCTCCGTACCAGAAACGCCAGGACGATAAATCGTTCGGGTGCTGTATCGGCCGTTTTTACCTTTTACACGTTGGTCTGAATTCGCAGAATTACAATGAATGGAAATAAATAGATCCGCATGATTACGATTAGCAATATTCGAACGCTCGTGAAAAGGAACATCTATATCCGATTCGCGAGTAAGAATTGCTTTCACGCCAGGGAGTTCTTTTTCGATAGCTTCTTTTAATTTCAATGAAACTTGCAAGACAATATCTTTTTCCGCAGAGTTCTTACCATAAGCGCCAGGTAGTTTACCACCATGTCCCGGGTCAATAACGACAAGCTTGAAAGTTTTATTATTTGCCACTTGTTGCGGTTCCAAATCCGACTTGGAATAACCTGTGTAATTTCCGATTAAAAATAAGGGGGCAGCAATTCCAATAATTGCTAATACTAATTTGGTTGATTTCCTAGAATTCATCACTATTTTCAAATTATATTATCTATCAACGCCTTTCAAACTCACAAATTGTTAAATATGATTAAGTTTGTCGAAATCCTCACTTAAGTAATGGATTTTTGACTATTTTTGCCAACAAGAGTTTAAAATTAGCACAAAAATAACATTCATAATTCATTTTGAAGGCTTTAAGTTGTTTTTTCCATATCCTGTTTTTTCTTTTAGCCGGAGTGGCCTCCTTACAGGCACAGGAAGAGACTACATTGAAACGAGCTACCGTTACACAAGATACCTCTAAAAAGCTACAAGATTCAACTTTATTAACGCAAGATAGTAGTAAAAATAACTTTCGGGAAGTGACAGGGCAGGATACTGTCGTCATGAAAGATAGTTCGGGTCTAGAAACAACGGTAAGCATTGTCGCGAATGACTCTTCATGGAATGAGGTAAGTAAAAATATACTTCACCTATTTAAGGGGGCAAAAGTAAAGTATCAAAACTTTGAATTGGCCGCCGATTATATCCGCTTAGATCGTAATACCAATGTTTTATTTGCTTCTGGAGTAATAGACCACAATGGCAAGTATGTCGGGCGCCCGGTTGTTATTATGCCAGGTGAGGGGCCAATTGCTGTTGACTCCTTGCTCTATAATTATAAAAGTCAAATTCCTAAAACCTTTGGCGTAATGACAGAGGTTGATGGCGCATTTATACAAGCGCGTGAAGTGCGAAAGAACATCTATGATGAGACCTCACTTTACAAAGGCTTATACAGTACATGTAATCTTCCTTATCCGCATACGCACTTTGGTATTCAAATTTCGAAGGGCGTAATTACCGACAAACAAATTATTGCAGGACCTTCTTATTTGGTGGTAGAGAATATTCCATTGAAATTTCTTGCTATTCCTTTCGGGTTCTTCCCTAAACAAGATAAAAAGAGTAGTGGTTTCCTATTTCCTTCTTTTGGTGAAGATGCTGCGCGTGGATTCTCTATGCGTGATTTAGGATGGTATTTGACGTTCAACGATTATTGGGACACCGAATTTCGCGGGAACTTATATTCAAAAGGTTCTTGGGAAGCGAGTATGCGTACGCAGTATATGGTAAACTATAAGTACAATGGTAACTTTGCTTTACGTTACGGCTCTACGGTAAGTGGGGTAGAGGGTACTCAGAACTTTGGACGAAATAAGGATTTCAACGTAACATGGAATCATACACAACGTCAAGAAGCAAATCCTGGAACATCATTTACAGCATCAGTAAACTTTGGTACAAGTTCATATTTTAGAAATACTGCGGCGAATGGTACATACGATATCAGTCAAATTACCAACAACCGAATGAACTCTTCCATTGCTTATGGAAAGGTTTTCTCTGATGGGAAAATTAATTTCACGTCCAGCTTGCGCCATGATCAAAACTTGGCAACGGGCGATATCTCGTTAGAGTTACCTCAGATCAGTTTGAACGTTTCGACATTCAACCCGTTCGATTCAAAAGACCGTATAGGGGAACAAAAGTGGTATCAACGTATTACTGTTGGGTATAGCTTGCAAGCTAGAAACTTTGTATCTACTAAAGATTCCATCTTGTTTAAGAATAATTTCTTTGGACAATTTACGAATGGTTTCCAACATAACATCCCAGTTAGCTTAAGTTTGAATGTATTAAAGTATTTCCAGTTTAATACTTCGATGAATTATACAGAGCGTTGGTATTTTCAATCTATCGAGAATCGTTTAGTTAATGAAATAAATGGTTACTCTACTGTAAAGGATACGATTCAAGGTTTTAAACGTGCTTATGATTATTCGGTATCTAGTGGATTATCAACGAAAATATACGGTAACTATAAACGTGGTATAGGTAAGATTCAGCAGATGCGACATGTGATGACGCCTTCCATCAACGTGAATTATCGTCCAGATTTTGGTGCTGAGAAGTTTGGCATTTATAAGGACTATACGGATGAGAATGGTGCCTACAGAAGGTATTCAATTTTTGAAAACGCGATTTACGGATCTCCATCGATGGGTAAATCAATGGGTATTGGTTTCTCAATTGATAATACGTTAGAGGCTAAGATTCGTGACGACAAAGATTCGACCGGTACAGGGGTTAAGAAGATTCCATTGATTCAAGGCTTAACTTTCAGTGGAAATTACAATGTTGCAGCCGATTCATTAAAGTTATCACCGATTAGTTTTTCGGGAAGAACCTCATTATTCGATCAGAAGATTAATATCAATTTTAACGGTAGTTTTGATCCGTATAGCTACGATAAGTACTCGGGGCAACGAATTGATCGCTATATGGTGAAAGACGGAAAGTTAGCGCGTTTAACAAACTTCGGTTTATCGTTTGACTACAGTTTCAACCCTAAAGCATCGAAAAGTAGAAACAATAATATTGATTCATTACGTAACAGTATGCCGGCGATGACGGATGAGCAAACGCAGGCACTTGCACGTATTAGTACGGATCCTAATGCCTTTGTCGATTTCAATATTCCATGGAACTTATCGGGTTCCTTCAGTTTCAATTATTCAACGATATTTGATCGTGATTTGCAGGAAATGAAACCGAACATTACGAGTACAGTCAATTTACATGGTGATTTTAACATGACACCGAAGTGGAAAGTTCAATTTAATACTGGATTTGACTTTGTGCGTATGGAATCATCGATGTCGCAAATAAGTATTTATCGGGATCTTCACTGTTGGGATATGTCTGTTGGCTGGGTGCCATTCGGACGTTATAAGAGTTTTAACGTGACCATTCGAGCGAAAGCTTCGATACTTCAAGATTTGAAATTAACAAAGCGTAACAGTCACTTTACCTATTAATCACTTAAAACCAATATGCCATGAAAGCAGAGATTATTACCACCGGTGATGAAATTTTGCTAGGGCAAATTGTCGATACCAATTCGGCATGGATGGCACAAGCCTTATTGTCCTTGCAAATCCAAATAGCACAAATCACCTCTATTTCTGATCGCGAAGAGCATATCTTAGAAGCACTAAGTAATGCAACGCAGCGTGCGGATTTAATCATCTGTACAGGTGGCTTAGGCCCAACAAAGGATGATATTACCAAGCTAACTGCTGCGAAATTCTTTCAAACTAGCTTAGTCCGAAATGAAGGTGTGTTAACGCATGTTCGTGGAATTTTTGAGAAGTTTAACAGAACGATGCCTGATATTAATTTAGGACAAGCGGATGTTTTATCAAATGGGGAAGTCCTATTCAATGATTGGGGCACAGCACCAGGTATATGGGTAGCTCATGAAGGTAAAGTTTATGTCTTTCTACCGGGGGTTCCTTTCGAGATGAAGAATCTGATGAGCCACCGTGTTCTGCCTAAGCTTCAGGAGTTCAATAGCCAAGAGAAGATCGCGATTCGTTATATCTTAACAGTAGGGATTGGAGAGTCACATTTGGCGGAGCAGATTGCTGATATTGAAGATGCCTTTCCTCCACATATACATTTAGCTTATCTCCCAAAGATCGGCTTAGTCCGTCTGCGAATATCTGCAAGCGGATCGGATATGGTTCAATTGGAAGAGGAATTAGATCATTATGCAAAATTATTGATTAATCGTGTTGGCGATGCGGTTGTTGCTCACGATGATATTAGTTTTGAAGAAGCTATTGTCCGATCATTCGTAGAATCTAAAGAGACTTTAGCGACGGCTGAAAGTTGTACGGGAGGAAATGTTGCGAAGCAGATTACAGAGATTGCTGGTGCAAGCGCAATGTTCCAGGGTGGTATCGTCGCATATGCAAACCAAGCAAAAGAGCATTTGTTGCATGTGGAACATTCGGTCTTAGCGCAATATGGAGCAGTCAGTGAGGAGACGGTTATTCAAATGGCTCGTGGAGCACAAAAGCAATTAGGTGCGAGCTACGCCATTGCGACGAGTGGTATTGCTGGACCGGGCGGCGGAACGGAAGAAAAGCCTGTGGGCACCGTTTGGGTTGCTATCGCGGGAAAAACAGAAGTAAAAACAAAATTGTTTCAGTTCCATCAGGATCGGATTCTCAATATCGAGCGAACAACAGCTCAATCTTTGCTGATGTTGTGGAATTTATTTCAAAAAGAAAAAGGCATTTAACAAAATTATATTTTAAACATCGGTATTTGGAAAATATCTAATTCTGTTTACTTGATAGTTTAGTATTAATAAGTAACTTAGTATTTCAAACAATCGAAATAATAATAGATGGCTATATATAAACTTTTACTCCCAAAAATGGGGGAAAGCGTGTCTGAAGCTACGTTGACCAATTGGTTAAAACAAGTTGGAGATCAGATTAATGAAGACGATGCAGTAGCCGAAATTGCGACGGATAAAGTTGATTCTGAGGTGCCTTCGCCAGTTTCTGGTAGATTAAAAGAGCGATTGTTCGAAGAGAATCAAGTAATTCAAGTTGGCGATGTTATTGCCCTTATTGAAGTCGACGGTGAAGAAATAGAAGAAGTGGTAGAGAACATTTCTGCGGAATTAGTTACCGAAGAAGAAGTTCAGCAGTCAAATGTCGAGGATCTAGCTACTGAGATCCCTGCAGAGGAAGTATCCATTCCTGGTATTTCTCAAATTCAAGAATCACATCATAATGAAACCGTAAATAGCGAACCTATGCAACATGGTATTCGCTTCTATTCTCCGTTAGTGAGAAATATAGCCCAACATGAAGGTATTAGTCAGCAGGAGTTAGATACAATTCCTGGTACAGGTGCTGAAGGTCGTGTAACGAAAGAGGATGTGTTGAAGTTTATTCAACAACGCACGAATACAGGACAAATCCCCACAAATGCGTTAGAGCCTAAGCAGCATAGTTCGGAGAAATCGGCTTCAGTTGAAGCTCCAGTTCCAACACCAGCAGCTCAGGTAGTTCGAGCAAGCAATACTGATGAGGTTATTGAGATGGATCGTATGCGTCGTCTAATTTCCGATCATATGGTAAATAGTGTGAAGACTTCTCCACACGTGTTTTCAGTGGTAGAAGCGGACGTTACTGGTCTTGTAAACTGGCGCAATAAAGTTAAAGATGATTATAAAAAGCGTGAGGGTGAGAATATCACATTTACGCCTTTAATTATTGAAGCAATAGCAAAGGCTATTAAAGACTTTCCTCTCATCAATGTTTCTGTTGATGGATATAACATCATCCGTAAGAAGAACATCAACATAGGAATGGCAGCTGCGCTACCAACGGGAAATTTAATTGTTCCTGTTATCAAGAATGTTGATCAATTAAGCTTATCGGGCATTAGTCGCTCTGTAAATGATCTTGCTAATCGTTCTAGAGCAAATAAATTAAAACCTGACGATACACAAGGAGGTACATTTACTTTTACTAATATTGGGGCATTCGGTAATATTATTGGTATGCCAATTATCAATCAACCTCAGGCGGCAATTCTTGCCGTAGGAACGATCAAAAAGAAACCTGCAGTATTAGAAACCGAACAGGGCGATGTGATAGCAATACGTCATATGATGTATCTTTCGATGTCGTATGATCATCGTGTGATTGACGGTGCTTTGGGCGGATCGTTTATTCGCAGAGTTGCAGATTACTTGGAGAATTGGGATATCAATAGAATCGTCTGAATCCCACGTAATACTGAAATTTAAAACATATTACCTTTATATAAAAAAGCGTCCTATTTGCATATAGTTAAATGCAAATAGGACGCTTTTTTTATGTTTATGCTGTGTGAACAAGAAATGAAAGAACATGTTTCACTAGAACGATGCTCGACCTTGGCAAGCTTTTTAAGCCGCGATATTTCTATTCAAATCTATTTCTCGTCTTTTGATTATATGTCTATATCTTAAGTAAAGAAGAATTGAAGATGTTAGTAGACCGAGTGTAAGTCCATACCATATACCTTTAACGCCGATACCTGTTTTCACTCCAAGGAAATAGGCTACTGGGAGTCCAATGATCCAGTAAGCGAAAAATGTAATGAAAGTCGGAATGTTTACATCACCCATTCCTCTTAAGATCCCCAAGCCGACAACTTGCGTACCGTCAAATAATTGGAACATCCCGGCGATAATCAACAACTGAGCAGCTAGAGCAATAACGTCCATATCTTTAGATATGATCATCGGCAAGTATTGATTGAATACAGCAAAGATGATGGCGCAGACAATCATAAATACAAGTACAAGATGGTAGGATACTGTTGCGAATTTCTCTAATCTGAAGAAGTTCTTGTTACCATAACTATTACCAACTTTAATCGTTGCCGCGGATGCAATTCCGCTTGCCATCATATAGGTCATTGCAGCAAGTGTAATTGCTGTTTGATGGGCAGCTTGCTCTAATGCTCCAATTTTGCCTGCGATTAAAGCAGCACCTGCGAAAGCCCCAATTTCGAAAACATATTGCATTGCGACAGGAGCACCAATCTTCAATATTTTCTTAACACGCTCTACATCGATAAAACGGATAGAGAAATGCTCTATATATCGTTTAAAATTACTTGACTTCAGAACATACCAAGCCATAACGATCATCATTAACACACGATCTACAAGCGTGGCAATTCCCACACCGGCAACTCCCATGGGTTTGATACCGAACATACCTTTGACGAGAATAATCGCCAAGATAACGTTCAAAACGTTCCCCCATATGGTAATGTTCATTGCTTGCTTAGTGAATCCTAACCCTTCGGCGAATTGTTTAAAGGTGTTAAACATCATCAATGGCAGGATGGATAAACTTAGAATAAGCAAGTACGGCTTTGCTGTTTCAACAACCTGTGGGTCTTGATCAGCATGTTGCATAGCATACATTGACCCAAAATAAACAAACAGGAATAATAAAATTCCTGCGATTAAGTTTAACCAAAAGCTATTGGAAAGCAACTTAGCACATTCTGCATAATTGGAACGACCATTCTCTTGCGCAATATGTGGAGTCAAGCCGTAAGCGATACCTAATCCAATAACTAACACCACCATAAATACGGAGTGAACCAATGAAACAGCTGCTAAGGATATAGTACCTGCAAATTGGCCAACGATTATCGTGTCAGCAGTTTGAACTAGGGTATGACCTAATTGAGATATGACAACAGGGCCTGCTAGTGCCATGCTGCTCATGTAGTAAATTTTGTTGGCTTTGTACTTTTGAAACATATCAGCAAATAAATAAGAAATGCAAAGGTACAAAGACTAATCCGGTTAACATGTCTTATGAAAGTTAACTTTCCATGACTAATAGCGAAGTGGGCCTAGATCGCAATAGTTCACAATAAAGGGGCAATCATAAAGCCTGCCCCTAGTTTTTCGTTTCGGATCTTAGAATAAGCGATTTCCGTAAATTTTATTGTAGTAGGGTTCCGTATTAATTATAAGTTGGTGGGTGTATGACTTTCCTTTTTTCGCATTTGCATATAGCTTGCTAACATTATAATGTACAACATCAGAAGCCTTATATTTATCAAGGGCAGTATTCGGTACTTTCTTTCCATCAATCCATACTCCGTACACGGAAGCATTCTTCCATTTCTTCCATTGTTCTGTTGACGGCGATCTTTTTACTGGCTTTGTTTCCATAAGGATAAATGTCTTTGGTTCTGGAGAAACAAGATGATTGTTTGCGCCATAGTGAGTTCTTTGTTTCACTTGCTCAGCAGACATTAAAGAAGCAATGTAGGCCATTCTTCTGCTGTCGACATCAGCCATATTCACCCAACGTTTTGTTTTTCCAGTTTTAGGATCAATGGTTAATTTTTTGAATGCGCGATCGTACTCATCAAGTAGTTCTTTTGAAGCTTCTCTTTTTCTCGATGTATCTTGTTGCTGCTCTACATTGATTGGCAGATCTTCATCTACCAGTTTCGTTACTCTTACTTCTGAAGTTATTTCAGGGGATTTGTTGCTGAATAAGAGCAGTGATCCGGCCAAGAGAACGCATGTGAGGGAAAGCATATATACTTTGTTCCTCTTCTTTTCCGTTTTTTTCATCATGATTAGTCTATTTTTTATCTGTTTATAATTAAGTTGACTACTGATTGAAGGACCAGATGAAAGCGGTTTTAAACCTGTTAATAGATATTGATAAACGCTAATATCTTCTTTGTTTTTGACAACATATTCATCTGCAAGATACTCGTGATTTAATTTGATCGCTCGGATGATAAAATAATTGATGGGATTGAAAAAGCTGAAACATAGCATTAATTCAGAGAAAAGTACATCTATACTATGTTTTTGTTTTACGTGAGCCAATTCGTGTTTCCAAACAAGGGGGGAAAGCCCTTTATTATAATCTTTATCAGCGATAAACACATAGTTCAAAAAGCTAAACGGACCTGTCGTATAAGGTAATAAAACGATCTTACAACCGTCATCGGAAACAATTCTGTACTTTCTCGTAAGTTTGAAAAAGACGAATAAATTTCTGTTAAATCGAATTAAAAAAATGAGTACGCCAAGAAAATAAAGGTATTTCGGCAGTGACGTCCAATTGATGTTAGGTTCTTGCGTCTGTACTTCGGGGGGATTTACTGGAACTTCTATCGCTCGTGCAGATTGATTTATTGGATATACCTCTTGAATTCTTTCGGCTAGCATCAAAACTGCTTTGTTTGGCATAATTTCCCATTTTTTTAAAAAAATAAAAGGAATAAATTTTGTAACAGATACTTCTGAATAGGGCAGGATTCCGGTCAATTCTCTTTTCACCTTTGTTTCGAAATAATTACAGACAGATATTGATAAAAAAGGAGAATAAACTTACCTTAGCTTTCCACTATAAAAAGGAAAAGAGATGAATTTAGCGTTTTTGAATATAGGTACTCAAGAGATGATGTTAATCATATTGGTTGCCTTGTTGTTGTTTGGGGGTAAGAAATTACCAGAGCTAGCTAGAGGATTGGGAAGAGGAATTCGTGAGTTTAAAGATGCCTCAGAGGGTATTAAACGTGAAATTTCCGATCAAATAAACAACTTTGAGAAAGAGATTGAAGATGTTAAAGCAGACATTGAGAAGGAACCGGAAGCAAGAGTGGCAGAACAAAAAGTAGAAGAAACGGTTGAGAGTGCAGAGACTGTAGGCGAGGAATTGGCGAGTGAGGAATCCACAAACAAAGAGAAAAAGGCGCCACAATTTACAGCCCCTTCGGGAACTTATGAGCACCAGCCGTATCAAACACCTACTGCCGACGATTACTATAGCTACGGATATAATGATCACTTTTCGAATAATGAGAGTGCGGAAGCTACTTTAGAGCAAGCTAACGACGCCGAAGTTGAGGAAACTCCATCCTCAGATCGCAATCCTTCGCAAGAAGAGAATACTAAAAATGCCTAAAAATATTATTTTATTATATGCCTAAGCTGTTGATGTCCTTCAACAGCTTTGTTTTTCATTTTAATTTTTATGATAACATCACACGAAACGATCGTTTCGCAAGAGCTATCTCTTGCTGAGAAACAAGTTCGTACAACAATCGCACTATTAGATGAGGGTGCGACGATTCCATTTATTTCCCGTTACAGAAAAGAGCTAACCGGAAGTTTGGATGAGGTACAAATTACGGCAATTCGCGATCGTATTCAGCAGTTGCGTGATTTAGATAAACGCAAAGAAGCGGTTTTAAAATCGATTACGGATCAAGGTAAATTAAATCCAATCTTGGAAGAGCAGGTGAAATCTGCAGAGACAATGGCTTTGTTGGAGGATATTTATTTACCGTATAAACCAAAACGTAAGACACGTGCATCTGTTGCCCGCGAAAAAGGATTAGCTCCGCTTGCCGATTTGATCTTTGCACAAAATAATATCGATATCGAAGCGGAAGCCGCGGCATATTTGGATGAAGAGAAAGGGGTAACCACTTTAGAGGAAGCACTAGCGGGCGCTCGCGACATTATTGCGGAGCAAATCGCCGAAGATGCGGAGGTTCGTGCAAAAACTCGTAAGGTGTTTTTAAGTAAGGGTGAATTTGTTTCACGTGTAATTCCAGGAAAAGAGGAAGCAGCATTAAAATTTAAAGACTATTACGAATGGTCTGAATCTTTACAACAAGCGCCTTCACATCGCGTGTTAGCAATGCGTCGAGGAGAAAAAGAAGAATTACTTTATTTGGATATTGAGGTTGCTGAAGATCAGGTTTTACCTGGTATTGCAAAACAATTTGTCAAAGGAAATAACGAAGCTGCAAAACAAGTTGAATTGGCAATGATTGATGGATACAAACGTCTATTGAAACCTTCCATGGAGACGGAGATTCGCGTACTGACTCGACAAAAAGCCGACGAGGAAGCTATTAAGGTTTTTGCTGATAATGTACGTCAATTGTTATTGGCTGCTCCTCTAGGTCAAAAGCGTTTGTTAGCACTAGACCCAGGATTTCGAACAGGTTGTAAAACCGTAGTTTTAGACGCTCAGGGGAACTTATTAGAAAATACTGCCATATACCCACATACTGGAGCAAACGCCGCTCTAGAGGCTGAAAAGACTATTAAACACCTAGTCTCGAAACATGATGTAGAAGCTATTGCAATTGGTAACGGTACAGCTGGGCGTGAAACAGAAGAGTTTGTCCGTAAGTTGAATCTTTCGAATATAACAATTGTAATGGTCAACGAAAGTGGCGCATCGATATACTCAGCATCAGAGACTGCACGTGAGGAGTTTCCAGATCACGACGTGACGGTTCGTGGCGCAGTTTCTATTGGTCGCCGCCTGATGGATCCATTAGCAGAGCTGGTGAAGATTGATCCCAAATCAATTGGGGTAGGGCAGTATCAACATGATGTTGATCAAAATAAATTGCAATCCGCGTTGGATGATACCGTTATTTCTTGTGTGAATGCGGTAGGAGTGGAATTGAATACGGCTTCAAAGCAAATTTTAGCTTATATCTCAGGTCTTGGACCTGCTCTCGCACAACAGATTGTCAATTTCCGTAAGGAGAATGGGCCATTTAAATCACGTCGTGAATTGAAGAAGGTTCCACGATTAGGAGAGAAGGCATTCGAACAAGCAGCCGGATTTTTACGCATTCGTAATGCGGAGCATCCATTGGACGCTTCTGCAGTTCATCCGGAGCGCTATGCCTTGGTTGAGCAAATGGCGAAGGATTTAAATGTCTCCGTTCCGGAGCTAATGAAAGACGAAAAGCTTAGAAAAAGCTTGGATCTGAAAAAGTATATGAGTGATGAAGTTGGATTGCCGACTTTAAATGATATTCTTGCTGAATTAGCGAAACCAGGATTAGATCCGCGTGAGCAATTTGAAGCATTTTCATTTACCGATGGTGTCAATAGCGTCGCTGATCTTCGAGTAGGAATGAAATTACCTGGAATTGTAACGAATATTACCAACTTTGGAGCGTTTGTCGATATCGGTGTACATCAAGACGGTTTGGTGCATTTGAGTCAATTAGCAAATCATTTTGTAAGCGATCCGCACGAAGTTGTCAAAGTGCAACAGCCTGTTATGGTCACTGTTACAGAAATTGATGAAAAGAGAAATCGGATTAGCTTAACGATGAAAACTGAAGAAAAGGCACCAAGAAAGCGAAACGATAGAGAAAAGAAAGATAACAGAGCGCCCGAAACCGATATGGCAAGTAAGTTGGCTGCCCTAGCAAGCAAATTTAAATAAGGCTAGACGTTTATATATGCAATATATACCGAGTCTTGCAACGTGCTTATTTACAAGTCGATTGTACAGGATTCAGCTTTAAAGTTTTAGAATAGGATTGAAAAGAGAAAGGCTAGAATGTAAATTCTAGCCTTTCTCTTTTCAATCCTATTGGATTTTATCTTGGTAGACCTAGAGAATGTAGGTCCAACTCTTTTATACGGATTCGTTACATCGCTTCTGCGACCACTTCCTCAACTTCAGGAACCATTCGTTTTAACAGTCCCTCAATACCCGCTTTCAACGTAATTGTAGACGAAGGACAGCCAGAGCATGAACCGCGTAATTCTACGGTTACTACACCATTTTCAAATGCTTTATATGCGATAGCACCACCGTCTTGTTCTACTGCTGGACGAACATAGTCGTGTAAGACTTGTTGTATTTTTACTTCTACCTCAGAACCTTCGAAAACAACATCTTCTGAATGTTCTTCTGGTTTTACTGCCAATTCAGACTCAACAGCACCTTTTACGAATTCTTTTAATAAAGCTTCAATATCCGACCAGTCTGCATCTTCAGTTTTTGTAACCGTTACGAAGTTACTTGCGAAGAACACACCATTTACAAAATTGAATTTGAATAGCTCACGGGCAAATGCCGACTCTTGTGCCTTCTCACGATCCGGATAGTCTAAACTCCCATTGATTAAAAGCTTGTTCACCAAAAACTTCATTGTTGAAGGATTCGGTGTACTTTCTGTATATACGTTAATTGTTGCCATGTTGTAATCGTTCTATAATATGAGACAAATATAAGTCATTCCTTAAATGACAGCGTCATTACTGCGTAAAAGCTTATAGTTGTACGCCCGTGTAATTGCTTGGAGAAATCGCTTTGATTTCATTCTTAATTTCGTCGGAAACACTCAAATTGTCGACAAATTCCGCAATCGTAGCTTGTGTAACGTGCGTATTTGTACGGGTTAAGTCTTTCAACGCTTCGTAAGGTTTTGGATAGCCCTCACGGCGTAAAATTGTTTGTATAGCCTCCGCAACGACTGCCCAGTTGTTCTCCAAATCTGCTTTAAAGGCCGATTCATTTAGTATCAATTTACGTAAACCACGTAATGTAGACTTGAATGCGATTAAGGTATGAGCAAATGGAACACCGATATTTCTTAAAACGGTTGAATCCGTTAAATCACGTTGTAATCTTGAAATAGGTAGCTTCGCGGCTAAGTGTTCAAAAATAGCATTAGCAATACCCAAGTTACCTTCTGCGTTTTCGAAATCAATAGGATTGACTTTATGCGGCATAGCAGATGACCCGATTTGTCCAGCAGTAATTTTTTGCTTGAAGTAATCCATGGAGATGTAAGTCCAAATATCACGACAAAGGTCGATAATAATGTTATTGATACGTTTCAAGGAATCGCAGCTAGCAGCAAAGTTATCGTAATGTTCGATCTGCGTTGTCGTCTGCGAGCGGTTTAATCCCAACTTCTCATTAACGAAATTATTTCCGAAAGCGACCCAGTCGTTTGCAGGATATGCGACATGGTGTGCATTGAAGTTACCTGTAGCCCCTCCAAATTTAGCGGAATAAGGTACTTGCGCTAACAAGTCTAACTGTCGTTCAATTCGCTCGATGAATACTTTGATTTCTTTTCCCAAACGGGTAGGAGACGCTGGTTGTCCGTGTGTTCGGGCTAGCATCGAAACGTCGTTCCAATCAGTAGAAAGAGATTTCAATTCGTTAACAAGTTCATTAATACCTGGCGTATAGACTTGTTCAATAGCCTCTTTCCAAGATAATGGAATCGCTGTGTTGTTAATGTCTTGAGATGTTAATCCGAAATGAATAAATTCTAAGGAGTCCGTTAGTCCTAATTTTTCGAATTCATTTTTTAAAAAGTACTCCACAGCTTTTACATCGTGGTTTGTTACTTTCTCGGTATCTTTTATCCATTGCGCGTTCTCTTCCGTGAAGTTACGGTAGATATCACGTAATTTATCATTCAAAGAGCCGTCAAAATGCGCTAATTGCGGAATTCCAGATTCCGAAAGTGCAATGAAATATTCCACCTCTACCAATACGCGGTATTTGATTAATGCGAATTCTGAGAAGTAATTTGCAAGTTCTTTGGTGTTATTGTAGTATCTCCCGTCGATAGGTGTAACGGCAGTTAAGGATGATAATGTCATGGTATAAAATCTTTTGTGAGGCAAAAATAAGAAATTCGTAGACCTATACCAACCGAAACCTTATAAAACAACAAAAGCCTGTTTCTTAAACAGGCTCTTGATGTATTTTTAATTTAGTTCGGATTATTGAACGTTTTTCAAAGAATCAGCGATAGAATCACCTTTTGCTTTTACTGAATCAGCAACGTTTTCTAATGAATCAGCGATAGAATCAGTAGTAGCTTCTACTTGATCAGCAACTGAATCAGCAGCAGCTTCTGTTTTAGTTTCAGCGTTGTTACAAGATGCAACTGCTACAGTTAAAGCTAATCCTAAGAATCCGAATTTGAATAAATTTTTCATTTTTTTAATTTTCTATTTAGTTGAAACAAATTTGTTTATTTAATCTTTAATACCCGTAACCCTAAAAGGTAACCCAAAAAATAAGTTTTTTTTAATTTTATATTAAACCCTCTGAAATTCAGTAGTTTAAATGTTTGTTATTTGCTTTGGGCAGCGCAAATATACTACTGTTTTGTTGATTTGCAACAATAAAAAACATTTTTTGTTATATTTCTGTTAACTTTTTAAACAAAGACTATGTTAGATAAACTCACAAATATGCTAAAGCTCTTTAAATCAGTTGATTTAGAGCAATTAGAAAAGATTTCGAAAAAGGTGGATTTGGGCGAAGTTTTAGCTGCCGTTTCCAAAATGGATGAAAATCAATTGAAAATGGCAATGAAAATGTTGACCGGAAGTAAAAAAAAGAAAGATCCGCCAGCAATTGATGCTGATTTTTATGATACCAGTGCGAAATTATCTCCCGAAGATCGCGCTTTACAATTAAAAGTACGTGCATTTTTAGAGGCGGAAGTTAAGCCAATTGTCAATAAATACTGGTTACATGATGAATTTCCTTTTGAAATCATCCCTAAACTTGCCGAGCTGAATGTTTGCGGGTATGTCTACGAGGGCTATGGTTGTGCTGGAGGAACTTCCCTAATGGATGGTATTATTGCGAGTGAATTTGGTCGAATTGACCCTTCCATTGCTACTTTTCTAGGTGTGCAGAGTGGCCTTGCGATGGGCTCTATCTATTTATGTGGGTCTGAAGAACAGAAGGCTGAATGGTTACCTGCAATGCAACAGCTGAAGAAAATTGGTGCCTTTGGTTTAACTGAACCATTGGTCGGATCAGGTACAGCTGGCGGTTTAACGACAACCTGTAAGCGCGAGGGCGATACTTGGATCTTGAATGGTCAGAAGAAATGGATAGGGAATTCCACTTTTTCAGATATTACGATTATATGGGCACGCGACTTAGACGATCAGCAAGTTAAAGGCTTTATCGTGCGTAAGGAAAATCCAGGGTTCGCGGTTGAAAAAATCAAAGGGAAGATGGCGCTTCGGATCGTCCAAAATGGATTGATAACGCTTACAGATTGTGAGGTCCCTGAATCTGATCGATTAGTGAATGCGAACTCTTTTAAAGACACGGCAAAGGTATTGCAAATGACTAGAGCAGGAGTAGCGTGGATGGCGGTTGGCTGTGCCCGCGGCGCCTATGAGAATGCTTTGGAATACACACTACATCGCGAACAATTTGGAAAACCAATTGCATCATTCCAATTGATTCAAAATCACCTTGTGGAAATGCTATCTAATCTTACTGCTATGCAGACCTTGGTATTTAGGCTTTCTGAGCTCCAAGACGACGATAAGTTGAAAGATGAACACGCATCCCTAGCGAAGGTCTTCTGTACGCTAAGAACGCGGGATATCGTTTCTAGAGCAAGAGAAGTAATGGGGGGTAATGGTATATTATTGGAATATAATGTAGCGAGGTTCTTAGCTGATGCCGAAGCAATTTACTCATATGAGGGTACTAAGGAGATAAATTCGTTGATCGTTGGACGAAGCATTACCGGATACAGTGCTTTTGTTTAGTATTGGACTAAGCGACACGAAATCGAAGAGCCTGCATTGCAGGCTCTTTTTTTTATCGAATTAACACCCTAGCATAACCAATCGGAGACGAATCTGATTGAGGTATGAAAGGGAAGTGAAAGGGATGTGAAAGGGAAGTAGAATGACTAAGGCGCAAAGTATGGCCTTGTAGAGAGGCTTAGGCGTAATAGCGAATATGGTTTGTTCTTCCTGGAAGCATATCCGTATCCCACCCGTAGAATGATTGTTTAAAATGAAAGTTGGGTTTGTTTTAAGGTATCCTCTCCTAATTTTCTTTGCAAAATCGGATAGGTTTGTCGAACGCTCCATAATTTTGGCATCTAGGGTCGCTCGGAATTCCAGCGATGAATTGCCGAATTTCAAATTCTCCAAAACAGAAAAGAGCCCGCAATGCAGGCTCTTATATCTGATATCTATTGTCTAAAATCTATAAAAAGACTTTAATACAATTATTTTTTCTTTTGTTGGTTTGCTTGTTGAGCTCTCATCATATCTTCCATTTTCTTCTGGAAAGATGATTTCTTGTCTACTTGCGGTTTGCTTTTCTTCTCTTCAATTTTCGCTAAGATTTTATTGTCGTCAACAAATTGACGAATAATAACTTGCGTTAAGAAGGTTAATACCGCAGATAAGAAGTAATAGTAGTTCAAACCTGCAGGGAAACTGTTCAATACAAAGAAGAATACGAGTGGCATAATATAGCCAATGTATTTCATTTGGTTATTTGCAGCTCCTGAT
Source organism: Sphingobacteruim zhuxiongii (assembly GCF_009557615.1). Lineage (NCBI taxonomy): Bacteria > Pseudomonadati > Bacteroidota > Sphingobacteriia > Sphingobacteriales > Sphingobacteriaceae > Sphingobacterium > Sphingobacterium zhuxiongii. The sequence goes on from NZ_CP045652.1 coordinate 957,476, forward strand.
GTAGCATTGTTATACCAAGTTGTTAACAAGGTCGTTAACGTCATTAACACACACATTAAAGAGATGTGGTCAACATTGATTAACGGGATATTCGCAAAGGTGATCGGCGCATCGTAAGTGGAAAGGTCTTTGATCCACAAGAAGCTTTCTCCACGAAGTTCAAATAAGTTCGGGAAGAAGAAGAAGAATGCAAGTGTGAAAGGCATTTGCAATAGCAAAGGCAAACATCCTCCAAGCGGATTAACGCCAGCTTGCTTATACAGCTTCATTTGTTCCTGTTGCAATAACATTGGATTATCTTCGCCTACTTTCTCTTTGATTTCATCTAATTGTGGTTTTAACACACGCATCTTTGCCATAGATTGGTAAGATTTGAATGTTAATGGGAACATGATGAATTTTAAGAACAAGGTCAGAATTAATATCACGATGCCGTAGCCCATATGGAATCCGTCAAGGAAATCGAAGATTGGAACAGTAATAAATTTATTAATCCATCCCATTGGTCCCCAGCCCATATTGATAATCTTATCAAATCCATTGCCTTCTGCCTTCAAGGTTTTGTACTTGTTCGGACCAAAGAAGAAACTGAATTCGTATTGATTTTCTTTTTGACCAGAATAAGCTAGATCAGCGGTCGTTTGATAAGTCTTTACTATGCCCTGCTCGTTAATCAAGACAGAGTTTAAAGTAGCATTGCTTAAACCTTCTTTACTCGTCAACACGGTTGAGAAGAAATGTTGTTTGTAGGCAATCCAATTTAATTTCTTTTCTATAGTTTCTTTCTCGTCGCTCGTTTCAGAAAGGTGATCGACCTCGCCTTCTACATCTTTGTAGAAGATTGCCGATTTCTCACGTTCTGATTTCACATTGCGTTCTTTTTGTGTTAGGGTTGTTTCCCAATTTAAAAGAAGGCTTTTGTTTTTAACGTCGATCAGGTCATTCAATCCAACCGTACGAACATCTAATTTAAGGTTATAGTCGTTTCCGGCAAGGGTATAGATATAATCAATGTATTGATCTGCGCTGTAAGAAAGACGCATTGTTACTGATTTCGAGTCTTCACCTGTTACCGAGAAGCTCGTACCTTGAGCTTGGAAATATAGATCGTTTGTTTTTACAGCTTTTCCAGGGACATTGAATTCTAATCCAAAACGATTGTTATCGCCGTCGAATAAGATTAATTTAGAATCGTCATAGTTTTTCTCGCCTTTTAGTTCAACAGACTTTACACGACCACCTTTGTTACTAAGGGTAACCGCAATGCGTTCGTTTTCTAATGTAATTGCTTGTTCTGTTCCTTGAGATGCAACACCGAAAGGTTGTTTTGCCAAAACAGAGTCTGCTACAGTTTGTGCAGCGCTAGTGATTTTCGTGGTGTCTTTTGTAACAACTACGCCTTCTTTTACTCGTTTAATCGAGTCTTGCAGCTGTTGTTCTTTTTTGATTTCCTCCTGAGATGGCTTCATTAAGTAGAATGAGCCGCCTAAGATGGCGAAGATTAAGATGAATCCTATTAGATTGTTTCTATCCATTTTATATTATTTACTATATCTCTCGTAGTCTTTGCTGACTACATTGCTTTCTTGTGCGCTAAAGAAGCGGCTACAAAGCTAACAAAAAGTGGGTGAGGATTTACTACTGTTGATTTTAATTCTGGATGAAATTGTCCAGCGACAAAGAAAGGGTGGTCCTTCAGCTCGACAATCTCTACTAATCCGCTGTCTGGGTTAAAGCCTGAGGCAATCATTCCAGCTGCTTCGTAGTCCTTCAAGTATGCATTGTTAAATTCATAACGGTGGCGGTGTCTTTCTGTGATTTTCGATTTTCCATAAATCGCGAAAGCTTTCGTTCCTTTTTTGATTTCACAATCATAAGCACCTAGACGCATAGTACCGCCCATGTTCGTAATGTTTTTCTGCTCCTCCATTAAATTAATTACTGGGTGAGGCGTGTTTTCGTCCATTTCAAAGCTGTTTGCTCCTTTAAGACCTAATACATTACGACCAAATTCAATTACAGAGCATTGCATACCAAGACAGATTCCGAAGAAAGGAATTTTGTTTTCACGAACAAATCTAATCGTGGTAAGTTTTCCTTCCAATCCGCGTTCACCGAAGCCAGGAGCTACGAGTACACCGTCAAGACCTTTAAGCTTCTCAGCTACATTGTCGTCATTGATGCTTTCCGCTGCAATATACTTTACTTTAACTTTCGTTTCGTTTGTCGCGCCCGCATGAATGAATGCTTCGGCGATAGATTTATAAGCATCTGGTAGTTCCACATACTTACCAACTAAACCTATGCAAACTTCATTCGTTGGGTTTTTTAAACGACCTAAGAATGCTTTCCAATTTTCTAAATCTGGTTCATTCTTAGTTGATAATTTCAATTTTGCTAATACTGTTTTATCCAATTGCTCTTTTAGCATGTTTAATGGCACATCATAGATTGTTGGCGCATCTATCGATTCAACAACAGCATTGATGTTCACATTGCAAAACAAGGCTAGTTTTTTACGAATATCATTATTCAACTTATGCTCAGTTCTACAAACTAAGATGTCCGGTTGAATACCGTATTCCAATAAAGTTTTTACAGAATGTTGTGTAGGTTTAGTTTTTAGCTCACCTGCAGCAGCAAGATAGGGAACAAGGGTTAAGTGAATAACCAAACAGTCGTTGTTTCCTAATTCCCAACGTAGCTGGCGTACAGCCTCAATAAAAGGTAGGGACTCAATATCACCTACAGTTCCTCCTAGTTCAGTGATCACGATGTCGTATTCTCCGGTTTGACCCAAAAGCAACATACGGCGTTTGATTTCATCGGTAATGTGGGGAACGACCTGAACAGTTTTTCCTAAGTAAGCACCGGCACGTTCTTGCTCAATAACATGACTGTAAATACGGCCTGTTGTAACGTTATTCGCTTGTGAAGTGGGGACGTTTAGGAAGCGTTCGTAGTGACCAAGGTCCAAGTCAGTTTCTGCTCCGTCTTCTGTAACGTAGCATTCGCCATGTTCATAAGGATTAAGTGTTCCTGGATCGATATTGATGTACGGGTCAAACTTCTGGATGGTTACTTTTAAACCACGAGCTTGAAGTAGTTTGGCAAGGGAAGCAGCAATAATTCCTTTCCCTAACGACGAAGTTACGCCGCCCGTAACAAAGATATATTTAGTCATAGCAATAATGGATTTCTAATATAGAATGAGGTCTTTTTTTAACGCCTCATCTGCTCTATGTACGGGATACAAAGGTACAAATTTTTTCTTCAATACCCTATAAAAAAAACGTTTACTCGATTGAATCTTGGATTGTTTTGAAGATTAATCGATTGGCGGGTTTTAGTATCGGGTTCTGTGGAAATAATTGCTAAAATTTTACACTTAACAATAAGTTTTTGAGGTGAAAATCTCCCTGAATGGAGTAACTTTAATAAAAAAATAGATAAAATGGAATATAGACGAATGGGTAAAACGGGACTGCAATTGAGCGCTCTTTCCTTCGGTTCATGGGTTACTTTTGCGAGACAAACTGATGATCATATCAACGAGCGATTGATGATGCAGGCATACGATGCGGGCGTTAATTTTTTTGACAACGCGGAAGTGTACTCTGCTGGATTGTCGGAAGAGATGATGGGGCGCGTATTGAAAAAGGTAAATTGGGATCGCTCGTCCTATGTACTTTCCAGTAAGGCCTTTTTTGGTTGGAAAGGAGAGGCGAAGAAACCGAATCAGCATGGCTTAAGTAGAAAACACTTGATGGAAGCTTGCGAAGAAGCGTTGGTACGTTTGCAGGTCGAATACTTGGATCTTTATTATTGTCACCGTCCTGATCCGAATGTTCCAATCGAGGAAGTCGTGCGTACGATGAATACCTTGATTCAACAAGGAAAGATTTTCTATTGGGGAACGAGTGAGTGGTCTGCGGCTGAGATTATGGAGGCTCATATGGTTGCGAAAGGATTAGGTCTTGAAGGTCCATCCGTGGAACAACCGGAGTACAACCTTTTTAATCGTATGAAAATGGAAGTAGATTATGCTCCAATCTTTAATAATGTGGGTATGGGTACGACGATTTGGAGCCCCTTAGCTTCAGGTATTTTGACAGGGAAGTATAATAATGGTATTCCGGAAGGTTCAAGAATGTCTTTGGAGGGTTACGAATGGCTTCGAGATCGAGCTGTTGTAGACGACAAGTTGGCGCGTGTTAAAGCATTAGAGGAGTTCGCTAATGAACTTGGTGTGTCATTACCTACACTCAGTATTGCTTGGTGTTTGAGTAATCCGAATGTAACGACCGCCATATTGGGAGCGACGAAAGAAAGTCAATTGACAGAGAACTTAAAAGCTTTGGAGGTATTGCCTTTAATAACGGCAGAAGTTAAAGATCGCATTGATGCTATCATGGGAACTAAGCCAGTTGTTATTCGTAATTAACCTGCTTGATTAATAAGTGCATAAAAAAAGGACTTACATGATGTAAGTCCTTTTTTTCTTTTAAAAGAAATATCGTAATTAAACTCTTTTCGCTTTGATACGTGCAGCTTTTCCAGTAAGTCCGCGTAAATAAAATAATTTCGCGCGACGTACTTTACCAACTGAGTTAACGTCGATTTTCTCGATGTTAGGAGAGTTTACAGGGAAAATACGTTCAACACCTACACCGTTTGAGATTTTACGAACGGTAAAAGTTGCGTTAGCACCTTCGCTGTTTAATTGAATTACCACCCCTTGGTACACCTGTACACGCTCTTTATTTCCTTCGCGAATTTTATAATGAACGCTGATGGTATCTCCTGCTTTGAAAGCGGGAATTTCATTTCTCACTACCGCTTGTTCTTCTACAAATTTTACTAAATCCATGATTCTGTGTAATTAAAAACGATTTATATCCTGTAAAAATCGGAATGCAATATTACAGCTTTTATCTGATATAAAAAAATACTTTTTTTAAATTTTATCTTCCTCTATTTGAGGTGGGTGCAAAGATATGAAAACCACTTGATTTTATGAAAGTTATTGTGAAAATATTTTAAAAAAATATAGTGTACGAATGCCTTTGATAATTTAACATGCGTTGTATGAGTGTTTTAGCTGTTTTTTTAAAATTTATCTTGACAAATATATTTTTCGCCGTATATTTGTGCCACACAAAAAGAAGGTGATACCTTTTCGGGGTGTAGCGTAGCCCGGTATCGCGCCACATTTGGGATGTGGAGGTCGTAGGTTCGAATCCTGCCACCCCGACTAAAAAGCTCTAACGAAAGTTAGGGCTTTTTTTTTCTGAAAGTGTCTCGTCCTGAAATAGCGATACATAAAAAGAATCGTTATGAAAGAAATATCCAATTATGTAAAACGTACGCAGCGTGATTACACTTTAAGCTTCAAACTGAATGTTGTCAGAGAAGTTGAATCCGGAGAATTGACAAGCACACAAGCACAAAGAAAGTATGGTATCCAAGGAGATAGCACAATTCGTAACTGGTTGAAAAAATATGGTAACTTTGATTGGGAGAATCAAATACCATCCAGTATGGCAAAGTCACCAGAACAACGCATTTTAGAATTAGAAGCCAAAATCAAATTGTTGGAGAAGCAGAAAGCGCAGCTTGAGCGACAGAATTACATTGCTGATTCCAAAGCGATTATCTTTGATATGATGATCGATATTGCCGAACAAGAATATAAAATAGACGTAAGAAAAAACTTCAAACCCGCACAATCGATTGTTTCCGACAAGAAAAACAAAAAAGCCTAAGTTTTACTTGTGGGTTGTTCGGGTTAAGTAGGCAAGTGTATTATCGAAGAATCAGACGAACTAAAAGAAGTCAAAATATAGCGAGTAAAGTTGTGAGCTTAGTCCAGGAACTACGCGCTGTTCAGCCAAGAATTGGTACACGGAAACTCTATCATTTATTGGTCCAAGAGCTACAGGTATTAAAAGTTGGCAGAGACAAGTTTTTTGATATTTTACGAGCCAATCACTTATTAATTATTCCAAAACGGAGTTATCGTACCACGACCATGTCACATCATCGATTTAAAAAATATCCTAATATTATTAAAGAATGAAATATTATCGTCCCAATCAAGTTTGGGTGAGTGACCTCACTTACATCGGAAAGCGAGAAAAACCTTGTTATCTAAGTTTGATTACAGATGTATATTCTAAGAAGATAGTAGGCTTTGAAATCTCAAGCACAATGTGTACAAGTCATGTTTGTAAAAGCATTGAAAATGGCTCAAAAACAAAGAAAAATAAAGGAATCATTAATCCATCATTCCGACAGAGGTATCCAATATTGTTCAGACGAGTATCAATATTATCTAAACAAATACAAGATTAAGTGCAGTATGACAGAAAACTCTGATCCTTATGAAAACGCCATTGCTGAACGTATAAACGGTATTCTGAAACAAGAGTTCATGATTGATACCTATCATTTAGATCTAACTTTGATGAAGCAAATTGTAGAGGAAGCAATCAATATCTACAACAATGACAGACCACATTGGTCTAATCATATGCTAACTCCCAATCAAATGCATCTCAAATCAAATATGAATTACAAAACTTATAAAACAAAAAGCAGTAGAAACCTCTCGGCTACTACTGCATAAAATTATGTATTTTTAATCACTGAAAAACTGTATCTATTTTTCAGGACTAGTCAAAGTTATTATTGTTTTTTTTAGTAATCCAATAAAATGTTAGACCAGTGATTATTCAAGGGTCTATTCTTTTTGTCCGGATAATTTTGTTTCTGTTTCTTGTGTATTATTATTTATGATGAAATGACTTGATTAATAAAAACAGAGTATAATTTTTTCTACGAGCTCTAAAGGCATCAACTGTTGGTTCTTAACGTCTGATATCAGTTTTATTTCCGGGGAGTCTAACCACCAAAAAAAGGTCGATCTTTTATTTGTAAGACGTGTTTTTAAGGGTACTCAATTGTTTCTGTAATCTGTCAATTCTTTTAAGTCGTCTATTTTCAAGTATTTTCTTATCCTGTGGATGCAATTGATAGGCTTCATCGTCCCTCAGGACATGGTATGCTGCAATCAAGATCTTATGTGCGATGGCTATTGTAGCCTTCTTCTGACCTCTTCGTGCAGCGATTTGATGATGCTTGACCGCAAGTAATGGATTTGCCTTGGATCTAGAGGCCACCCATGCTGCCTCCACGAGCGTCGTCTTGAGATACTTGTTTCCACGTGTTATTTTCGAGGAGTACTTCTTTCCTGCACTCTCATTGTTGCCTGGGCAAACCCCAGCCCATGAAGAAAGGTTCTGATGTGTTGCAAATTGAGCCATGTCCGTACCGATTTCTGAAACGATTCCCAGTGCCACCCTGGAAGATACTCCAGGGATAGATTCCAGTAGTTCCAGCTCCTTGTGCATGATCCTTGCGTACTGTTCCATCTGAGCCTCTGATTGTGCTATTTGTAGATTGATATGATCGATGGATTGCAGTATTAGGTTCAACATGAAGCGGTGATGATCCGTGATCTTGCCAGTAAGTGCCTTAAGTAGCTCTGCGTGTTTCTTGACCAGCGAACCCTTGGCCATGCTTGCCAATAGCAAAGGATCGAGTTGACCTTTGGCCATGGCCCGGACCATTTCCATGGCGCTTACCCCAAATACGTCGCTGACTACGCTCCTCAGTTTGATGTTGGCGGATTCAAGGATGTTCTGTAACCGGTTCTTTTCTGCGGTCCGCATAGCGATAAGCTTACGTCTATGTCGGAAAAGTTCCCTGAGCTCCCGGATATGTTGTGGTGGGATGAAGCTCCCCTTCAGTAAACCGGAAAGAAGCAGTTTAGTGATCCATTCGCTATCCTTCTTGTCGGTCTTCTGTCCCGGAACATTTTTGATATGCCGGGCATTGACCAGTAGGATGTGAAAATAGTCTTCCAGAACCGCGTAAACCGGTCGCCAGTAAACCCCAGTGCTCTCCATGGCAACCTGTGTAATGGAATGGGCCTGGAGCCATTCCACTAAATTGTACAAGTCATCCGTAAAAGTTAAGAAGGTTTTTGTCTCTGTATCAAAATCACTACCTTTAATGGTAGCAACTACTGTGTCTTTGTGGACATCCAGTCCACAACCACGGTCAAGAATAAAGGGTAATCCGCTGACAGCCATAGGTCTTATATTTATTGGTACTAAGATACCGTTTTGGCTAAATGCCTATTGGGACTATGAGCCCGTGACTTTCATGGCTGTTGGTGATACCCGATGTATCATGAACGTTTTGTTTTCAATTGATTGGTAAGTTTCTTCGAAACAATTCCTAATGTATGCATATTATACTCGTCGTTTTCTGACTCGTCTAGAATTCAACTCATCGGTTGATGGGATCCGAAAATAATATTTTGAATGAAATCATAAAACTTAGGTCTACAGACATAGTTCGAAAAGTAAATCTTTTGTAACTTCGTTTCTTTCAAAAAAAGGGAAGTGACCACACTAACCAAACCAACAAAATAAAGATATATTAAGCGCATAATTATTAAATGAACTGTAGAAACTGTAATTCTGAAATTACTTCCAAGTATTGTCCAGATTGTGGACAGCCAACTAGCTTAAAAAGAATCGACTCACATTATATCATTCACGAAATTGAACATGTTCTTCACTTCGAACGTGGAATCTTATATACGATACGTGAGCTTATCACTAATCCTGGTCAAAATATTAAAAATTACCTTTCTGAAAATCGAAGTAGATTGGTGAAGCCTATTATTTTTATAATCATAACTTCCTTGATTTATACCGTTTTAAATCACTTTTTTCATATCGAAGACGGGTATGTAAAATATCATGAAGGTGAAGGGAAAGCACCTGGTGCTGTAAGTGCAATAGTCGCTTGGGTTCAAAACCACTACGGATATGCAAACATTATGATGGGTGTAGCGATAGCATTATGGTTAAAATTATTTTTCAGAAAACATCAGTACAATTTCTATGAGATTTTGATTATGCTTTGTTTCGTAATGGGTATGGGCATGTTGATATTTTCGGTATTCGTTATCTTTCAAGGATTGACTCACTTAGAGGTAATGCCTATTGCATCGGTTGCAGGATTGCTATACTGTGTTTGGGCAATCGGGCAATTCTATGAAAAGCGGAAAGCTGTGAGCTATATAAAGGCATTTTTCGCATATGCTATAGGCATGTTAACTTTTTGGATGATCCCTGTTCTTATTGGGACTTTAATAGACTTAATGGGGCGGCATTAATAAAAGCTAACGTAGATAGAAATTCAGCATTATTGAACGCTAATGAAGGGATTTCTGCTAGCAGGATTACTAAATAGATGTATCATTCATGAAACTTTTGAGTTTCTAATACAATTTAGGCCCGTTATTGTTGAGCGCTTGTTGCTATTAAGATTTTTTTGCGCTTGCAATAATGCAATCGATTAAAGAAATGATATTTTTAATGTATGGGAATATACCTTTCAGATAGGAGAGACATAAAGATCGAGGCAATTATTGAATTGTATCGAGCCAATGAGTGGAGTTCAGCGAATAAGCCGGAAGAGCTGTATAAAGCATTGATGAATTCACATTCCTTAATTTCCGCATGGGATGCTGATCAACTAGTTGGGTTAGGGAATGCAATTTCCGACGGCTATTTGGTTGTTTATTATCCTCATTTGTTAGTGCATCCGTTATCTCAAGGCAAGGGTGTAGGACGCCTGATAATGGATAAGATGAATGAAATCTACGGAGGTTTCCATATGCAAATGCTTACTGCAGATGGTAAGTCTATTGAGTTTTATGAAAAAGTAGGTTTCGAGAAAGCAGGGGAGACGCAGTCGATGTGGATTTATGGAGGCTCAGAACATTAATAAATAGGTGTCATGGATATCCCTAATTTCGTTATACAAGATAAAGGCGCTATTTCTCGTGAATTTCTAAAACGGGAGCTATTCACATTTGTTGAGGCCTGTTCTTTTATCCAGAACATGGCTTATGGCAGGAATACGGATAAAAATGATTTACTGACTTTGTTTGTAGAGAATAAAGGTACCTGTAGTACAAAGCATGGTTTGTTGAAGCAATTGGCCTTTGAAAATGGGGATGCAAATGTAAAGCTGTTTCTCGGGATTTTTAAAATGGGGCCTTTAAACACATCAAAAGTAAGCGAGACATTAGCAAAACATAATTTGGACTATATACCAGAGGCGCATACTTATTTAAAGTATAATAATTGTTATTTTGATTTTACACGGAAGGGATCTTCTCCAGATGACTTCACAAGTGATTTACTAATGGAGGTTGAAATTCAACCATACGAGATTAGTGAGAAGAAGATTGAAATACATAGAGCCTATTTGAATCAATGGTTGAATGACAATAAAGGTATATTGTACTCCCTTGAAGAAATCTGGGCCATCCGAGAACAATGTATTCGGGATCTAGCAGAGTAAGAATAGACTTCACTTAGCTAGGCTATATAAAACAATATTTTATTTGTTCCCTAATATTAATAAATGAATTGGGCTTGGACTCATACAAATGGTCTCCAAAACCCAATATCATTTTATTCTTCCGAAAGCAATATGGATATTATTGTTTTTTAGCGTTTACTAGCCGTTAATGGGAAGAGCTCGCTCTCTACGTGCTGTTGCTCCAATAATTTTATCAATTTATTACTGATTTTCTTGTTTTTTATTGGTGTTTTTTCTTGAGGATCTCTTTCTAAATCATAAAGTTCATAGTAGCTGTTCGCAGGATCTTTCACTTTAAATTTGATTAGCTTATAGTTTTTATAACGAACAGCTTGACGGCCTCCGTCCTCATGGAATTCCCAATACAATTGATGATGCTGTTTTTGATTGCCTTGACTAAGTAGTGTAGGCAATATAGAAATGCCATCAGTCTTTTCTACGTTATTGTCCGATACTATTTCTTGAATAGTCGGTAGGATATCCCAAAAAGCAGAGATGTGCGCAGTGGTAACATTTTGAGCTACTCTCTCGCTCCATTTCACAATAAGTGGTGTACGAATACCCCCTTCATATAAGTCGCGTTTAAAACCCTTTAATCCCGCTGTACTGTTGAAAAATTCTGGATCAGCACCACCTTCGCGATGAGCGCCATTATCGCTGCTGAAAATGATAATTGTATTTTCACTTAAGCCTAATGAATCAAGCCTATCAATAATCTCACCGACATAGTGATCCATTCGACTTACCATAGCAGCGTAGGTAGCCCTTGGTTTGGCCACTGAGGCATATCCTGGAATCGTCGCATTTGGACCGTAATCGTTGCCTTTATGGGGAGTTTCATCGAAAGCATTTTCATATTTTTTATAAAACTCGTCGTTGGGGCCTGTTAATTCGGCATGTGGTAATACGGTTGGAACAAATAAGAAGAAAGGTTGATCTTTGTTGTTGTCAATAAATGCTAAGGTTTGTTTCTGTATTAATTCTGGAGCATAGGTAACCATCTTTGTTAGGTCATTCCCATTTAGATCAATACGTTGATCATTATGCCATAGATGTGTAGGGAAATAACGATGTGATTGACGCTGACAATTATATCCGAAAAACTCGTTAAAGCCTTTTCGATTCGGGTCACCAGAAGTACCAACCATTCCTAGTCCCCATTTGCCGAATGCACCAGTTTTGTAACCGTGCTCTTGTAAAATCATGGCAAAAGTCCGTATAGAATCCGCTAAAGGTTCTTGTCCCTCAGGTTCAATTTCTTTGTTGCCGCGTACATAAGTGTGTCCCGTATGTTGGCCTGTCATGAGTGAGGAGCGCGATGGTGCGCAAACTGATGTTCCGGCATAGAAATTTGAAAACTTCATGCCTGTGGCAGCTAGCTTGTCTAAATTAGGGGTACTTATTATTTTTTGACCATAAGGACCAATGTCACCAATACCTAAATCATCCGCAAGGATGAGCACGATATTAGGTTTTTCTTGTGCCTGAAGTTGAATAGCGGCAAATAGTAATGAACTTAGAAGGAGCTTTCTCATGATAGTTTTTTAAGTATTCAGGATTTAATGTTGATGTACCACTTGTGTCGGCAATTTTAATGAATCATTTTACAAGTTAAAAGGAATTCTCATTTTTTTGAATTCCTTTGTTTCCAAAAATGCTTTTTAGAACCCTTACTTCCAAACGAATGTCGCTAATAGTCCTTTATGATCGGTCGGCCAGCGATCTTTAGGGAGAAGGAAGTTATCGTTACTATCTTTCTCTTGTTTTATTCCATAGCAAATGGTTTCAACAGGACCTACGATTTGAATGTTTTTTAAGTTAACCTTATTGTTTGATTTATAGTAGATATAATCGATACGATCGCGATCATCAGCTTCAGGAGCCCACGCAAGCTTGGATAACTCCGCATCTTTATTGAACGACGCAAATGTGAAGCCGGGATGAGTTACCGGATTCGGATATATTTTTCGGAATGAATCCGTAAATTTTGCCTCTGCTAAAAGTATAGAACAATCCCATGGGATAACAGTTCCGGAATGATCATATAGATTCTTTGTTTCATCAATCCAATCCAAATGAGATGGTTCATTGAAGTCTCCAGCGATCATAATCGTTTGGTTCTTACTTTCCTTTTTAATGTCGTTTATAATATCCACGATTGCTTCGTCCCGCTTACTCTTTTTGTTGGCAGTAACAATCGCTGCAACATCAGTTATTTTTTGATTTAATTTTTTCCAAGTCACACCGTCGTATCCTCTAGGCAAGTAACATGCATAATTCGTATAGTCAAGGTGGACTGAATAAAATAGAAATTGCTTATTATTAACTTTGATTCGAGATTTCAAAACAGAGGCAATCTGTTTATCCTTGTGATATAAAGGTTGTTGATCTTCGATTGGATATTTGGAAAGAAAGGCAACATCTAATTTTGGATGACTCGATTCCCCGTAGTAATTTACGCCACGATCTTTTAATGAGGAAATTAATCGCTGTACGAAATCAACGCCTTTATAATTTCGAACTTCACTTAGCATAACGACGTCCGCGTCTTTGTCGAGAATTTCCTCAACAATTGCTTCATATCCTTTTTCAATCATCGTTCCCTCTTGCCATATATTGAGTTGAAATACGCGGAGTTGCTTCTGATTCCCGAGGGCAATCATACTGACCATAGTCAGTATGATTGTAAAAAATAATTTAATAAGATCTCTCATGTGCAGTTCTTGTTATTTCTGTAATATCCACATTAATTTGTTAACATCATCCACGCCATTCCATTGTCGCTGTACAGCCTCAGTAATATTTTCTGAGTTATTGTCGTATTCACCCAAAGGGTATTTCCAACGCATAGGCATTTTCGTATTATCGCTATTCTGATTGGTAAGAGGGTTGATAGGAAACTTTGGATAGCCTGTACGACGATAGTCATAGTAGGTTTCCCATTCTCTGTTCATAAATGACGCAAGGTATTTTTGAACCATAATTTTTTCTAAATCACCTTCTTTATTTCCATTTAGCTGATTTGTAGGACTTGCAATAACGGAGTTGATATTGTCATCCGTAATTTTTCTATTGTAGTGATATGCAGGATTATCAGGAGTTCGGCTAGCAATAAAGGACATGCTTGCCTTGATGCCTTCTTTGTAATAATCTGAAGCACTACCAGAGATCCATCCTCGTAGTACCGCTTCGGCAAGAATAAACTGCTGCTCAGCATAGCCGATTTTAACAACAGGCTCACCGCTTGGGTTCTGCGTATATCGATCATTTATTCCTGAAAATTCTCCGTTCCCCCAGGCAGCTAAGATTACATCGAATTTCGCAGAAGGATCGACGCCAATAAAGGAATCAAAGCTATTACTTGGTAGGTTTTGTTTAATTTTAGAAGCAGCTGGTCGTCCGTAATAGAATAATCGGTAATCGCCCGTTTCTTTTAATTTATTGACTAATAAATCGCTGAGCATGGCATAAGGATTATGATTTAGTCTTGTTTTGTATATAGGATAAAATTCCTTTGCGTTCTCTGAATAAACGCGCTGAAGATTATCCGTATTTGAGGTCATTAAATCAGCGGTTATGTACTGCTTAAATTTTTCTTTCACTTTCAAGTCGGAGTCCTCGCTTTTGTTTGAAAGTTGAATTAATACCTTCAACTGAAAAGCCCGAACGATCTTACGCCATTTATTCGAGTCGCCTTTAAAGAGCGGATCCCCCTCTAGGTTTATTCCTTTATTAAAGGCATCGTAAGATTTCTCTAAATCATCGAGAACTTGTATCATTACCTGTTTCTGACTGTCGTATTTCGGTTTAAGAATATTTGATTCACCTTGAAATGCCTCAGAATAAGGAATATCTCCCAAGCTCATGGATAAGTAAAACATATTATAGGCCTTATTAAATAGATATAAGCCCTCATAAGCTGGTCTATTTGTTTCACTGGTCATGGATAGCATTTTATTGCCATTAATCACACTAGAGTAACCTGTAAAACCTGTTCTATCGAAAGCGTTGTATTGATTTCCATCAGAGTTCTCTGCCCATGCAAGATACTTCGATACGAGGAAGCTCGCGTAGAAAGGTTTGCCGTTGCTGCTCGAGGTTAATCCTAAAATGATATTCGTTGCTAATAATGATCGTGATGCTTTTGTTGAGGCATCCGGATCTGTATTAATCTCCTCAAATTTGCTACATGCAGAAATGAAAAGTGCTATGATGATCCCGAAGGAAAATATAGTATGTCGAGTTTTCGATGTTTTGATTCTCATGGTTTCTGATTAAAATTGGATATTAATATTTCCTCCGATATATCTTATAGATGCCGAGTTAAGATTCTCTGTTCCTAGATCAGGATCTGAGTATTTAAATTTCTTAGACCACAGCCATAAGTTTTGTCCAATGATGCCAATAGAAGCTTGTCTTGCCTTTATTTTACTAGTTATGTTTGAAGGAAGTTTATAAATTAAGCTTAGATCTCTCAGCTTTAGAAAAGTTTGTGAATATACAAACTGAGATCTTGGACTTCCAATATACGGAGCCATACGGATTGAATAGGATTCATAGGAAACGCCCATATCATTGTCCGCAAATACGCGATCGTCACGAGTGATATTTCCATAGTTGTCATAATCGACACTTCCGGATACAATTTTAACGCCATTACCAACATAGTTTTTGTTTCCATTTACAACCATGTCGTACCGATATTCGTTATCACTATCTGGATGGCTACCAGAATTCCACATTGCTTGATCAGTAACACTATGCATTACACCTCCTACACGACCGTCAAAAGAGAAATTCAAGGTGAAGTTTTTGTAATTGAACGTATTCGACCAGCCCCATATAAAGTCAGGGTCCGTAAATCCAGCAACGCTTTGGTAGTTGCTTACTTTGGGTAGTCCGCCATAGTGAATAAGATTACCTGAAGGATCTCTTTCCCAATCGTAAATGCCATACCAATCCCAACGCGCACCATTTCTTACCCACGGTTTATCGGTAGAATAGTCTGGGTCAATATTATCATAGTAGTAGTTGTCTTTTGACCAGTTTATTCGGCTACTCCAATTGAAATCTTCATGTTTTATAACATTCGCATTTAATGCAATTTCAAATCCTTTTCTTCGCAGATCTTCTTTGATATTGATTTGAGTTTGATTAAATCCAGATGCATTACTGATAGAAGCATTTCGTTGTTGGTTATATTTCAGGGTATTATAGTAGGTGAAATCTAGGTTAATTCTATCTTTAATAAGATGAATCTCGGAACCTATTTCCCATGAATCAATCGTCTCAGGCATAATTGATCGACTACGTAATATAGTTGGATAGGTTGCAGTTCCTAATCCTTGCCATACATCACTCGCGATACTGTATTGCTGATTTATTTCATAAATGCCAGGGGCATACTTGGTTCTAGTCCAAGCACCTCGAATTTTCCAAAAATTGATTGCCTCGGGAAGATTAAAGAAATCTGAAACCACAACACTCGAGGAAACCGAAGGGTAGAAGAAAGAATTGTTTTCATTATCAAGTGTCGAGCTCCAATCATTTCTTCCAGTAACTTCAAGAAAAACGCGGTTTTTCCAAGATCCTGTAAAACGACCATATAAGGCATTGTCCTGTCTTCTTGTTAATGAAGAACTAGTTGTCGCTGGACTAACGGATGCTTTTAAAGAGTAAAACCCAGGGACACTTAACCCACCAGCTGTTGTGCCATTTTGGCTGTCGTTGTTACGGTAGTTTATACCGGTCCCGATGAAGCCTTCTAGCTGAAAATCATTGATTTGTTTTCTTACCGTTGCCATTAGATCCCCGTTGACACTGTATCCCCCTGCTCGAGTCGTAGAGAAATAACCTAGTCGATTCCAGCCACCGACAGCTCCAATAGGATTTTGATATTTATCTTGGCTTGAATAGAAATCGGATCCTAATCTAGCATTGATTGTTAACCAGTCACCAGACTTATATTGTGTGTTAAGAAAGCCGTTTAGAATATTGTAATCACTTTTATGGATAATCTCATTAACAATATAATAAGGGTTATCATACCAAGACTGATCCATCCAATTCTGTTGCTCATCAGGAGTTTTCCAATAATTCTTGTAGTCGCGAATATCGTATTCAGTACCAGACCAAACATTTAAATTATAAAGAATACCGCCACCACCATATCCTGTTGCACCCATATTTGGATAGAAGCGTTTATTATAATTTAAACCACCTTCGAATTTGAAGTCTCCGGACGTCATGTCTCCGTTTACTAAATAAGTAACCTTATTTAGATGATTATTTTCATATTGCCCTTGATTGAACACATGGGTCAATGAAGCGCGCACGCCCCCATGATCTCCGCGTTGAGAGATACTGATATTGTTGTTCAGGATATAACTAGGTCGTTGAAAGTTACTCAAATTGTCTTTTCCTTTGGATACCAATTCTTGCTCTTCGGTTTCCATAGTTATTGGATTATACATTTGAACAGTTCGTCCGATATCGAGCTTGTCTCCCCAAACATAACTTCCGGCAGCGTATTTGCCCCCTTGCCCCGAGCTATATGAACCTTGTACCTTGGGCATGGCAACATAGCCGGACGTAAACATATTACTGCTGTTTATTTGTACATCTAATCCTTTAAGTTTGCTTTTTTTCGTGGTGACCATAATCGCGCCCGAGCCCCCACGAGCACCATACAACGCGGAAGCTGAAGCTCCTTTAAGTACCGTAATATCTTCAATGTCGTCGGCCGGGATATCGCGCAGGCTAACAAATTGGGTTGCTACACCATCTATTACGATAAGTGGAGACATTCCACGCACGTTAATTGTCGGTGCAGTGTTGAATTCAGTACTGTTCTTTACGCTCATGCCCGCAACACGTCCAGTCAAAGAAGTAGCAACATCGACGCCTTTAGCGGTGGATAAAGCTTGACCATCTACTTTTTGAACAGCGTAACCTAAAGCCTTCTGTTCACGCTTAACACCCAATGCTGTCACCACAACCTCATCGATGCTTTCTGCGTCTGAAACCAAATTCACAACAATCGTAGTCTTTTGATTAATTGGAATATGCTGAGTTTTAAAACCTAAATAGGAAATCTTTAAGGTGCCGTTAACAGGGGCTTGGATAGTAAAAGATCCGTCTTGATTACTTCTACTTGTATTTGTACCTGTTGAAATGGTTGCCCCACCAACTGGATTCAACTCGATATCCCTAATCTGACCGTTAATCTGTACAGTCTGTTCCTGTTGTGCTTTACGAGAAAGAATGATGTTATTGTCCTTAAACTGATAACCGATATTTGTGCCAGCAAATATCTCGCTCAATATAGCGTCGATGGATTTGTTATTTTGATGGATTGAAACCTTTTTCGAAAGGTCGATTTGATTGTTATTAAAGAAGAATCGATGACCGGTTTCAGTCTCAATTTGTTTAATAACTTCTTGTAAACTCTTGTTATCCTGGTTGAGTGAATATTTTTTCTGTTGCGCGAAGCAATAGCTAAAGCATAAAATACCTAGGAATAGAGTAAGTCCTCTAAATTTCATATTAAGTTATATTGGTCTGTTAATTAATCTTTTAATTCTATTCTGTCATGTAAAATGATCTTCGTCATTAAGGCGGAAAACTCTTTTTCATTTTTCGTTTTTATTTTGATAATTCTACTATAGTATGCTTGTCTAAGGATTCTACAATTTGATAGTGGATACCAGAAGAAATTTTTAGATAATCTAATACCGATTGTAGTGTTTGGGTGTCTAGCTCACCTGTGAAGCGTTCTTTCGATAGCGCTTTGGTTTTTAAGACAAATTTGACGTCGAAACGCTTATATAGAATGTCAGATAAGTCTTCCATACTTGTGTTTTTCAGGACGATGCGGTTATCTTTCCAAGCGATGCTCGTTTCCATATTGGTTTGATTTGGAACAACTTTTTGAAGCGAGCTATTATAGACGATTGATTCTGTCGGCTGCAGTATTACTTTTTTATAAACGCCATCTTCTTTATACGTAAATGCTACTTTTCCTTCCTCAAGTGTTGCTTTTACCATCTTATTCTTTCCATAGGCATCCACATTGAATTTAGTTCCAAGAACAGTTATTTTGGCATCGTGTGGAGTTTGTACTTCAAACTCATGCTTTTTATCTTTGGTCACTTCAAAAAATGCTTCTCCATCTAGGCGAACTTTTCTATTCGTTTTAAAGTTCTTTGACACTTCAAGTCTACTATCCGCATTCAACCAGACTTTAGAACTATCATTCAATGTGATTTGGGCAATCATGCCCGGGTTAGTCGTGTATACGATTGATGACGTCTCGGCAGCTCTTTGTTGAGTAAATACGTATAAACTGAAGGCTAATAGCGGAAGGAAGAGTGCCGCCGCAACACGTTGCAGCATGAAGAGTCGGGAAACTTTTTCTTTTGGTTCTTTTAAACTACCTTTAATTTTAGAAAAGGCTTTTGAGGAATCAGTTTCAACTATTGTCGTGTAAGCATCTAACGCGTGGTAGAACTTGCAAAATTCCCAAAGATCTTTTTTATTCTCATTCGACGCTGCTATCCACGACTTGAGTTCAGTTAACTCCTGATCGTTTATATTTCTTTTTATAAACTTAACATAGAGTTCATTTATATTGTAGTTATTTTTATCCACTTTTGCGATTGTTTTAAAGTAAGACGCATAACCTATAGGGATGTCCTAAAAAAAACTGAAAATTTTTTATGATTGATGATTTCACAGAGAAACTTCTGTTAAATAAGCTTACTGAAAGCAGTGAGGATGCCTATGAGATGTTGTTTCATCATTATTATAAGGCTCTTATTGCTTATTGCAAACAATTTGTCGAAAAACCAGATGCGGAAGAAATTGTACAGGAGTTATGGCTGTACATTTGGAAGAATCGCGAGGATTTAAACATACAAAGCACATTTAAGGGCTACTTGTTTATCTCTTGTAAAAATCGCTGTCTGACACTTATTCGCAACCAGTCTAGTAAGGCAAGTAGCTTTTATCAATTAAGTCTATTGGCAGAGTTCTCCCAAGATTCTACCGATTTTTATTTTGAAAAGGAATTAGAAGAAATTGTTAAAAAATCAATAGATCGTCTGCCTGAGAAATTCAAAGAGGCCTTTACACTGAATCGCTATGAGGATCTCACCTACAAGGAGATTGCGGAGAAGTTGGGGGTTTCATCAAAAACTGTCGATTATAGAATTCAGATGGCATTGAAGTTATTGCGAAAGGACTTGAAGAAATACTTAAAGATTGTATTGATGTTTTATCCAAATTTGATGTAATTCAAGTCCTTATTAAGAATATATGATAGCGTTTTATTTATTCTCAAAGTAATGGTATTCTTTTTCTAGATTTAATGCTTTCCTAGCTTCCTCGCTAGGTTTGGGATTAAAGTCGCGCTTTTGATAATACGTCGATTCATCCCAAATGATTGAGCCTCCAGTAAAGCGAGGGTCTCCGGTACTTTTCAAATAAGCAATGAGTCTTTGCTTCAACTTTTCTTTTTCGTGATGATATTCTTTCTTGTTCGCAAGATTTATTAGTTGATCAGGATCAGTTGCTAGTTTATACAGTTCTTCTTCTGGTCTTTTTTCGAATGCATACTCGAAGAAGCGTTTATATTTCGGATTATTTTTGTTCGCTAAAATGAATATTTTCGATGCTGAGGGATAATGTAGCATATGAGCATCCACATCGCCAAAGAGCGGTGGTTCTCCCGCTGGCCAACGCTCGCTTTCCAGATTTAGAATGTAGAGATATTCCGCTGTACGGATTGCCCTGACAGGGTATCCTAATCCATTCTTTCGAACAAGCGCATGCCGTTCTCTTGCCATGATGATAAAGTCCTCTGTATTTTCAGCTTTATCAATGAAATCTATAGCTTGGGCGGTCATGTCAGTTGGAATCGGTAGTCCAGCAGCTTTTAAAATTGTTGGGGCTAATTGGTTTAGATTGACTAGCTGTTCCGCCTTTCCTGCTGTTATATTTCCTGACCAATTAAAGATTAATGGAACTCGAGCGCCTGCATCGTAAACATTCGCCAAGCCACGCGGCATTTGCCATCCATTATCGCTACAGATGATAATCAGCGTATTCTTCTCTTGTCCATTGTTTTTTAATGTCGCTAACAGTTGGCCAACCTCTTGGTCGAATTCTTGAATAGCATAGTAATAATCGGCTATATCCTCTCTCACTTCCTTGCTATCGGGTAGATAGGGAGGAACTTTTATTTTGTCGATTGCCATTCCACTTTCTTTTCCACTGCCGGTTTTGAAAGGTCGATGCGGATGCTTGCTACTAAACCAATAATGCCAAGGCGACTGTCCGTTATCTTCATTTTTCTTAAGGAAGGTTTCAAAATCAGCATAAAGGTCTCCGCCAGGATTTCGGCTCCGTCCCGAAGCTTCAATGTTGCCAGGTCCCCAACCTTTGCCTTCATAGCCAACTTGGTAGCCCGATTTTTCAAGTAAATCAACGTAACTATCAAATTCTTTGGGCAATATCCCCCATAAATTCGCCCCCTCTTTTAAACGATAAATGTCTTGTCCGGTTAATAATCCAGCACGAGAGGGCGTGCACGAAGGCGATCCACAGAATACATTGCTGTAAATTATACCTTTCTGAGCGACTTGATCAATATTTGGGGTTTTAATCACCGAGTCTCCGTAGGCGCCCAGGTGGTTCCAAGATTGATTGTCCGACATGATCAATAAGATGTTTGGTCTTTCCTGTCCTTTCAATACTAGACAGTTGAAAATTAGGCTTAAGAAACATGTGTAAATTGAAATAGATTTCATCGCTATGTAGAAGATTAAAATGGTCCAGGATTCAAATTCAAGTTGGCATTGTTTTTCTTGCCTGGCATTTCTCCACGTTGACCTTTCTTAGGAAGCGGCTTCGCTGTATTCTTATCATACCAATGAGGGGTTAGTAACGAAGGTTCAGAGTCTCCTGTTTCTCGTTGCCACTGCGTTAAAACCGTACGTAAGTTTTTGATTTCATCCTTGAAAGCAGGGTTATCAATCTGATTATTAACTTGCAAACTGTCGTCTTTCAAAACGTAGAATTCTTCTTTAGGCCTTGAAGATAAGTAGGGTTCAGCTTGCAGTTTGCTCAATGAACCGTTCTTTTGTCCCAACTTCAAGGAATTAGCTGAAGGGCTTTGGTTTGCATCAATCGGTCCGTCATTAGTAAATTGAGGGCGTATATTTTTGATGTAAAGAAAATCTTTTGTGCGAACGGAACGTTCATAAGCCTCGTAGTCGTGCCAATTATGTTCTGCGAAGACATAGTTTCTAAATGTGGTATGCGGATCGCTGTTGAAAAGCGAAGCAAAGCTCTTTCCTTGGAAGTTTGCTGGTATTTCTACGTTGACAATGTCTAAGATGGTAGCACTGATATCGATACTGCTAACCAACGCTTGAATAGATTGATTTCCTTTGATACCGTTTGGCCAATGTAGCAGTAGCGGAGTTTTTATGCCTCGATCTGTAAGCCTGGTTTTACTTCCAGGAAAAGGACGGCCATTATCAGCCATAAAAATAATAATGGTGTTGTTTAATTGTCCTGAATCTTCTAGTTCCTTCCATATTTTCCCAACATAGAGGTCCAATCGCGTAATCTCATTATAATAAGAGACGAGATCGCGGCGAGTCTGCTCATCGTCGACGAGTGTCGGAGGAACCGATACCTCCTCGTTTTGATAGACATGATCAAAAGTTGAATCTGCCGACCAATCGCGATGTGCATCGTATGACGCTAGCCACAAAAAGAAGGGCTTATCTCCGAAGGAGTTCCGAAGAAGGGATAGCCATTGTTCTTCGCCACCTTCACCGTTTTCCTTCTTATTAACAAGGAGGGTATCGTAGGCTTTCGCTGTCTCTTTGCCTTCATGCCATTTTCCTGCTAAGGCTGTATAATAGCCCGCCTTTTTAAGTTCCGCGGGCAACAAGACTTGCTCCGGTCCTAATTCCGTATGTAGCTCGGCGGCACCCGTGTTATGCGGATATCGTCCTGTCAAAATGCTTGTTCGACTTGGACTACAGGAACTAGTGACTAAAAAAGCATTTTCGAATTTTACCCCTGAGTTAGCTAAACGGTCAATATTTGGTGTTTTAATTTTCGTATTTCCGTAAGCAGCGATATCATCCCAACTGACGTCATCTGCGATAATCAAAATGATATTCGGAGAGCTATTCGTTTGTGCGAAACTTCCCTGAGCTAAACATAGCAAGACAGCTATGAACGGAATGTATATTTTGTTTTTTTTCATAAGATTTCAACCTAAATGTTTTCATTAAACTTCGACTCCAATAGGTAATTGGCTAGATTTAGTTCGTATTCACTATCCTTATTTTCGCTTATCCGCTTGATCGATTCGTGATAGGGTTTAAGATGTTCCGCTCGCGTTTCCTGCAAACTGTTGAGTGCTTGAATACGGACCATCGGATCTTGATTATCTAAAGCTGAAGCTAATACTTCGATTGCATCAAAGAAGCCTGATTTATAAAGCTGTTCGGCTATAACTAATCGCACGTAAGGAGCATCGTCATAAAGGTGATGACGGAGCACATTGCTAGTGCTTACCGATTGATTATTCAAAATAAGTAGGCCCGTTGCAGACCAGTATCGAATCAACGGGTCTTGATCGTTTAAGCCTTTAAGAAGTGTCGGAAGTGCCGTTTCGTCATTACTGCTAGCAAGATAGGCACGCTCGATTACAGCAGTTAAGTTATAATTGCCTGATCTCGCAAAATCATAAAGTGGCTGGCCTCCACTAATCGAAGCTATGGCGCTCTCTGGAATAAAGCCTACATCCTTAATCGTTAGTAAATGAGCTTTTGTTTCTTTACGAAGGTCCTCAAGAACTGCTTTGTAGTTAGGGTCAGTCGCCAGATTATGGATATTATCAGGATCTTTGGCGATGTCATATAATTCTTCCGTAGGCTTTGGTTTAAAGAATCTAGCCTGCACTTCAGTCAATTTTCCTTCTTTGAATGCTTTTTCCCAAGATTGAATAGAGCTTGCTAACCAAAGGAAATTAAGATGTTGTCCATAGGGTCTATGCGGCATGAAATTTCGTACATATCTGTAATTTCCACTTCGAATAGTCCTCACTAGATCTATTCGTTCGTCCATTCTTCCTCTGGATCCGAAGGCATAATCTTTATCCTGACTTATGTCTGTAGCACCTAGGAAGGGTTTTCCTTGGAAATAATCAGGGATGTTGACACCCGCTAGTTGTAATACTGTCGGTGCAAAATCCGTAAAGTCGACAAGTCTGTTTATTTTGTTTTGCTGTTTGTAGGGATTTAAGTTTTTATATTTTTCAGGGATATGAACGACGAGTGGGATATGAAGTCCTGATTCATACATAAATCGTTTACTTCGTCCTAATACTCCACCATTGTCGGCGTAATAAAAAACAATTGTTTCTTCGTCTAGGCCATCCTTCTTCAGCTGTTGCAACAATTCTCCGACACGATAATCCATCTCTTCGATTTTATCATAGTAAAGGGCCCAATCATGCAACATTTCTGGGGTTTTGGGTAAATATGCTGGAATCTTAATCTCCTGTGCGTTGTGTCTTGGCGATTGATTCGAGTTTTTGACTTCTTTCTCCGGGGGTAAGCCAAAGCGCTTGCGCATCTTCGCCTTTCCATCTTCGCCAAAGATTGAGCTCTCATGGGAGATCTCTATATTGAAAACGGCAAAGAAGGGCTGCCCATTTTTTCTGTTTTGATAGGTTGCCGTTTTGCTTGATTCATCCCATGCATCGATCTGATCGGCGCTGTTGTAATCTTTTTTAGCATTGTTTGATGTATAATAGCCCGCCTCTCGTAGGTACTTAGGGAAAAATTTAACGAAATCAGGTACAGGATAGCTACTTCTCATATTTTCCGTTCCTAGACTCGCGGGGTACATGCCTGTAATAAGGGTCGAGCGTGATGGCGCACAAACGGCAGCAGTACAATACGCATTATTAAATAATAAGCCCTTTTCTGCTAGGCCATCGATATTCGGAGTATGAGCAACAATGTCACCATAGGCTCCAATAAAAGGACTGTTATCCTCGCTGACTATCCATAAAATATTCGGTCGCGACTCCGCTGATTGAGCCAATGTTTGTAGGAAGGGCACAAATGAGACGATGCAAATCAAGAGCGTTTTTTTCATGATATTAAGGGTTTTGAGTGAGACCTGGATTAGCATCTATAGCACTTAGCGGTATTGGAAATAGCAGTTTGCTCGTGTTAATGCCGTTGGCTTTAAGTACCTGATCTGCTCTTCCTGTTCGCACTAAGTCGTAAAATCGGTGGAATTCAAAAGCTAGCTCTATTCTACGTTCATGCTCAATTGCTAAACTCAACGTAGCATATTTGTTGTTTGGATAGTCTGATGAGCCAAAAGGGGCGAGTCCAGCTCTTTCCCGAACCTGATTAAGGTAGGTTGCTTCTCCAGAAAGTTCCGCATAGAGCAGTAGAATATCTGCATATCGAATAGCTTCAACATTTTGCCCTGGATAGAGAAAATCGGGATCAAAGAATTTGATTGTGTAAGGGAAATCAATGAATTTATTCGTTTGCAGATTGGTGAATCCTAGTTGTAAGGAAAGGTTTTTTCTAGCGTCGTTTGTTTCATATTCTGCAATTAGGTTATTGGAAGGGGTGTTTAGTCCATTCCCTCTAAACGTCGTGTTGATATTCGGAAGATGAAAAGCGAAGTCCCAAGGCGCGTAATCGGTTTGATGTGTACTATTGACGTTGTTTTGGCCTGCTAAATATTGAATTTCTAGTATAGATTCTTTAGAGTTCTTTGTGCTTGCTTTGAAAATATATTCGTAGTCTGCGATGTTGATTTTACCATCGCTGTTTGCGTCTAATGAATACAATCCACTTTGAATAATCTCTTGAAGTTCTTTCTTTGCTTCCTCTTTATTTCCAGCTGCAATATAGACTTTAGCAAGTACTGCCGATGCTGCAGACCGGGTTAATCGACCAATGTTATTTCCGGTGTAGGAATTTGGTAATGCAGTCTTCGCCTTAAGTAGATCTTTTATGAGCTGTTGGTAGATGACTTTGGTATCTTCTCGTAGGTAATCATAACTCTCGTCCGGAGTTACCACTTTTAATGGAAAGGGAACGGCGCCAAATGCTTGACTTAAATGATAGTAATAAAAGGCACGAGTGGTTAACGCTTCTGCTTCTAAGCGCGTCTTTAGATTAGGATCGGCAAAGCTGATGCTTGTGTTGTTTAATTTATCTAAGATATTATTGAGAATATAAATAGCATTGTACGCATTGTTCCAAGCCGTTGTTATATAGCCGTTATCAGATTTTGCACTGTGCTTATTTATATCTTCACCGAAGGAATGCGCACCGGTTGTTTGTTTGATATAGACATTGTCAGAATATAACTCTCCATAGAGGTCTGGGATTCCGCCTGAATTGTATAACCTAGATAATTGACGATAAACATCATTTGCTGCTAAGGTTAAATCGTTCTCTGAGGTATAGAAATTTCCAGCCGTTAAATTAGTCTCTGGATATAGATCTAATTTGTCACTAGCACATCCCCAAAGTGACAGCAATAAAATATGAGCATAAATGCTTTTGTATAGTGTTTTCTTTTTCATGGTTAAAATGCAATATTGAGTCCTAGAGAATATATTTTTGCCGTAGGGTAGGTGTTTGAACTTATCCCTTGACGACTTGCGTCATCTGCATTTCCAGAGAAACCTTCAGGATCAGAAACTGGTGCGTCTTTTCGTGTAAATAGGTTGTTTCCGTTAAAATAGACACGTAATGATTTTGCTAATATTTTTTCGGAGAGTCTACTTGGAAGTGTATAAGCAACCGTCAGATCCTTTAGACGCCAATAAGATTTAGAGAATAGAAAGTAGCTCGATGGCGTTTTTTCGTATCCATTCTCGTCTACTTTGATCTTGTAATGGTATCCATCTCCTGGATTTTCCTCAGATCTCCATCGATTATTCAGTTCTTTTAAATAATTGCGACCTTCATGATAAAGTAAGGATCGATGAACATTGTCATCCATTAATTCCCCGCCTTGTACGCCCTGTAGGACTATACTAAGCTCTATATTCTTATAGGAGAAGCGGTTTGTAAATCCCCATATGAAATCCGGATTTGGATTACCGATGATCGTTCGATCGTTCTCATTGAGCTGACCATTCCCATCGACGTCTTTGTATCGCCCATCGCCAGGTTTTGCGCCTGCATAGTGAGCTGGATCTGCATCGATTGCTGCCTGATTCAAATACACGCCATCGTATTGGTAGCCGTAAAAGCTAAATACAGGTTTGCCTATTTGGTTGATTTTCTGCATGCCACTAAATACAGAGCCACTCAATACCATAGGTGTGCTGTTCTCACCAAGGGCAAGAATTTTGTTTCTATTAAAAGAGATGTTAAAATTAGAACTCCATTTAAAAGATTCTTTCTGTATGTTTTGACTGTTTAAAGCGATCTCCAATCCTTTGTTCTCGACTGCACCAATATTCTTGAATATCGTAGTAAAGCCGGATACAACTGGTGTTGGAACTTCGAGGAGTAGGCCATCTGATTTCGATTTGTATGCATCAATGGTTACTTGAAAACGCTCATGTAAGAAGCCGATATCTAGCCCTAGATTTACTTGTTTGGTTTTCTCCCATTGTAGATTGGGATTTGTAATACTGGAAGGATAATAGGTCGTTAGAAGAGTATTACCTATTGCTGCTCGACCCTGTGTAATCTGACCTATCCATTTATAGTCGGCAAATTTATCGTTTCCTGTCAATCCATAACTTGCGCGGATTTTCAAATTACTAAGCCAGTTTGCTTCATCCAGAAAATCTTCCTCTGAGATAATCCAACCTACAGATACCGCAGGGAAATTTCCCCATTTCTTATTGGAGGCGAATCGTGAAGAGCCATCGCGACGTAAACTCGCAGATAAAAGATACTTTCCAGAAAAGGCATAGTTTGCTCGTGCAAAATAAGATATAAATGATGTTTTCGATGCTCTATCATCTGCTGCAAATACAGTCTTTCCAGCACTCAGTGCTTTTACTAAGTCATTGTCATATCCTCGACGTTCGAGGTAATTGAAGCTATAATTTGCATAGTTGTATTCCGTCCCTAAAAGGGCTTGTAAGCTATGTTTTCCCCATGTCTTATCATAGTTCAATAAATTTTGAAAGGTGTAGCTTATGGTTTGTGTTAGCGTTTTTGCCATAGCGCCTTCAGTGAAATATGTGGGGCCTAACAAGTGGTCTTTCGCTTGGTAGTTACTACCGTCATTTCTATTGTAGAAATAATTGAATGCCGATTTGAAGCTTAGACCTTTTAATAATTCCAACTGTCCATAGATGTTTCCAAGAGCATTGAATCGACTACTTTTGATCTCATCGGTGCTGCGGTAGAGTGGGTGCCCATTCTGTGGTCGAAACAAAATGGCATTATAGTTTTCAAATCCTGCTTGATTCAATGGGGCTCCTAAATATCCATTTTCGCTATACAAGGGATAAATGCTAGGGTACTGTACTGCCCATTCGAACATACGATTAAAGGGTTCCTGTTCTTGATCGTAACTTAAATTGCTTGCTCCACCGATTTCGAGTCGATCTAGTATTTTCGTAGAGGTATTAAATCCTAAGTTGTATTTATCGTAATCCGAGAATAAGGCAATCCCTTTTCTTTTTAAAATGCTACCAGATACTCTGTAGTTACTGTGCTCACCACCACCGCTTGCTGCGATGTCAACTTTGTTAGATGGGGCTACGCGGTATATGGCATCTTGAAAATTGGTATTAGGTAGTAACTCTGGATGCTCTAATGCTGTTGGCCAAGTATATTTATAACTTCCGCGCGCTGCAATTGTATTTGGAGCATTGGGATCACCGCCCTTATCGACCCAGCTGTTCTGCGCTGCTTCAATAGATGCTTGCGCATATTCACTCGCATTCATTACATCGACTTTGTCAATGACTTCTTGAAGTGAGCTAACATAATTAACTTCAAATTTGCTGGATCCTGCTTTGCCCGCTTTCGTCTTGATTAGGATGACGCCATTCGCAGCTCGAGATCCGTAGATGGCTGATGATGCCGCGTCTTTCAATACCTGTATTGATTCGATATCTGCATTGTTGATTAAGTTGAGGTCGTAATTTGGGGCAGGGATTCCATCGACAACAATAAGTGGTGCCGTGCCAGCTGAAATAGAGTTGATACCTCGTACCTGAATGCTGGTTGAGGCGCCAGGTTTTCCAGATCCAGCTGTGACTTGTACACCTGACATTTGCCCATAGAGCGCTTGACCAATTTCTGATGCTGCACGTCCAGCAATGTCTTTACTAAGGTTTAGATTGCTAGATGCGCCTGTTAAGTCTCTTTTACGCTGCGTTCCATAACCGACAACAACAACCTCATCTAGATTCTCTATAAGTGGTTCTAACTCTATTTGAAAAGGAGATTTATCAATACTAATTGTTTTAGATTGATAGCCAAGAAAAGAAACAACGACATTTAAAGGTGGCTTTTGTCCTGTTACTAATTGAAATTGTCCTTTTCTATCGGTTTGTACGCTATGTGTAACGCCTTCTAGCTGGATAGTAACGCCTTCTAATGGAGCTTTAGTTTTTGCGTCGATAACGATCCCCGATGTGTTAGCATTTACAATAGGTGCGTTGTTTATTTGTGCATTTGCAAAGCCTATGCTTATTAAAAATAAAAGCAATAGCTTCCCGGTAGCCTGAATAATCAGCCTAAGTCTTTTCATATTTTTTAATAAATTAATTGAAAATGTGTGGAACGAATCTCAATCTATTGATCTTCGATCTATTAATAAAGGGCCTTTTGTTAGAAGGTTTGGTTGTTTTAGGTATATATTAAAACCCTATATTGCTACACATGTATCCATGCCAAATCCAGATGTTATAATCTCTGAAATCAGGTTTTTTTGGATGACTGTTTGCAGTGTTGTTTGCGTTCATTTGTTGTAAGGTTAAAGCTGAAAATAACAAATATCTAAATAATGTCTACCACAAAGATAGACATTGATATTTAAAGTCTACTAATTTAGTAGATAATTTTATATAAAATTTTATAATCGCTTTATTTATAGCCAAAATAGGGGTAGTTTACGAACTCAATTAATTCGGATTTGTATAGATAGTAATGGATGTTTTTATATAAAAGCTTGTTTTAACTATTCGATCTTACATTCAAATAATTGTAAACTTCGTATACTTAAGTATGGATGATTATATTACTCAAATTAGCTCTTTTGAATTTTAGCGCATTATTGCTATCTTCAATTGCTCAATGAACTAATCAAGATCAATACTTGATTAAAGTTTCATCATGTTCATCGTCTTTTTGAAAGACCGAATATCGATTTCCTATATCAAAGTATTTAATTGGTTTGTGAGCAAAAAGTTCAACCTAAAACACGTTTCATTTAGAAGGTGCCCTATCAGATTTATTATTGATAGTTAGCGCTATTAGAATATACCTGATCATATGGAATTTTTATAGAAACGTTTACAGCCTTTAAAACCAATGAGAAAAATCTTACTATCATTCTTGCTATTTGTTTTCAGTACGCTGCTGTTCGCACAAAGTAATACGGAAAGGAAATCTACTCCTGATAATGAAAATCCTGCAGTTGAAACCTGGAGACAATTTGAAAAAACGAATCCCTTTAATTTGAGTTCTGATCGATTAGCATTGCTTAAAACGATTGAACAATACTCCGATAGTTATCCGCCAGAAGAATTCAAAGCTTATCTCGATATGAGTGAGATCGAGGCGGAAGAATTGGAACGCAAAGTGCCGATTTTATATGCTTACAGGAAGGGATTTGATAAGATATTCAATGATGTTCGTAATAAGCATGTGAAAAAGGGAACTGCGGAAGTTTGGTTGCTGTATAATATGGGCTTTGTGGTAAAAACGGCATCAGGATGTTTTGGTATTGATGTTGATCATCGGTTAGCCGATCAATTCGCACCCTATTTAGATTTTCTAATTATCACGCATAATCATGGTGATCATGCGAACGTAAAGTTAATTGAAGCTATGCGTAAATTAGGGAAACCTGTTATTTCTAATTTCTATCAAGGAAGTGCTGATTATTATTCTACGCAACCTGTGAGTTATAAAATTGGAAATTTCTCGATCCGTTCTGATATGGATGATCACTTAGCAAATCCTAAATTTCCAAAATTTGTCAGTATGTTCAGAATAGATTGCGGAGAGGATGCTGATTCTTTCTCGATGTTGCATTGTGGGGATGCTGGATTCACTCCTGCAAACTTTAAAAAGGTTCAAGGACCTGTTAATTTGCTAGTGATGCGTTGGGGAGAGCCAAGAGAGAACAATCTCTTAGGGACAGACGAAGGACAAGTGCAACCCGATTATGCGGTTTTAACTCATCTTATTGAGTTGAGACATAAACCATACCCACAGGGGCAAGCTTCGATAGGTAAAACGTTGGAACATCTTCCTGGCGTAAAATGTAAAAATACGATTATTCCTTTTTGGGGTGAGAAGCTGACTTGGAAGAATGGAAAGCTTAGATAAGCTTTTGATCTTCTGCAAAACTTATTACTTCACCGCTAATAAAATCATACTCAAAAACTGCTCAACTCGATAAGCTTATGAAATCAAACTGCCTTTTTATTAAGGTTCTAATATTTTCGACGATTATCATTGCGATTATTACGCTGAATGGTAAAGTGTCCGCGCAAAGTGTGAAAGTTTTTCAGAATATGCGTTATGCGGAAAAACCCAAAGGATTCGAACAAGATACATCTTCTGACAGATTATTAGATCTTTATCTTCCACAGGTTGAAAACAACAAAAGCTATCCTGTTTTAGTCTTTATCCATGGCGGAGGGTTTGCAGGAGGTGATAAAAACGCAAAAGGGAATGTGCTGTTATGTCAAAAGATAGCAGAGAAAGGCTATGCGGTTGTATCGATTAACTATTACTTGTATTTGAGACAACATAAGATAGCGGGGGCTTCAGCAGGAGTAAATATGAAGGATGCTGTTCCCGCGGATGGGAAATTCCATCCAGGACTGGAGACTGCAGTGAAGCATGCAGCTGCCGATACGGAAATGGCATTGCAATGGATTAAAGATAATGCGACGACTTATAAACTCGATGCGAATCGAGTGGCTATTTCTGGAGGATCGGCCGGAGCAATGACTGCGCTGTATACGGCCTATCAATCGAAGCAGCAAATTCTTCCTATTCGATGTGTGGTTAATTTATGGGGAGGTTTAGCGAATACGGATGGGGTAAATGCGAGCTCTCCAGCTGTTTTAACTTTTCATGGAGATCAAGACGAAATTATCAATGTTGCCTATGCTAAGGCACTACATCAAAAGATGACAGCTGTAGGATCTTCAACGTCTGAAATGCATATACTCCAGAATATGGGGCATGCGATTTATAATTATATCATCAAGAGCGAGATTAATCGAATTGATGAATTTCTTCAAAAATGTATGGGTATCAAACCGGATGCCTAGCTTAGTCAAGAAGCTAGTTGGTGAACCTTCTAAAAATAGAAGCTAATGAAAATTCCGACCTTTATGGAAAGCTCCTTGACTCTGTTGATCTTCTGTTAAGTCTTTCAACATGGCGCTTACATCAAAACAACGCTGTGCAATTACATGAATAACATCTCCTTCTTTTTGTACTTTGCCCGCTACCATAAACAACTTCGCGCGCAAGACCTCACGTCTATGCTTCTCAAAAATGGTTCCCCAGATTACTAGATTAGCGAAACCTGTTTCATCCTCTATAGTTACAAAGAGAACGCCCTTCGCTGTGCCTGGACGTTGTCTTACGGTGATGAGTCCACAGACTTTAACAAATGTATCATTCTTCGCTTCTACTAGTTTTCCAGTGGGTAGCACATGTAATAAGTCTAGCTTCGAACGCAAAAAACTAACCGGATGCGCTTTAATTGATAAGGCGGTAGAAGAATAATCTTGTACGACATGCTCACTTTTGCTGATGAGGGGAAGTTCAATTTGGCCTTCTTTTGTGCTTTCCGAAGGCTGCCCTTCGAAAAGAGCAATGGGACTATCGGAGAGTGCTGAGATTTCCCAAAGGGCTTCTCGGCGGTTAAGTCCTAGCGAACCAAAGGCATCTGCATCGGCTAACCTTTCTAAAACAGCAGGACTTAATCCAGCGTCGATTAAACTACTAATAGACTGATACGCTTTATGCCGACCTCGAAGTAGGATGTCGATATCTTCTGCTTGTAATCCTCTAACCTGACGGAATCCTAAACGCAGTGCATGCCATTTTTCTCCTGTTTCCCCTTCCAAAGTATGATCCCATTGGGAAAGATTGATATCAATGGGGAGCACTTCAATACCATGTTTCTGCGCATCAATAATAATCTGTGCCGGCTGATAAAAACCCATAGGTTGGCTGTTCAATAAAGCGGCGGCGAAGATATCAGGATAATGACATTTAATCCAAGAAGAAACATACACTAATAAGGCAAATGAAGCAGCATGACTTTCCGGGAAACCATAGCTTCCGAAGCCTTCTAATTGTCGAAATACCCGTGTAGCAAATTCCTCCGTATAGTCTCGGCTAACCATACCTTCAATCATTTTTTTATGAAATGCAGAGACTTTGCCCTTCGCTTTGAAGGTGGCCATACTGCGGCGGAGTTCGTCGGCTTCGGCAGGTGTGAAACCCGCAGCAACAATAGCAATCTCCATAGCTTGTTCCTGAAATAGCGGGACACCTTTGGTTCGGCCTAGTATTTCACGAAGCTCCTCTTGCGGATATTCTTCGGGCTCCTCATTATTTCGACGACGTAGGTAAGGATGTACCATATCTCCCTGTATCGGGCCAGGACGAACAATAGCAACTTCAATGACTAAATCATAAAATTCCCGAGGCCGTAAACGCGGAAGCATAGACATCTGCGCACGGCTTTCAATCTGAAACACACCTAAGGTATCGGCCTTACAAATCATATCATAAACTTCCGAATCATCCTGCTTAATGTTAGCTAGCGTAAAATCTTCACGGTAATGCTCTTTCGCTAAATCGAAAGCCTTCCGTATGCAGGTTAACATACCAAGAGCCAGTACATCCACTTTTAAGAATCCTAAAGCTTCTAAGTCATCCTTATTCCATTCCAAATTTGTGCGACCTTCCATCCGTGCATTGATTAGCGGACAGAGCTCATGTAAGTTCCCCTGCGTAATTACGAAGCCCCCTGTATGCTGCCCCAGTTGCCTTGGAAAACCCATATACTGATAAGCAAGCTCCAGTACCTTTTGTAGATTGGGATCCTCTGGGTTAAAGCCTTGTTCAATTAATCGCTCCTGATCGATATGATTGTCCCAATAGCTACTAATCACGCCCGATAAGCGACCTACCGCATCTAAGGAAAGCCCCATGGCTTTGGCCACATCCCGAAGGGCACCTTTCGAACGAACCTGTGTAACCGTAGCAACAATGGCGGCCCGATGGCGACCATACTTCTCGTAGATGTATTGAATAACTTCTTCCCGACGTTCATGTTCAAAATCTACATCAATATCGGGTGGTTCATCGCGCGCATCCGACATAAAACGAGCAAAGAGTAATTTAATCTTGGAAGGATCTACAGAGGTTATGCCTAAGCAGAAGCATACCGTTGAGTTGGCGGCAGAACCGCGTCCTTGACAGAGGATCCCTCGCTCTCGAGCAAAGCGAACATAATCATGTACGGTCAGAAAATAAGAAGCATAATTCTTACGGGCTATAAAGTCTAGCTCCATCTGAATGGTATTGAGAATATGCTCGGGAATATCGTCTCCAAATTTAGATCTGGCACCCTCCCAGGTTAAACGAATAAGCTCCTCTTGAGGCGTTCGTCCATCAGGAGCTAATTCTGCAGGATAGACGTATTCTAGGCTGTCCAAGGAGAACTGGCAAGCCTGCGCAATTTCCGCACTGTGATCAATTGCTTCTGGATATGTCCGAAATAAACGTTCCATTTCTTCGGCCGGTTTCAAATAGCGCTCGGCATTTGCATGTAATTTAAAGCCTGCCGTATGTATTGTACATTTCTCACGAATGCAGGTCAGGATATCTTGAAGCTCGCGGCGTTCTGGGCTATGGTAGTAGACATCTCCCAGCGCAACTAACTTGACGCTTAGCTCTTTTGCTGATTGATTCAGGCGGAATAATATTTTGGCGTCATCCCCGCGATACAGTCGATTCGCACCTAAATAAAGATGCTCCCCAAGATGAGCTTGATAATCGCGAAGTGCTTCTATATAATCCAAATCGATATGAAAGCTGCTGTCAAGCTTCTCCGGAGGTAGCATGACAAACTTTAGCCCCTCGGCATAGGCATATACATCTTTACGATAGAGATGACATTGTCCTTTTTCTGCGCGTAAATTCCCCACCGTTAATAAACTAGATAAGCGTCCATAGGCAGCGCGATCGGTCGGATAAGCAAGCAAGCTAGGTCCATCGATTAGATCTAATCGACAGGAAGGAATCAGACGAATAGCATGTTTCTTTGCCGCCACATGTGCGCGAACAATGCCAGCAAAAGTATTCCTATCGTTAATAGCAATGGCTTTATACCCCAATTTTGCGGCCTGCTCCATCAGTTCATCCGGGTGAGAAGCACCTCGCAAAAAGCTGAAATTGCTGGTTACCTGTAATTCAATATAACTCATCTGCTATGCGAAAAAACCATGTATAAACCACTGATCCGATTCTTTATCCCCATAATGCCCTGAACGATATAGCCAGTAGCGTTGGCCTTTATCATCTTCCACTGCATAATAATCTCGGTGTTCTCCCGGATCTAACCACCATTCTCGCTCAATACGCTCGGGGCCATCTGCCTTGCGGACAAGATGACGAAGTCCCTTATATTGGAAAACCATAGGTGGATAATCGGGGATAGGCGCCGTGACGTTAATTCGTTCCGGCTGAGCGAGCAGACGAGTTGGTCGCGGACGATCTAAAGGCCAGTCGAAACTCGATTTCTCCGCGATGGAAGCCACTTGCCGCATGGAGCGCTCAGGCCAATAGTGTTGGGCTGGCAGGTAACGGAAAATTTCACAAGCCATATCTCTATTTTTTAAACGATCTAACAATTCGGTTAGCCCGCTATCTTCTAAGCCTGTACGCGTATTCCATAAAATCTCTTGATTCGCTTCGGCATCTTCTACTTTGTTGGCTTCTAAGACAAAGAGTTCTATGCCTAATGCCGGTTCAATCTGTGAAATTTTGAGCGCGAATAATTTGAATAGATGCGGTATATAAGCGGTAGAGCGGCTTGTGCCAATGCTAATTTGTTCGATTTTCCCATCAATACGATGGCAAGTCAATGAAGCCTCTCGGATACCTTTACCTTCATTCGCTAGTCGATTGCAAAGACTTTCCAGTAATTTCTCTAAGGCAATTTCAATTCCCTTATCGGTATTAATTGGTTCCAAACAGGGTAATCTATCCTCATAAGGAGCAATAGGTTTTAAAGGAAGTATAAATTCTTCCTCATAGCCTAAAGCCTGCGCTAATCTTAAGACTGAATGATCTCCAAAACGACGACGTAGAACTGAACGAGGCATGCCTACAAAACTTTTAATCTGTTTTAAGCCGAGGCGATACATGCGTTCAACAACAGGTACTTCTAGGCGTAGTGCCATGGGAGGTAGACTTAATAAGGCTTCCAATTGTTGCCCC
Organism: Sphingobacteruim zhuxiongii; assembly: GCF_009557615.1. NCBI lineage: Bacteria > Pseudomonadati > Bacteroidota > Sphingobacteriia > Sphingobacteriales > Sphingobacteriaceae > Sphingobacterium > Sphingobacterium zhuxiongii. The sequence continues at coordinate 993,694 of NZ_CP045652.1, forward strand.
GTGGGAATAATGCTATTTCGTTTACCATAGCGTGTTACTGCCCAAGCGGCACCAATGCTATCGGCTATTGCTATGCGCGCTTCATAGCCATATTGAGCAAAACGGGAAACAATATGTTGCAAGTATTTCTCTTCCCCAGACCAGAGATGAGCACAGCCGCTAATATCAAGAATAAGCCCATCGGGCTCATCTAAGGCAACAATAGGGGTAAAGCGGATGCACCAAAGACCAATTGCTTTTAATAACTTTTCTTGAAGACCTATACGCTCATCCAAGACCGTTAGCGAGGGGAAAAAAGCTTTCGCATCGGCAACAAGCATACCTTGTACAATGGCATGTTTCTCGGCGGCAGGATTGGCCGCCTTAATCAGCATGCGCCCATGCACAGGACTCGCAAATACGAAAGGAAGGTCCCGTAAGTCAGGCTTACGCTTGCTCTGCCAATCGGTTGTCAAATAGGGAAACCATATAGAAGCATATCTCTTTTTCATCGTCCATTAACCTGTCTGCTGTGTTCTTTCGGAAAATATAGCAGGCTCTGCTTGTTGAAAAATAGGACGAATTCCTTGCGTTGAAAACTCCACCTGCCAACGTCCAGGATTACCATTACGAACCTTTAGCAATTCTACATCCCAGCGCGGAAAACCAATGCCAGGCAACCCATCGGCAGCATAACTCGCCAAAGGCTTAATTCGCCAACGCGCAGTACAGGCGGTAGCAACCAATGTTTTGGGGTTGTGTCGTAAAATAAAACCGACGACTTGACTCTTTTCTACAGCAAGTTGCAGTCTGCGAGTCTGCGTATAATCAAGCTTATGAACCTCCGCAACAACACCCGAAATACCCGGACATTTTAAAGCCTCTTCCATCGCCCAAAGCACATCCTTTTCCTTTTGCATACAAACAATCACAACGCGCTCAGGCTCCACACCGAAAGTCTTAATTGCGATGGGAAACAGCGATTTAAAGCTGCTAATCCAAAGACAGACGCCTTTGCTTTTCATTAATTTGCTTAGTAGCGCACTCATGAATCCACAAGAAGCAGCACCTTCTTCTCGACCTGTGCTAATAAACTCATGGATACTACCTTTGGGAAAGATGCCGTTAGGAAAAGCCTCCTCAATTGGGCCGAGCCCAAGACGTTCTTCTTGGCTATCTCGAGGTTTTATTCCCTGCCAAAGCAACATATCGTTCTTCAGCTTACTGATTAATGCTTGTCTATCTTCTACCATCATTCCCTCCTAAATAAAGGTTTTCAAAACAAAATTAATACTAAAATATTTAGTAAACAACACTTGTTTAAAACTAAATTATTTAGTAAAAACAATAGAGGTAAAATGCATTTGAACAAGCTTGAAAACTAGGAGTACTGAAAATTTACATGCACTTTCGTTGGTATAGATCCCTTTCACATCCCTTTCAAACCCAATACAGATCCCAATCAAACCCCTTCGGAAGCGGGTCTGATTGGGAGTTAATCCGAAGCATTCCTTAGGGATTGATTTGAATAAAGTTTTGTATCTTGTTCTCAAAAAAATCAAACCTAACATGAACCTAACTCATGCAATCATGGCTTGCTGTGCTACATTTCTGAGCGTCAATGCGAGCGCAAAAGCCAATTTTATTTTTCTGGGAAACGAGCCATTCGTCCAGCAGGAGCTTTTAGCCGACAGCACATTGCCAGATCAACAAGCGATAGCAACATTATTAAAAAGCAAAACACCCATTACCTGGCTTTTTGCAGGAAATAGCATTACCCAAGGGGCGAAACATACACATGGTTCGCGTACCTATTCGGAGATATTCTTTGAGCGTGTGCGTTATGAGATGGGAAGATATCGCGATATAATTATTAATATGGGGGTCAGTGGAAATACCAGTAAAAATGTGCTAGACGATTTTGACTGGCGCGTAGCACATAGCAAACCTCAGGTGGTCTTCTTGATGATTGGTACCAATGATGCCGCCACAGACAAGGCAATCTCTGTAGAACAATATGGGGAAAACTTAAAAACGCTTATTCAAAAAATTCGCGCATTAGGGGCTATTCCGGTATTGTTAAGTCCTACACCCATTCTCGAATCGCATGCACCCGAACGTGCTAACTTAAAACACTATGTCATCAAGATGAGTGAAGTTGTCCAAAAAGAACAAGTAATCTTTGTGAATCAATGGGAGATTTGGAACGGAGAACTAAAAGCGAAATATAAAGATCAGTGGTCAAAATTACTCTTAAATGATCCGCTACATCCCAACGGCTTAGGGCATAAAGAAATGGCAATATCCTTGTTTAAAGCATTGTCAATTTTCGACCCAAAACAACCTACCTGCGGAGGGGAATATTATGAAGGATATCATTAAGCAATCGCCTTTCCTTGTTAAAAGCTGTTAAAAGCAAAAAGAATATGATTAGGCTTCTTAAAGTTTGAATAACTTTAAGAATGCCTATTCAATTTAAACATATTAGACCTATTTATGTGCCCGCTTTGTTAATTAATCTCTTTATCACGGGATGTTTTAGCATGTCGGTTTTGGCCATGGCAACCAGCTACTTTACCTTTGGATTTTTGGCATCCATGTTTGTTACCGAATTGTTCGTTAAAAAATACGTATACCTTTTTCGAAACCTAGGTTATTCTCGATTTAAACTCTGGGCCTATTGTTGGATTTTTAATTTAGCACCAGGCATACTCATCCTTTTTATTCGCTCACTATGGAAGAGTTAAAAGAACTGTTTGCGGATTCTATCGAATTTGAATATCATTATAATCAGCGTCTAATTAATGGCGGCGTTCTAATCCTTCGTCCAGGCAAGATTACAGGTTTGCTGGGGAGAAACGGTTGTGGGAAATCAACACTAATGAAAATAATTTTCGGGACCGTTCGACCTGCTCATGCATTTATACGGGTGAATGGAAAACGCGTCAACAAGGCATACTTAACTACTGAGGTTTGCTACCTTCCTCAAGATACTTTTCTACCAACTTGGTTAACAGTCGATCGTGTTATCAACATGATGATTGATCAGAAGGAATCTTTACAGGCCATTCAAAGCAATCCGCTCATTCAGCCTCATTTGAAGGACTCGATTGCTGACTTATCCGGAGGCGAACTTCGCTATTTAGAAATCTTACTCATACTCCATAGACCGGCCACTTTTATCCTATTAGATGAACCATTTACAGGCCTATCACCGCTGTTAAAGGATATGGTTCAAGAATTGATTCTTTCTTTTAAAGCGAAAAAAGGAATTCTCATATCCGATCATGACTATCATAATGTATTAGCCATCAGCGATGAATTATTCCTAATGCAGAATGGAGCCTGCAGAATTTTAAATGATAAAAGAGAATTGGAATTATTTTATGTTCCTGAAGGAACGTTTGACCATAATACCGAATAAATCTGCCTTAGAAATTCCTATTTAGTATATTTGTTTATCCTAAAAAAAATATACATGTCTACAATACTTATCAAGAATGCGCAGGTTGTCAATGAAGGGGAGATTAAGGCGCAAGATTTATTGATTAAAGATGGGCGTATAGACAAAATCGCTAGTACGATTGATGCGCACGCTGAAAAGGTAATTAATGCGGATGGCTTACACTTATTTCCGGGATTGATTGATGATCAAGTTCACTTCCGTGAGCCGGGTTTAACTTATAAAGCCAATATCTTTACAGAGAGTCGCGCTGCCGTAGCAGGTGGTACTACCTCTTTTATGGAGATGCCTAATACGGTACCAAATACCTTGACACAAAAATTGTTGCAAGATAAATACGATATAGGGCAAGATAGCTCCTTAGCGAATTATTCTTTTTTCATGGGGGCAGCGAATGATAACCTAGATGAGGTCTTGAAAACGAATCCACGCGATGTCTGTGGTATCAAGATCTTTATGGGTTCCTCAACAGGGAATATGTTGGTGGATAATGAACAATCGTTGGAAGCTATTTTTTCTCAAGCGCCAACCTTAATCGCCACACACTGTGAGGATGAAGCAACCATTCAAGCTAATCTTGCGGCCTATAAGGAAAAATATGGAGAGCATGTCACCATTGAAATGCATCCACTTATTCGTTCAGCGGAAGCTTGCTATCTATCCTCTTCGAAAGCAGTCGAACTTGCTAAAAAGAACAATACTAGATTGCATATCTTACATATTTCTACGGCTCGAGAAACAGCCTTGTTTGAAAATACAATCCCTTTGGAACAAAAGAGAATAACAGCAGAAGCTTGTATTCACCATCTTTGGTTTTCGGATGCAGATTATAAAACTAAAGGTAATTTCATTAAATGGAACCCTGCAGTAAAGACAGCAACGGATCGAGATGGAATCCTAAAAGCGGTATTGGATGGGCATATCGATGTGATTGCCACAGATCACGCTCCACATACTTTCGAGGAAAAATCACAACCTTATTTGCAGGCACCATCGGGAGGACCTTTAGTGCAACATGCCCTTCAAGCGCTGCTAGATTTAGTGAAGCAAGGAAAAATGACTTTGGAACAATTAGTTCAAAAGACAGCGCATAATACGGCGACCTTATTTCAGATTGAACAACGTGGATATATTCGTGAAGGCTATTGGGCAGATTTGGTTTTAGTAGATTTGAATAAACCCTATACGGTTAATAAAACTAATATTTTATCGAAATGTGGCTGGTCGCCATTTGAAGAATATACTTTCTCGTCGACTATTGAACACACGCTAGTTTCTGGAAACATCGCATATAGCAATGGTCAAATTATAGAAGTAGGTTCAGGTCATCGTTTACTTTTTAATAGATAATAATGGATAAACGTTCATTCTTAAAATCCCTAGGTTTAGGGATGGCTGCGCTTCCATTCGCAGGGAGTTCAGATGCCTTAGCGATGGCAGCACAAGTAAAACCTTTATTGAAGGGAAATGTATTGAAGGCAGGCGACACCATCGGGATTATCACACCTGCAAGTGCCTTAGGTGATGAAGATGCCATTACGTTGACGAAGGAAGTCTTATCATACTTTGGTTTCAAGGTCAAAGAAGGAAAATATATACGCGAACGTTATGGCAATTTAGCCGGTACTGATGCGCAACGATTGGAGGATTTACACCAAATGTTTGCGGATAAATCAGTTGCTGGAATTCTATGTATTCGTGGTGGCGCTGGTGCTTCGCGTTTGTTATCAAAGATTGATTATAAATTGATTGCTAATAATCCTAAAGTACTCTTAGGCTATAGTGATATCACTGCGCTGATTATGGCCTTTCAAGCAAAGGCTAGCTTAGTAACTTTCCACGGTCCGGTAGGTACTTCTAATTGGAGTAACTTTGTTGCCAATACCTTTAAGGATCAGTTTATCGATAATAAATTGGTCACCTTTGCTAATCCAGCGAAAAAGGGAGACAATATCGTACAGTACAAGGATCGTATAACCACTATTAATCCAGGAGTTGTAGAAGGAAAATTATTAGGAGGAAACTTGACTTTAATATCTGGTCTTTGTGGTTCGCCCTACCTTCCTGATTTTAAGGACAGCATTCTATTTCTTGAAGAGATTAATGAAAGTCCAGAAAAGGTAGATCGTATGTTCTGCCAGTTAATGAATGCGGGTATACTTTCGCAAATCAAGGGTTTTGTTTTCGGAAAATGTACAGGCTGCTCCCCATCGGGCGGCTATGGTTCCTTAAACCTAGATCAAATCCTCCGGGATTTCATAAAACCATTAAATATTCCGGCCTACACGGGGGCGGTAATTGGGCATATCGATGATCAGTTCTTATTGCCTGTCGGGGTGAAAGTTCGCCTAGATGCAGATAAAGGAACAATAGAGATCTTAGAAAAAGCGTTAATTTAATATGAAGTTATTCTTAGTTTCCTTAGGCCTGTTGGCTTTGACATCCTGTAGTAATCCTTTTGACTCTTCTAAGCATGGAACAATTGGGGGTATACAAGTAGACAGTAGCCAATGGAACGCCATGCATGCTAAATACAAAGAATCGGCGCTATTTCATCGTCGGTTTAAACATAAAGATGTTGATTCGTTAATTCAGGTACATCAAAAGAGCAATCTATTTCAGATTGATCAAATAGGTAAATCTGTTGAAGGTCGTGCAATATTTGAGTTAGCCTATGGTAAAGGAGACAAAAAAGTAATGCTTTGGTCACAAATGCACGGCGATGAGCCAACAGCGACTATGGCATTGTTTGATCTTTTCAATTTCTTGGAAGGAAAGGGAGATGGTTTCGATAGCATTAGAACAGTACTTCAGGAGAATTTGAATATACGATTTATCCCCATGCTTAATCCTGATGGCGCAGAACGATTCTTACGCCGCAATGCACAAAGTATAGACTTAAATAGGGATGCTCGTGCTAATCAAACCGTAGAGGGTGCATTATTGAAATCTCGAGCGAAGAGCTTCCAGCCACGCTATGGATTTAATCTTCATGATCAGAACATTTATTATAATGTGCCAAATACAAAAAATCCCGTTAGTATATCGTTATTAGCTCCGGCCTACAATACGGAGCGCGGCGTGAATGAAGTGCGTGAAGGAGCGATGCAAATAATCGTTGGCATGAATAAGATTCTTCAACAGTATGTTCCTGATGCGGTGGCTAAATACGACGACACCTACACGCCACGAGGCTTTGGAGATAATTTTCAATCTTGGGGAGCGAGTACAGTGTTAATTGAATCGGGCGGAATGAAAGGGGATCCGGAAAAGCAAGAAATCCGTAAGCTCAATTTCATTATTATCCTAAATGCCTTAATAGAGATTGCGCAAGGAAGCTACGAGAATTACGATGCGAAGGGTTATGAGGAAATTCCATTTAATGCAAGTCAAATGCATGATATTGTTATTCGCGGTTTATCATTTGGCAACGATTCTATCCCTTTAACGAGTGATATTGCGGTACGTAGGGGAGAGAATACAATCGGTGGAGATTATTTTGTTCGTGGACGCATAGAGGATATTGGTGATTTACCAGAATCCTATGGCTATGATGAAGTAGAAGCCGAGGGCTTGAAATTTATTCCTGCTAAGATTGCACCGAAGCCTCTTCCGAATTTCGCTGCCTTGACACCTGCGATTGCTTATGATCTTTTGAAGAAAGGATATATGGGCGTGCAAATCACTCAACTTTTGCCAACAGAAGAGGGACTTCTACATAATTTGCCAATTCAGGTTTTTAGTAAAACAGTTTTTGCAACTACACCTTTTATTGATTTAGGTGGCACGGCCAATTTTTACATTGGCGATTCTACCGGAAAATTGAAATATGCGATTCTAAATGGCTATTTAATTGATCTCGAAAAACCTTTGAAAGAAGCAGGGCTTCTCAAAAATAGGATACAATAAAAAAAACAGCGCGTGCTACTTATCGGTAGCACGCGCTGTTTCGTTATAATCTCTCTTTTCTATCAATTCAAATTTCGGAAAGCAACAGGAGTAATCCCTGTTTTTTGCTTGAATAGTCGAGTAAAATGTTGCGGATATTTAAAACCTAGTTCAAAAGCTATTTCACTGATGCTTTTGCTGTTATCAAATATTCGGTCCTTAGCAATATGAATGACCTTATTTTGAATATATTCCTGCGGTGAAATTCCAGTTTCTTTTTTGATGAGGTCTCCAAAATAATTTGCTGATAAATGCAGTTGTTCCGCAAACCAAGAAACGGCGGGTAGTCCAATGTCTTGCGGGTTATCGCCAGCGAAATATTCGTTAAGCAACTGCTCAAATCGTTCCATGACTCATTTGTTTACATTTTCTCGGGTAAGAAACTGACGATCATAAAACCTTGTACAGTAATTTAAAAACAGCTCAATATTAGAAATAATGAGTTGTTTACTATGCTTGTCCAGCGCATGTTGTAATTCATATTCTATTTTGGAAAAACAGTCTAAAATAATCTTACGTTCCTGTTCGGATAGATGTAAGGCCTCATTGACGGCATAGGAGAAGAAATGGTAATCACCTATGTTTTTTGCTAGCGTAGTTCCTGCTATGAGGTCTGGATGGATGACCAAGGCAATTCCCTGCGGTTGATAGTATTCCTCGGCATTTTGTCCAATTACCTGTCCTGGTGCAAGAAATATTAAGGTGCCCTCTTCGTAATCATAATTATGTAAACCGTAGCGTAGATCGCCGCAGTGAATTTGCTTAAAGAAGATGGTGTAGAATTCATAGCGAAGTCGAGTGAGCTTCCTTGGATTGGCTTTGTCCAAATGTACCACACTAATTAAAGGATGTAACGTTTCATTGTTGTTGAACGCGTTATATTCTTTGATACTGCTGAAGTTAATCATCTCGTCCATGCTTCCAGTTGTTTAAGTATGAAAATCAAAAATACATATTCGATTACGTTCTTTTATGTTATGGATTAGCAATCAGTGATTTTGGTAGCTCAATCCGTAATTCATATAAGTCCTATTCGAATATTTACGTAGAACTTTGAAGTGTGCAATTTATGATTTGCTAGGAATCTAATAAGCGACTTTTATCAATTAAGGGTTTCGCGTTGCAATTAATAATAAGTTTCAATTTAATCATAAAAAAATATGAAAAGTATACTCGTTGGATTGTGTTTAATTTTTGTTGGAATCTCCGCAGCATCAGCTCAAACGAGCTTGGACCAACAAATCATTGAGTTATCGAAGGACAAGTGGCAATGGATGGCAGAGAAAGATGTTAAAAAGTTAGATCGTTTATTTCATGAAAAGTCAGTTTTCGTACATATGGGAGGTGCTTGGGGAAAAGCTGCGGAAATCGATGTTATTCGAAATGGGAATATATGGTATAAGAAAGCCGATATTCATGAAGTTTCGGTAAACATTATTGAAAATACTGCGGTTTTATTAAATAAGATTACACTTTTGGCGGTTGTCGGTGGGAATGAAGTGAGTAATAATTTTATGGTCACCGAAGTCTATGAGAAGCGGGGAGAAGTTTGGGAGCTACTAGCGCTCTCTTTTACAAAATTGCTGTAAACAGTAATATTGGTAATAATAACCGTAGTGTGTCTACAAGTTTATCGCATTTAATCCCAGACCTTTGTGTAATAATTAAAAGATATGAAGCAACTAGTGTTTTTAGGTTTGGTCATCATTTCCGTATTTACAAATACCCATTTAATGGCACAGAATAAAGCTGTAAGTAAATTGAGTGCTAGTGATCAAAGTTTGATCAGTATTTCGGCTTTGACCGGCAAAGGAGATTTGGAAAAGTTGAAGGTCGCCCTTAATCGGGGATTAGAGCATGGACTCACGGTGAATGAAATAAAAGAAGTTCTCATTCACACCTATGCTTATTGCGGATTTCCACGTAGTATTCGGGGATTACAAACATTTATGGAAGTGCTGAGCGAACGTCAAGAAAAAGGGATCAAAGATGAAATGGGAAAGCAAGCTTCCAATGTAGATATTGAAAGTAACAAATATGATCGTGGAAAGAAGATTCTTGGCGAATTAACGCAGACGGTACAAGCAGATACGCTCTCGGGTTATTCAGCTTTTGCACCAACAATCGACCGCTTTTTAAAAGAGCATTTATTCGCGGATATTTTTGAACGCGATGTGTTGACTTATGCTCAAAGAGAACTAGTTACCGTTTCCGTATTGGCGGCAATTGGACAGGCTGAGCCCATGTTGAACTCTCACCTAACGATCTGCTTAAACGTGGGATTATCGCCGGAACAGTTACAACAGTATGTTGATGTCTTAAGATTAACAATAGGAGAAACAGACGCCGAAGCCGCACAAAAAGTGCTTGATAAGGTTATAGAAAAACGAAAATAAATGAAGATGAGATTTGGTACGTGTTTTATAATGATGATGATTTTGACTGCTACTGTAAGCGCACAAAGTAAGAAGTTTGTACACAATAAAACAGACTTGCGTATTCAATCGCAAGGTAGTTTTTTAGTTGGTGGTACGACTTTAACGACTGCAGGTACTTTTGATGTTGATAATGCTTTGAAGCCCGAAGGTCAAACGTTCCACGGGGATCATGCTTATGTCTTTTATCAAGTTCCGAGGAAAGCAAAGAAATTACCCTTGGTATTCCTTCATGGTGCTGGCCAATCGAAGAAAACTTGGGAATCGACACCCGATGGTCGTGATGGATTTCAGAATATTTTTCTAGGGAAGGGCTATGGCGTTTATCTGCTAGATCAACCTCGACGTGGTGAGGCTGGAAAAAGTACCGTAGAAGCAAGTGTTAAGCCTGTTACTGATGAACAGTTTTGGTTTACGCAATTTCGTATAGGGAATTATCCAGATTACTTCCCAAATGTTCAGTTTCCAAAAGATGCTTACTCCTTGGAGCAATTTTATCGTCAGATGACGCCAAACACGGGCAATTTTGATGCGAAAGTAGTTTCATCGGCGGTGTCTCAAGTATTCGATAACATTGGTGATGGTATTTTAATTACACATTCCCAGGGATGCGGTCCAGGATGGCTGACAGCAATTCAGAATACGCAGGTCAAAGCGGTCGTTGCCTATGAACCTTATAGTGGGTTTGTATTTCCAAGTGGTGAAGTTCCTGCTCCTATACAATCAAATGGTCTATTCGGTGCCCTGAGTGGCGTAGAGATCCCGCTTGCTGATTTTAAAAAATTGACAACGCGGCCAATAATCATCTACTATGGAGACAATATTGCTAAAGATCCGACAAATGTATGGAACAAAGATCATTGGCGCTCGGGACTTGAGATGGCAAAGCTTTGGGTTGCTGCAATCAATAAGCATGGTGGCGATGCTCAGGTAGTTCATCTTCCAGCAATTGGAATTTATGGTAATACGCATTTTTTAATGTCAGACTTGAACAATGTGGCCGTTGCTAATCTGTTGGCCGGCTGGTTGAAGGAAAAAGGTTTAGATAAATAATATAGGCTAATAATGATAAGTAAGATGAAGAGAATAACTTCGATAGTCGCTGTTGCGATGTCAACATTTACTGCAGATACGGTGAACGCCCAGTATCATCAGAAAGCTGATGAAAATCCTTACACTTTGGTATATGAGGGGGCTATCACAGAGAATGTAAAAGGTAAAGTCAACATCCACCCGGTATCGTATAAGCTGAATGGAATTGATATCAAGGCGAATGTGTATACACCGGCAGACTATGATTCCTCAAAAAAGTATCCGTCAATTGTATTAGCGCATCCAAATGGTGGTGTAAAGGAACAAACAACGGGATTGTATGCACAACGTTTAGCAGAAGCAGGGTATATTACCATTACTGCTGATGCAGCCTACCAAGGAGCAAGCGGTGGTTTTCCACGTCACCAGGACAAACCTCAGTTTCGCGTAGAGGATATACATGGAATGGCAGACTTTATCTCGCAATTTGTAGGTGTCGATAGTAAACGGATTGGATTGTTAGGAATCTGCGGTGGTGGTGGATACAGCCTAAAAGCAGCGCAATCAGATAAGCGATTTAAGGCTCTGGCCACTTTGAGTATGTTCAATTCTGGAGAAGTTAGACGAAATGGATTTCAAAATTCTCAATTAAATAACATTCAAGATCGTTTGCAGCTTGCTTCTGAAGCTAGAGCATCGGAAGCGGCGGGAAATGAAAGCCCACTAACAGGTGTATCTAGTGTTACAGATGAAGAAATTGCAAAAACCTCCACAATGCTTTATCGCGAGGGATTCGAATATTACTATAGAACGCATGCTCATCCCAATTCGACATTTCTGTATACGACAAGTAGTTTGATGGATTTAATGACTTGGGACGCTTCTAATCAAATTGAATTGATCAATCAACCACTACTCATGATTGCAGGTAGTAAAGCCGATACGAAATACATGACTGACGAAATTTTCGTTAAGGCGGTTAATGCAAAAGATAAGGAGCTGTTTGTCATTGAAGGTGCTAGTCATATAGAAACCTATTGGAAGCCCATTTATGTCAATCAGGCCGTTAATAGATTGGTAGATTTTTATCAAAAGAACTTATAATTAACTAATGAAGAAGAATATATATTACATCCTTACTTTGCTTACATTAACAGTTGTAGCTTGTAAAAATGATTCGAAATTGAATATAGATAAACAGAATGCTGACCTTGTATTTCCTCGAGGGGAGAAAATCACAAATGCTAATTTTGTGGGAACTACGTATTTACAACCGCTCATTGATGCAGATAGTTTGAATTCGAACTCCGTTGGAAGTGTTACTTTCGAAGCTGGAGCTAGAAGTAAATGGCATACGCACCCTGCGGGGCAGATATTATTGGCTATTGATGGAGTTGGCTACTATCAGGAAAAGGGAAAGCCAAAACAAATACTACGTAAAGGGGATGCTATTAAATGTCCTGCTGATATCCCGCATTGGCATGGTGCTAGTGCCGATACAGCTTTTGTTCAAGTCGCTATCACCGGGCGTGAAAAAGGAGAGACAGTTTGGTTAGAAGAGGTGAGCGACGAAGAATACCATCAATAGGTTTGGTACTTGACCGAAAGATAGTGTATAAAAACAAGAAAAAGCTGGCAATTGCCAGCTCTTTCTTGTTTTTATACATATAGCATTTTATGGTTTATCCCACCAAACTCTACTATCTAAGTTGTCTTCTCCTCCGTATGGAAATGCTGAAACAGCTGCGTCATAACTTGCTTTATTGTTTACAGCTTCGTTCACAGGATATCCGTCTCTTCTAGGCATTTTACCATTGTTGATATCTGAAGCTATCATTAGTTTTGGGAAACCAGTCCTTCTCCATTCTGCCCATCCCTCATAACCATATGGGAATACATGTATCCAACGTTGCGTCGCAATCTGTTCTAACGCTTTTGCTGGTTGATAGGCGATTGCAGTTTCCTCTAAATAAGCCTCGGCCTTTTCGTCAGAATCAGTCCATTGTAAGATTGATTGTTTGATTGCTTCATCGTACCAAGTCTTTGCCTGCGCATCACCCCCTGGTAGCCAACCTAATTTTGCTGCTTCTGCTTGCGCTAATAATAATTGAGCATAAGTTGTTAAATGTACTGGTGCATCTTGTGCGCGAAGTTTGCTTCCTAATAACGAAACCTTAGGAATGTCTACGTCTGGATTGGGAACAGCCTTTCCGAATTCTAAGCCTGCATATCCGCCAGTTGCTAAGCTGTCTCCGTAAACCGATAAGCGAGGATCATTGAATGGAGCCATTTGATCTACCAAAGGTTTCGACAGCGCATACCATTTACGGCCTAGCGTACTAAATGAATTATACCAGAAATTCTGATTTGCCGCTTGATTTAAGTGAGGATAGGAAAAATTGTCTTTCATCGTAGAAAAACCTCCTGCTTGATATGCTTTCGCAAATTCCGATTTACCAAGTGTTGGATTCACTTTCGATAACCTCAATGCCATCAACATATGAATTGAATTCGCAAGTTTTTTCCATTTAGACATATCTCCTTTATAGATAATGTCATTTTTAATAGTTCCATTCGTTAATACGATTGAAGTATTCGCTTCATCTAGCAACTTAAAAAGAGCTTTATAAATATCTTCCTGTTTATCGTATTTTGGATTTGGAATCTCAATTCCTTTGAATGCTTCCGACATCGGAACGTCGCCCCATCTATCGGTAACATTCCACAGGAAAAATGCTTTCAATATTTTAGCTATTGCGATCTGGTTAACCACAGGCCCATCAACTGCGGATAAGGTTTCACCTTTTTTCAATACTTCTTCAAGATTCATCAAAGGGCCTACATACCAAGTCTCAAAGTCAAAATTCTTTGTTAGAAATCTAGTATTATCTGTATAGGTAGTAAGACTTAAATATTGCGGATAGTGAACTCCGTAAGCGCTTGAGCTTAAGCTAGGTAAGAATAACTGAGCGTTAGCAATTAGCTGAGTTCCCGAGGCCTCAGTTGGTTTGTTTGGGTTTTGATAGTACGAATCATCAAATTTCGTACATGAGCTTACTGCTGCTGGTATCAGAGCAATAAACATATATTTTAGAAATTTATTTTTCATGATAGCCATTTTTAAAATTTAACACTTAAATTGAAACCATAAGAGCGAACTGTTTGTAACTCGCCTTTTTCGATCCAGCTTATGGATGCACTTCCCGACGATAATTCGGACGGATCTAGACCTTTAGGTGCTTTTTGCCAGATCATCCAAGGATTTCTAGCGATAACAGCAATTCGGATTGCTTTGAAAGCTGAATTCCCCAATTGATTTTTATTAAAAGTATATCCTAAACTTACTTCACGAAGTTTAATGTAAGAGGCATCATAAAGCCATTCTTCATAGATACTGGTTCCGATGTTGTTTCTGAAATAGGTTCTTGCGTCTACAAACGCATTAACTTCTTCACCTGTGGCTTCTGAGATTCCGTTGATTTCGTAACCTCCTCCATCAGCAAGGGGATCGCGAACATTTTTGCCGTTTGAATTTATCGCTGCTGTTTCTTCCGCTTGTCCAGACTTAACTGCGAGCATCTTTGACCAACTAAAGAACTGGCCACCAGCTTGAAAATCAATCATAGCATTCAAATCAATATTTTTGTATTGAAACGAGTTCAGAAAACCTCCTGTAAAGTCAGGTAAAACAGAACCAAAGTCTACATTTGGCTTTTGTATCGGGAGGTTTGATGCATTCAATAGAATTTTTCCCGTTGCTTCATCACGTTTGTACCCCGGTCCAACTAATGTCCCGAATGCTTGACCTTTATTAGCATAAAGATAAACTGTTTGACTAGAATAAGTATTTGAGCCCAATTCATAGGAGTCAATACCATCAATTAGTTGATGGATTTTACTATTGTTCCTCGCACCATTTAACGTCATATTCCAAGAGAAATTCTCGTTCTTTACAGGTGTTCCGTGTATAGAAACCTCTATACCGTTATTTTCGATATCGCCTGCATTAACTGTCGCTTTGCTGTAACCAGTTCCCGAAGGAGTCGTTAAACTAATAACCTGATCTTTGTTGCGTTGTTGATAATATGTGAAATCAATTCCCAATCTGTTCTTCAAGAATTTAAGATCCATACCAACTTCATAAGAATGCGCGAACGATGGTTTTAAATTGACGTTGTTTAAAATGTCTGGCAAAGTTAATGTCGGGATAGTTTGCGTGGTAGAAGCATAGACACTTCCTACATTATAATTCAATAAAATATCAAATGGATCCACATCAGCACCAGCGACAGCATATGATGCTCTAAGTTTTCCAAAACTCAAGAAAGAGGGTTCTAATAAGTTGCTAAATACAAATGATCCAGAAACCGAAGGGTACCAATACGAGTTGTTTTCTTTCGGTAGCGTAGAGGAGATATCGCGTCTTATCGAAGCATCTAGGAAATATGTGTCTTTATATCCCAAAGATGCCATTGCGTAGAATGAACGTATTTGTTTCTTTAATGAATAAGATTCAACAAGTGGACGATCGATAGAACCTTCAATATTAAAGAATCCTGGGGAACTTAATCCTCCTTGGGTTTTTTGAGTTAAGTAGTCGTATTGGCGATTATAGATATTACCACCAACGTTCGCATTTAAAGTCAAATCATTCCACCGTTTATCATATGTTGCAAGAAATTCATAATTCATTTCATCATTTTGAAATTTACCGACTGAATATCCGTGAGACGATAAAAATGAGCCTGTCCCTGATTCTGAGCGACCTCCAAATGCTAGTTTGCGACTCGTATTTTGGGTAAATTGGTCTTTTCTTATGAATCCAGATAGCTTTAATTCTGGCAACACTTGATAAGTTAAACCTATATCCCCAAAAATACGATCTCTAGAATCGTTGTTTAGATTTTCATAAGCATCGAAGAAGGGATTGTTCCAGTCTGATGGCGTGTTGTTGACAAGTAATCCTGTCGCAGCAACAGGGTTCACATTCCAATTCATAATGGTGCCATCTTCATAACGATAATTTCTCAACCGATTAATATCTATATTACGTTGGAACCATTGTGTCGCTCCAGTGAATGACCCTTGGTAACCCATCACAGGCCGTTGACCTTTATTGTTCGCATAATTAATATTTGCCGAAGCGGTTAATTTGCTTGTTATATCTAAGGATCCGTTAACTGCAAAGTTGTTGCGTTTTAACCATGTGTTAGGATATGTTCCTTTAATATATGTATTGTTATAAGAGAAGCGGATGGAAGAATTTTCTGCTCCGCCACTAATCGTTAATCCATTATTGGTGTTTAACCCTGTCTGAAAAAAGTCTTTAATGTTATCGGGCTGAGGAAGAAATGCTGTTGTTTTTCCGTAATCAGCGTCCTGCGGATAAAAGCTGTAGTACATGCGTACTGGAGTTCCGTCCATTTTTGGACCCCAAGACTCATCATTACCATTTACATACAATTCGCCAGATCCAAGTTTTAAGAAGTTTTGATTGTTTCCAACGCCATAAATGTTTTGTAGTGGCATAAAATTGCCAACTTGCTCAAATGAAGTTGCTGAATTAAGATCAACTGATACCGACTTAGGTCCCTTTTTACCTTTTTTCGTGGTAATCATGATTACTCCATATTGTCCCCTGAGACCATATAAAGCAGAAGCAGCAGGACCTTTTAAAACGTTAATGCTTTCAACGTCTTCTGGGTTTATATCTTGTCCAACGTTACCTAAATCGACACCATTGCCATTGGAACTACTGAAGTTTGCATTCGAAATAGGTGTTCCGTCGATTACCATTAAAGGTTGTCCACCGCCAGTTACTGAATTGATACCTCTAATTTTTATTTTTTGTGTTCCTCCCAAACTGGCCCCAGAAGAACCGGTTACCTGAGCTCCTGCTACTTTTCCTGCCAAAGAACCCAATACGTTATTATCTTTTGTAAACGTTAAATCGTCGCCGCTGACCTTTTGCGTTGAGTATCCTAGGGATTTTTCACTTCTTTGAATTCCTAGGGCGGTAACAACGACCTCATCAATTACTTGGTCGCCGCTATTTAGAGTTACATTTAAAGTCTTTCTACCAGCCACTGCAATTTCTTGAGTTTGGTATCCAACAGCTGTAAAGACTAGGGTGGCATTGTGATCAGCATTTAAAGTAAACAGACCATTATCATTACTTGCGGTACTTATGGAAGTGCCTTTTACCGTAACTGTTACTCCACTTAGAGGAGCTCCATTTTGGTCTGAAACTTTACCAGCTACTGCGATCTGTTGTGCGTTAACGACTTGAATGCTCGCGCAAGCCATTACACACATGGAAGTGAGTAAATGATGTTTCATAATCGAGGTGTTTGAATTGTTTTTTAGGTAATTTTTTGTTTGTTATGCTTTAATAATTCCTATTCCAGGACGGTCGGGTAATTTGCAGATTCCGTTTTCCACATACATACCGTCATAAATGTCGTTTCCTATTAATAACGCGCCGTCAAGATCTGCCCAATCAACAAGTGGTGCGAGTTGTGCAGCGGCAGAAATAGCACATGAAGTTTCCGTCATGCACCCTAACATGACTTTCATGTTTAAAGATCTTGCAAGCTCCGCCATTTGCTTCGCTTCGCGCATGCCTGTACATTTCATCAGTTTAATGTTAATGCCCGTATATACCCCCTGTAATGCGGTGACATCAGCTAATCGTTGACAACCTTCGTCTGCAATTGTTGGAATCGGTGAATTTGCCGTTAGCCAAGCATTCTCATCGATCATCTCCTTAGGCATAGGTTGCTCCAAGAAAACAACATTACGCTCGTGAAGCCAATTTGCCATTTCCAATGCTTGTTCTTTATTTTTCCACCCTTGATTCACATCGGCACAAAGCGGTACATCTGTAACCGAACGTATCGTATCGATGATCATCTTATCGGTATCTAGTCCCAATTTAACTTTTAGAATTTTGAACTGTCCAGCTTCTGCGACTTTCTTGCGAATCATTTCCTCTGTGTCGATACCGATTGTATAAGACGTTGGCGGTATCAAATCAGGATTTAGCCCCCAAATTTTGTAGAAAGGCTGTCCCATTAATTTGCCTAATAAATCGTGCAGCGCAATATCTACGGCGGCTTTAGCGGCTGTATTTTTTGCTTCGACTTTGTCTACATAGCCTAATATTTCTGCTGTTTCAAATGGTGAGGAGAAGCGAGAAAGATCTAGCTTACTTAGGAAGCTCATTACACTTTCTTGCGATTCACCGAGATAAGGTGGCATGCTAGCCTCGCCATATCCCACATGACCTTCATATTCCAATTCTGTTAACACAACAGGTGTCGTCGATCGACTGAAGGATGCTACAGTAAATACATGCCTTAACTCTAGGGTATAAGGTTTGTATCTCAGGGTGAATTTCCCCATTTTTTTAGTTTCCCAAACTGTATTCATTGGTTTGTTATTTGTAATATGGGTTGTTTTTTATTTCTTCAATTTGTGGGTCTTCTGCGCCAATATATCTTCTTGCTGCAACTACTGTACGAGTTTGAAAATCATCGTAATTTGCAGCGTCTTTCAGCATTGAATTGATACGAACAGATCCAGCTGCGTGGATAAACTCACCGTTTCCAATATACATCGCAACATGGGTAACACGCGCGTTTGGATTTGAGTTTTTGCCAGATGCAAAGAACAATAGATCGGCAGGTTTAAGATTTTTTAATGCCTTAGTTGGATCAAAATGCCCATCAGCATCTAAAATATCAATCTTATCGCCTGCTAACACTTGCTGAGAAGCGTCCCTTGGAATTACATATCCATTCATGTAAAAGGCCGTTTTTGTAAATCCGCTACAATCGACACCCTTCACTGAGGTTCCTCCCCACAGATAGGGTAGCCCCATCATGGTTTTAGCACTTGATAATACATTTTCCGACGTCAACGATCGGCTTGCTAACCAAGCTTTGAAACTTAATGCTTCGCTAACTGGTATGTAAGCAATCCGTTTGTCTGGATAAGCCACTTTAAAGAATCCCTTTTCTTTTCCGATTAATTGGAGAATATTTCCGTAGACTAAATCCGAAACACGCATACTTTTTAGATCTGGTTTGGAATATGATTTTCCAAACTCTTGCGTGTAAATAACTTTCTCGTGTCGTTTCCACTGATCGAAAGTCGATTGATCCATAGGTACGACTGATGAACTTGGTATCCAAGAAATGTAACCTTCGGGTGTTCTTACACGATATTCACCTTTATCTTTTTGTAGGATATCTACCTGTGTTCCCAAGATGGCTTGAGTGGCCATTTCCGAAGCATTTCCTGGCTGTGTTCGTAAGTTGGCTACAGATAAATTTATCACGCCATGCGTCTTGTCTGCGACAGATGAGTCAGGGAGATTTTTGATTTTAATGTCCGCTCTTAATTCTTTCAAGTGTTGGTTTATGAAATCATTTGCTGCGGGCTCCGTTGATTCAATGATATAAATATTTCGATTGATATCGGATTGCGTTAATGCAACAATTTTAGTTCGTTTATCAGGTGCAAAATTTTGTTTCGCCTGTGTAACAACCTCTTGTACTCTCTTGAAAATGCTGGAATCGCTTTGTGCATAAGTGAATTGTGCAGCGAAAAGGGATAAACAAACAATATGGATTAATTTCTTGTTCATTGTTATCGATTAAAATGCTAACTAGTAAGGTAAATGTGCATAAATATGCGAATAAATCTGGTTATATTACCTATTTTTCACAGCTTTTTATCCACAATTGCATAAAATCTTGCATATCCTTGCAACATTTATCGTTTAATCTTGCAAAACTTGTCATTTTGCTAAAGGGTAGATATTATCGTGAAAGGAAGTATATTTGTTTTTCTTTAATCAATAAGAACAAATAAACCCATATGAATTCAAGAAGAACATTTATTATACAAAGCGTCATTGGTGCAGCAAGTTTGAGTGCCTTGGCCTCGACGACATCCTGTAAGAATTCTAAAAAACCTACATCTAAAGGGAAGCAACCTATTGTTATCTCGACATGGGATTTTGGAGTGGCGGCAAATAAAGCTGCGTGGGAAGTTCTAGGAAAAAGTGGTCGCGCTTTGGATGCCGTTGAGAAGGGTGTGAAGATTGCTGAGGCGGATTTAACTAATCACACTGTTGGGAAAGGTGGATATCCTGATCGCGATGGTCACGTCACTTTAGACGCTTGCATTATGGACGAACTCGGCAATTGCGGTTCTGTTGCTGCAATGGAGCATATCGCACACCCCATATCGGTAGCTCGATTAGTCATGGAGAAGACTCCACATGTGATGCTTGTAGGTGAAGGGGCTATGCAATTTGCACTGGAGAATGGCTTTCAAAGAGAAAATTTACTTACTCCGGAGTCTGAGGAGGCTTGGAAAGAATGGTTAAAAGAAAAGAAATATAATCCTGTGATGAACATTGAGAACAAGTCGTTCGCAACAGAGAAATTACCAGGAAATCAATATAATCACGATACTATAGGAATGCTAGCTTTGGATGCTGAAGGTAATCTATCCGGTGCCTGTACAACGAGTGGCATGGCGTTTAAGATGCATGGACGTGTTGGCGATAGTCCGATCATTGGAGCAGGATTGTATGTCGATAACGAAGTTGGTGGCGCTACTTCCACGGGCGTTGGTGAAGAGGTGATTCGTACCGTTGGCAGCTTTTTAGTGGTGGAGTTGATGCGACAAGGGTATTCCCCTGAAGACGCTTGTAAAGAAGCGGTATTGCGTATCGTAAAGAAAAAGCCAGACATCGCGAAGGATATTCAAGTTGGTTTTTTGGCATTGAATAAACAAGGAGAATACGGTTCTTATGCATTACAGGATGGTTTTACTTTTGCCGTCTGTACTGATGAAAGGCAAGATTTGATTGAAAAAGGAAAATTCCATTACAAAAGCGAGCCTGCTAAATAGGCTTTTCTTTGTAAATTTGAATATAAAAACAGAATAAAAATGAAAGCAACGTTCGGAGGAGGATGCTTCTGGTGTACAGAAGTTATCTTCCAAAATACAAAAGGAGTACATGCTGTATTACCAGGATATATGGGTGGACAACGTGAAAACCCTACATATGAGCAAGTGTGCTCTGGTGCCACAGGACATGTAGAAGTGATAGAGATTGATTTCGATGAAAATCAGATTAGCTTTCAAGAACTGTTATCAGTATTCTTCAAAACCCATGATCCTACAACACGAAACCGACAAGGTGCAGATGTTGGGACACAATATCGTTCGGTAGTTTTTTATCACAATGAAGCACAAAAAGAAGAAGCAATTGCTTTAATCGCTGGTTTAGAAGCTGCAAAAGTTTACGACAATCCAATTGTTACTGCAGTTGAATCAGCTGAGACTTTTTGGGAAGCTGAGGATTATCATCACGATTATTTTAATCAAAATCCGCAAAATCAATTCTGTCAAGTGGTCATCGCACCTAAATTGACAAAATATTTAAAGAGTTTGGATCACTAATTACAGTGATTCAGACTCTTTAAATATTACTACATCGACTATTTTGCTAATTATAACGATTTTAAGAATGCAGCAACTCGCCGAACGTCACTAATCAAGACATCGATAGTGTTCGGCGACTTTACTTCCTAGAATCTACAATACCTAAATGTTGTTTCCCAACCAATACGAATAAAGACTTGAGTTAAAAATATTATTGGAATATCTACCAATTTAGTAGAGTAATATTCTATATTTGTGAAATTTTCAATTAGATCTGCGTTTGAACACTGAGAATGATATAGATCGTATACTTGTTGACCGATTAAAGCAATCGGACCGCAAGAGCTTTGAGCAGATTTATGAAAAATACGCAGTTCAACTTTATTCGGTTTGTTATCGGCGGATTCAAGATATAGAAATATCGAATGATATCATTCACGATATCCTACTGTCACTATGGGAAAATAGAAATAGGAAGGATATCAACAATCTACGCGCCTATTTATTCCAAGCACTTCGCTATAAAATTATCGATACGTTTCAACAAAGAAGCAAAACCCATAAGCTGTATGAATCGTATTTAGTTAATCTTCAACAAAATTACATTGGTACGGACCATGCCTTACGGACCAAGCTCTTTCAAGAATTAATAAAAGCAGAAATCGATCGTTTGCCCAGAAAAATGAAAGAAGTTTTTCTTTTAAGTAGGGAGCAGAATTTAACTTATGAACAGATCGCTCAAAAGCTAGGAATATCAGAGCAAACAGTTCGCTCCCATATGAAACACGCTTTGAGAAGATTAAGTGTTAAACTAAGTTTTGTTATTTTTTTATTATTTAATTATTATTTTTTACCCCCTAAGCCTTATAACCTCGACTTCATAAATAGGGACGGTCTTTCGTCCATTGTGTTTTATGAGAAAGAAGAATTATTTAAGTCGCATTTTATTAGATAAATATCACTCTGGTCAATGTTCCGATGCAGAAAAAAAACTTGTCGAAGACTGGTATGATTCGATAGGTGAGGATAAGGATAACCTGAGCAATGATCAAATTAAAGAGAATTTGTCGCAGATAAAGGTTCGGCTAACTGAAGATCTATCAGCTCCTGTCCGTATACAAGCATGGTACCGCCGCCCCGCAGTTGTCGCTGCCATATTCATCACTGTATTGGGGTTTATGATTTCCTTTCATTTTCTACGAAAAAGTACTCCAACTAATCAACAGGTTATTCCATTAGATCAAGAACAGGCATACTTGTTATCTGCTCGTGGTGATAGTGTTAACTTAACGGGGATGGTTGAGGGAGAGTCCGTTATGATGGGAGCTCTGAAAATTGTTAAGCATCAAAACGGTGACTTTGAAACAGACATTTCATCTAGCGCAACTCCAGAGTTTATCAATTTGGTAACTCCTCCTGCAAGTCAATTCCGATTTACACTTCCAGACGGTACGCGCATCCATTTAAATGCGAGTTCGGTTTTAACATTTAAAACATCATTCGGAGAGACAGATCGTTCGGTTGTTTTAAACGGTGAAGCCTATTTTGAGGTTGCAAAAATGAGATCTGCTGACGGTAAACACCTTCCATTTCTTGTACGTAGTAAAGGTCAAATGATTAAAGTTTTAGGCACCCATTTCAATGTTTGCGCCTATGATCATGATGTATATTGTAACACGACCTTGTTAGAGGGGGCTGTCGAACTGCGCTCGTTGATTGGCAATGGAAAATCTATTGTATTAAGGCCAGGTCAAAAAATAAGTTTAAATAACAGCACAGGTAAGCTGATGATGGTTTCTCGAGAGAAGGAAGTTGAGATCGATTGGAAAGAGGGGTACTATAAATTTGATGACGAAAAGCTATCGGTTCTTTCAAAACGTTTATCTCGATGGTACAATGTCGAAATTGAAGTAGATACTGCTATTCAGAACTTGACCTTTGGCGGTCGTCTTTCACGAAAAGAAGACCTGAAAAAGGCTATAGAGATACTGGAGATGACTGATGACATCAAAGTTGACTTGATTCAAGATACAAACAAAACCAAATTAATAATAAAACCTAAATGATTATGAAAAAATGAAACGAGCACCCTAGTTACATAAAGTCTTAAAATAGCACGGAGGTGTTGGAGCACCTCCGCCTAGTTTAATAAGGCTTTTCGATAAATTCTTTAGATCAAATTCACTTACAATACCTCATTATGAACAAAAGTATAAAAAAACAATTGTCTGGAACAGCTTTGTCCCAAGTAAAACGTTGGGATTTGCTCATGAAGGAAACCTTGAGTTTTCTACAGACTAATAAAAGTCTCGTTAGGTCGATATTTATGAAAATGCAATTAATATCATTTATTCTCTGTTTTTGTTTAATGCAAGTGGTAGCCAAGTCGAATGCTCAAACTTTCAATATCAAAGGGGATAATTTAAAACTAAGCCAAATTTTCGATCAGATTAGTGAGCAGGGGAACTATGATATTCTTTATAACAGCAAAGATATATCGAAGGCATCACCAGTTTCGATTAATATGAGTAATGTGAGCCTTGAAACCCTACTTAAATCCACGTTGAAAAATCAACCGTTTGAATATCAGATAAAAAACAAAACTATTGTGATAAAGGCTGTTGATGAATTGGATGTACAACAGCGGATTAGCGGGAGAATTCTGGATGAAAATGGTAAACCATTAGCGGGAGCGGGGATTTCTGCAATTGGTAGTAACATTCAGACAGCATCAGATCAAGATGGATATTTTCAATTGGCTAATGTTCCCTCCAGCGTTAAGAAATTACAAATTACCTACGTCGGAATGGAAAAATTAATCCTTAACATACAAGCAGACATGGGGAGAATTATTATGCGTAGTTCGAGTTCAGAGCTCGACGAGGTGATGATTCATACAGGATATCAAAGTTTGCCAAAAGAGCGGTCTACAGGCGCATTCGATGTTATCTCTGGGAAGCGTTTGGAAGGTAAATTACAGACCAACGTATTGGAACGATTAGAAGGGATGGCGCCTGGGTTAATGTTGATTAATGGTAAGGATACTGGAGGTGATGCGCTCACAATTCGTGGCGTATCGACTCTTTTCGGAACAGCACGTCCCTTGATTGTTGTGGATAATTTTCCGATAGAGGGTGATATTAATAGTATTAATCCCAATGACGTAGCGAGCATCTCTGTATTAAAAGATGCAGCCGCTGCTTCGATTTGGGGAGCTCGAGCCGCAAATGGTGTAATTGTAATAACTACAAAGAGAGGGTCGAAAGGAACTGCACAATTTCAATATAGCAATAGTTTTCAGTTTGAGGCTAAACCCAATATCGATTATCTAAACCGGTTGGGCGCAGCAGAAGATATTGCAATAGAGTCCCTATTGGTGCCTAGAACGGCTCAATTCGAGCAAAACACTCGTCTTAGAGGACGGGAAGTTTCTAAATTCACGCAATTACTAATGGATTCGCTGACAGGGAGAATTTCTGTAGATGATTTCAATAAGCAAGTCAATTGGCTTTCAAAGCAAGATAATTCCCAGCAGATTAAAGATTTGTTGATGCAAGGTGCATTTCTTCAAAATCATAGCTTAGCGTTAAATGGAGCTAGTGATCGTTTTCGATACTATAGCTCGTTAAATTTTACAGATCGTCGAGGGTCTAATCTGAAAGAACGAAGTAAAAACTATAGTGTTTTCTTAAAAACAAGCGTTGATCTAACTTCGAAATTGCAGTTTGCAATTAGTAGCAATTTCACCTTTGGAAACGGAACGCAAGCTCCCGTTCAAGCACTCGATATTTTTCGATTGAAGCCTTATGATTTATTGCAAGATGACCAGGGTAATCCACTCGCAATGAATAGAGCAGCGGGTAGTTCGGGGCAATCTTCTTCAAATATTTACTCCATAAACCAACGAAAGGCTTGGGGATTGGATGACGAATCCTACTTTCCTTTATTGGAAATGGATCGTACTGACATTACCAACAGAAACAGCAGTAATCGCATTCAAGCGGAGTTGGTATACAAACTTGAATCGGGGATTGGATTTAACGTGAGTTATCAATTGGAAAAGGGGAATTCATACCTACGCAATTATGCACACCCGAATCAAGCAAATTTGGTAAAGCAAATCAATGACTATGTTACACCGATTCTAGGGAATAATAATGAGGTGATGGTTAATCCAGATGGAACATTATTAACGCCCATCTTTAATATCCCACAGGGTGGAAAATTGGATGAAACGCGTTTGGATTATAATAGTCATGTGATTCGCGGATGGATGGATTTCAATAAGACTTTCCAAGATCACCAGATATCAGCAATTCTCGGTTTAGAGAATCAGCAAGTAAAGTCGTCGGGTAGCCAATTAACAAAGTATGGATATGATGATAATAGCTTAAACTTTATTCAATTAGATCATCAGCGTCTTCAAGAAGTGACACCAATACTTCAAACATTGACGGGAGTTCGTACGGAGTTTTCGGTATCAGATGCCTTCAGGTATACTGAAAACCGCTT
Source organism: Sphingobacteruim zhuxiongii (assembly GCF_009557615.1). Classification (NCBI taxonomy): domain Bacteria; kingdom Pseudomonadati; phylum Bacteroidota; class Sphingobacteriia; order Sphingobacteriales; family Sphingobacteriaceae; genus Sphingobacterium; species Sphingobacterium zhuxiongii. Next base: position 1,019,527 of record NZ_CP045652.1, read on the forward strand.
TGTTTCAGCATTTGCAAATGCTTCATATACCTACAAGTCGAAATATACATACAGCGGAAGTATCCGTATGGATCAAACAAACCTTTTCGGAACGGATAAAAAATATCGATATGCGCCGATGTGGTCTTCAGGATTAAGTTGGAATCTAGCGAAAGAGGATTTTATAAAAGATATTCCAACGATCAATGAATTCAAGATACGCGCAACCTATGGTATTAACGGGAATATTCCAAAAAATTCGGGACCCTTTATGATCGCAGAGGCCGGTATAAATTACTTAAGCTTTTTGCCAAGTCTTCTCGTGACAACGCCACGTAATGATGGATTACGCTGGGAGCGCACCGCGGTAACAAATATTGGATTAGACTTAACGCTCTTTGATTATCGTGTTCGATTTAAAGGGGATTATTATTTGCGTCGAAGCAGCGACTTATTGGGCGATGAGCAAATAAACCCTACATACGGTTTCGAATCAGCACAGCTAAATACAGCAAGTATGAATAACGATGGGTTTGAGCTTCAATTAACTACGCAAAATATCAAGAATAAAGATTTTGGTTGGACGAGCACACTCATGTTTGCACAAAATAGGAACAAGATTACTAAAGTACATCAGGGTACGCGATTTAGCAATCCACGCGCAATAGCAGCAGGAAGTCCTTTTTTTGAAGGGAAGCCATACGGAGCCCTATATAGCTTTAGATATGGAGGACTATCGCCTGACAAGGGACAATTACAAGTTTTAAATGAGCGCGGTGAAATTGAGCCTAATCAACTTAGCAGTAACCTTGAACTTGCATATTATTCCGGTAATAGACGCCCAATTAGCAATGGTGCGATAGGAAATAATTTTAGGTACAAGAGTTTTGAGCTAGACTTCATGTTCGTTTTTTATTTAGGTCATTTGATGCGACAAAACATGCCCGACGCTTTATTTGGAATATATTCAATGGACGGCAGGCTTGCAGATGCTTGGAAAAAGCCAGGCGATGAAGCAAACACCATTATACCTAATGTAGTATTGGATAACGCTAATTACTACACTTATACATATTATAGAAATTTTTTAGATGTTAATGTGTTTGATGCCGATTATGCAAAATTGAGAGAACTGATTTTAACGTATAACCTACCAATCGAAGTTTTAGGAAAGCAACGTACAATTAAATCATTGCAAATCAATTTGCAGGGGAGAAATCTTTGGACTTTACGTAAAAATAAGGAAGGTATAGATCCTGAATCATTTTCGGGCGGAGCTAGAACACTGCCAGTTTCTCCAACCTATGCCTTTGGATTAAATCTTACTTTTTAAGATCTAGAATAAAATATTTACAGCTAAATACAACGCGATGAAAAAGTTTATTTTCCCTATCATATTGGTAAGCCTCTTTCTCTTATGTTCTTGCGATAAATACTTGGACATTAAGCCAAAGGGCTATGTAATACCGCAAACCGTCGAAGATTATGAACGAATCTTAAATGATATCAAATTGACTAAGATATTGTCAGATGGAATCGAGAAGTTATCAGATGATTTTTATGACCCTTCTATTGTTGAAGGAACCGATATTTCTGCAGTAGACTACAGACTATATTTTTGGCTTGAAGATCCCTATTCTACACCTTCTGATCTGACCTACTATTCTTATTGGAATATGCTATATAATAGGATTTATCAATACAATGCAATTATCAATGGTATTGATGAAGCAGCGGGAGCCACACAACAGCGAAAAGACGCCGCTAAAGGGCGAGCTCTAATAGGTCGGGCAATTTGTTATTACTATTTGAATAATATCTATGGCCAAATACCGAAGTCCAAAGATGACCAAACTGCATTAGGCGTTCCTTTGGTGGTTTCAAATGCGTTGAATGAAGAGTTGCCAAGCCGCAGTTCTACCTTGGCGAGTTTTGATTTTATAGTGAATGATCTAAAGCAAGGAATTCCCTTAATCCCAGCAAGTTCATTGAGTAATTTTCAGATTAATAAAGCGGGAGCGTATGGTTGGTTGGCACGTGTTTATTTGACGATGAAGGAATACGGTTTGGCTGGAGAAGCAGCGCAGGAAGCATTAAAAATTAACAACAAATTATTGGACTACAACAGCCAGTATACGCGAATATCGACAGGAGCTAACGATAGTATTTACATGACTAAAGCAGGTTCTACAGTTACCATACCTGCCCAAAATCCAGAAAATTTACATGTCGTTCATTTTGATTATACAAGAGGAATGGCATTTCAATACCTTGCAAACTCCACTTTGTCCGCCTTTGACCTAAAGGACCTCCGTCGGATGAATATTATTGCAAGCAATGTTCTTTCAGGGGGAGTTGGTGAGTGGGATGGACGTTACGTGTACATGGGGGCAATTAGTTATAATTATAGTGTTGGCCCAACGACAGCGGAAATGTATTTAATCCTATCGGAGTCACAAGCAAGGGTACAAAAATATCAGGATGCAATTAATAGTCTGAATAAGCTCCGTAAAAACCGGATTGAATCCGCTTTTTACCAAGACTTGGTACATGTTGACGCTAAAAGCACTATGCAAAAAATCTTCCGTGAGCGACGAGCAGAGTTATTGTTTAAAAGTGTACGTTGGTTTGATATGCGTAGATTACAAAATGACGCTGAATTTGGTTTTACTGCCGAACATGAATTAGCAAATGGAAAAGTGTTGAAGTTGGTTCCCAATAGCCCTCGTTATACCATGACAATTCCAGCCGGTGCAATTAATAAACAAATCATCCAAAATCCCTAACTCATGAAATTCAACTTAGTATGGCTCATTTTGAGCATTTATATAGTCTCAACGCTTCCCGTTATAGCTCAAAGTAGTGGGGCAACACTGACAATTTACGCTCAAGGCACATCAAATAACGAGGTAATAGTAAATTCACCGGTAGATGGGTTCTATTTTCAAAAGAATCAAAGCAAATTCGAATTAGATTCCGTTAGTCAGCAAAAAAAAGTAAGAATACCAATCGATAAGCAGGCAATTATAACTGTTGAGAATAATTTTCGAACGGCGAAGCTTATCGTCTCACCAGGGGATTCAGTTAATCTAAAATTCCATGAAAAGGACAGTTTAGAGATTAGTGGTTCCAATGCAGAGGGGCAACTTTTGTTGAATAGAATTACGAATGACAACACTCGCTTTAGATTTGAAGAATTGAATACCGAAAGTACGATTGATGGTAGAAAACGTAAGTTGACAATGTTGGAGAATGTGGATTTAAGTAAGATAAATGCACTTGTTAAAAGAAAAGATATTTCTGAGAAATTCGCGAACGCAATAAAGAAAGAATTATCGATCTATTATAAACTTTTATTGTCGACAAACTTGTTTTTCACGGCGCGACCGCTAGTTTTTGGGGATACAAGTACCCCTGTAGATCGTGATTTTGTGCAGGCCTGGAAGGAATTGTATAAACCAATAAATGCGGGTTGGGCAGAATCACCCTTGTTCCCATTGCTGGTTAGTCGTTATTCAAGTCTGTTGTCGATTGAGTACCCCGAGGTTCGTTTGAAAAAGCAACCCTACATGCTTTCCCAAATCGAGCTGCTTGAGAAACGTTTAGACGGGCGCTTACTGGAATATGCATGGGGGAATGCGATTGTTGAAGGATTGGCGAATAACGAGAATGAGTTGATATGGATTGAGAATTTTGAACGTTTTAAGAACCAGTTTCCACAGAGTAAACTAATCGTACTCTTGAAGCCTGAGATTGATGCCGTCAAAGAATACCATTTGAAGCTCTCGCAAGCGACGAATTCTGAAGTGGAATTCCTAGATAGCACTGCGCAATATTCGTCGTTGAAAGAGCTTTTTCGAGGAATTAAAGGTAATTTTTACTATGTCGATCTTTGGGCGACTTGGTGTGGACCATGCAAACAAGAATTACAATTTAGTATGAAGCTGCATAGTGAGATTGAGGAAATTGGTTATCAAATAATTTACCTATCGATTGATGATGATCGAGCAGATGGTAAATGGAGAGAGATGGTAAAGGGATATCCGCTAAAAGGCAAAAATATGCGAGCCAGCGAAGCCCTTCGGAAATCCTTGAGCAATGAAGTTCCAAAGTTTAATGGTATCCCAAGATATCTAATCGTTAATAGCGAAGGTGAGATTGTTGAGTGGGATGCTAAGCGACCTAGTGATGGCACAGATTTACTGGAACAATTGAAATCTATGAAACGGTAAGAAATTAAGTAATGCGTAAAATGTAAAATCGAATCCCTCAGGTCTGACTTGGGGGATTTTTATATAGATTATAAAACTGTGCCCTAGAATAATGATCAATGCTATATAACAAAAAAGGCTGTAGATTCTACAGCCTTTTTTGTTATCAATATGAATGCTTAAAACAAACCGATTTGTCCGCTATCATCCATCTGTATATCATCGGGATTGGTGATCTCTAAGGATATATCAGACCCAGTATTTTGAGCTGGCGTATCTGTATCTTCCGCTGATTCAATTGTTAAATCCGGAGATTTCACTTCCGTTTCAGCTTTTGGAATTTCGTTCGTCTTCGATAGATCCTTTTCTTCACTTAACAATTTCACTTTCTTCACCGAATGGAAAGACAGTCTATTCCCTTGTGCCTTCATTCCCTTGATATCAACAATTTCATTTAACGGCTGTTCAAAGCTTTCTTTGGTTTGTGATTTTCCTTTGAGAATGTCTAATGATACAACAGGCTCATCATTGTTGGTCAATAGGACTAGCTTGCTATCTTCTCCGATAAACTTAGTCCGCTTACCAACCGGAAGATCATCGAAATTGAAGCGTTTAACGTAATATGTACCTTTACTATCAACATGAATTGCCGTATAGGTTTGTTCCGGATGGAATTTCTCCATGCGGACCATTTTCTCATCAAAGTGGTTGCTCAAGTCGAAGTTGGATAATTCGTACGTACCATCATTCATGGTCAATAAGATTTTATCATCTCCATCGAATTCACCTAAGAAACGTCCTCTTTCATCTGCATTTAGACGTTTTAAAACATCATCATACCATATCTTACGACCAGAAAGGGTAGAAACACCTGCGCTTTTGAAAGCGACTTTCTTCATCGGGTATTTGCTAACGATATTACCTTGAGAAGCACGCCCTTTGATTGCAATTTCAGCGAAATCCATATCGAAACTCAATTTTCGTAATTTCGAATGAGGTTTCAATTGAATATTCACTACTTCGGCTTCACCATTGGAATTAGCAGAGAAGTATAGGATTTTGGACCCTTTGGTTGCTTTTCCTATATCGTAATCTTTATCACGCGTAACTCCTGTTACAGCAAATCGTTTGATATAGCTGGTGCCAGTTCCCCCGTCTTTATAGATCACGTTATATATCGTACGTTCATCACCTTTTTTAAACACGGCAACATGAATGATATCTTTTCCAACGAAAACTTTATCCTGCACTTTAACAATGGAATATTTTCCATCGCCACGGAAAACGATAATATCGTCAATGTCAGAACAATCGCCAACTAGCTCATCTTTTTTCATGTTGGTACCGATAAATCCTTCTTCTCGATTAACGTAAAGTTTCGCATTAGCAAGTGCCACTTGCGAAGCTTCTACGCGATCAAATGCACGAAGTTCAGTTTTACGCGTACGATCTTTGCCATATTTTGAACGGATATATTCAAACCACTCAATGGTGTATTCTGTTAAATTCTTAAGATTTTTACGAACTTCCTTAATGTCATCTTCTAAAGATTTCATTTGTTCATCAGCCTTCTTTACATCAAAGCGGGTGATACTACTCATTGGTTTATCGATCAAACGCTTGTAGTCTTCCGGTTCGATTGCACGATAAAACTGAGGAAAAAACGGTTCAAATAAGCGGTTTAATACCGTTACTACGGTGTCAAAATCCCCGGCATTTTCATAATCACTATGCTTGTACATCCCTTCTTGGATGAATATTTTTAACAAAGAGCTAAAGAATATTTTTTCTTGAAGTTCATGCAAACGTATTTCCAATTCTTGTTTTATCAGGCTCTTTGTCTGCTTGGTGTTTTCGATTAAAATATCATTCACACTCATAAAGAGCGGTCTGTTATTTTTAATCACACAAGTATTGGGAGATATGGAGGATTCGCAACCCGTAAATGCGTAAAGCGCATCGATTGTGACATCTGGAGATATTCCTGGTGCTAGATGAACCATGATCTCGACAGATCCCGCCGTATTATCCTCAATTTTTTTGATTTTTATTTTCCCTTTTTCGTTTGCGGCGACTATGCTGTCGATCAAACTACCAGTCGTTGTACCAAAAGGAATTTCAGTGATCGCGAGTGTTTTTTTATCGCGCTCTTCAATCTTCGCTCGAACCCGAATTTTACCACCGCGTCTACCTTCGTTATAATTGGAAACATCCGCCAGACCACCTGTAGGAAAATCAGGATAAATGGAAGGGCGCTCTCCACGGAGAACTTGGATAGATCCCTCAATTAACTCATTGAAGTTATGAGGCATAATTTTGGTCGCTAAACCTACCGCAATACCTTCTGCACCTTGGGCTAATAACAAAGGAAACTTTACAGGAAGAGTAACTGGTTCTTTGTTTCTACCGTCATAGCTTAATTGCCAATCTGTAGTGTCGGGGTTGAAGACAACCTCATTTGCAAATTTGGATAAACGTCCTTCAATATAACGAGCTGCAGCTGCAGAGTCTCCAGTAATCGGATCTCCCCAGTTACCTTGACAGTCTATTAATAAGTCTTTTTGTCCAATTTGAACCATTGCATCACCAATAGAAGCATCTCCATGTGGGTGATACTTCATGGTATTACCAATTACATTTGCAGCTTTATTATAACGCCCATCATCCATTTCCTTTAAGGAATGGAGAATACGACGTTGAACGGGTTTAAAGCCATCGTTAATATGTGGCACAGCACGATCTAAGATCACATAAGATGCGTAGTCTAAAAACCAGTTTTCATATAAACCTGAAAGGGCTACGGTGCTGCTTTGCTGGTCTGAATTCTGCGCTGATTCGTTGATTTCGTCTGTGTTGTTGGTTTCGTCACTCATTTACTATTCCGTCAATTTTTTGCTGTTTGCAGTACGGTTGCAAACCTCGTAAAAATACAAAAATGATTTTACTTCTAGGCATAGCATTGGGCCTACTAACGGAAGTATTCCGTTTCCAGGGAGAATTGAATGTTACAAAGAGGAATACCATTCTTAACCGAGTGTTAGTCGTATAAAATTGTTTTTCATTTTTCTATGTATTCCATTATTGAATAAAGGTTTTAATTAGCGTGTTGAGTTATGTTTGTTAATTGTTTGTACTTTTAGTGGTACACTAAATTTGATTTTCTATGAAAACTCTATTTGCGCTACTTTTCTTTTTTTATAGTTTTTCTTCCGCGTTTGCACAAACTCCGAGCGGCAAGAACATATCCGATGTTGTTTATGTGAAGGATGCTGACGCTTACCGGACGGAGCGCTGTCGATTGGATCTATATATTCCCAAAGGCGTCAAAGATTTCGTTACTGTTATTTGGTATCATGGAGGTGGATTAACTGGCGGAGAGCGAGAAATTCCTAGTTACCTGAAGGACCGAGGAATAGCGATTGTAGGAGTAGGGTATCGTTTGTCGCCAAAGGCTAAGGTTTCAGAAATCATCGACGATGCAGCAGATGCTGTCAAATGGACAATGGATCATATTGAGGCTCATGGGGGGAGTAAAAACAAAATAGTGTTATCTGGACATTCCGCAGGAGCTTATCTTGCATTAATGTTGGCGTTGGACAGCTCACATCTAGCCGGATTAGGCGTAAATGCCAATGATCTTTTAGGTGTCGTTTCATTCTCGGCCCAAACCATTACACATTTTACTGCGCGAGCTGAGCAGGGGATTGCTATCAATCAACCAACAATTGATAAACTAGCTCCACTTTTTTGGGTTCGAAAGGATGCCCCTAAAATCACCCTGATTACGGGAGATCGGGAGTTAGAGATGGTCGGAAGATATGAGGAAAATGCCTATTTGGCGCGCATGCTAAAAATTACTGGGCATCCTCAGGTTAAGCTTTTAGAATTGGATGGCTTTGATCATGGAATGACCTATCCAGCATTTCCTTTACTATTGAAAGAAATAGCAAATTGGAGCAAATAGTAGATTATAATACATGAAGTTCAGTTGATTTATTATTTGAATGAGCGAACGTAGGATTCGTATATAAATTCTGAAAAACATTCCAATAACTTGCCGACATCTTTTCCCATGAATAATGCTGTTTCGAATAAGATTGATATTTCTTTTTGTCGTCTTGGAACTCGCTTGGATTGTTGTAAACCTTGGTCATTATTGATTTCCACGCTTCCTTGTCCCCAGACTGCACGAGGATTCCATTTTTCTTATCGATAATTGCGTCCGTAATTCCTTCCGTTGCGGAAGCGAGTACTAAAGTACCAGCGAGCGATGCTTCGAGACAAACCAGCCCAAAGCCTTCCATGTCTCCGGGCACTTGTATGTTTGGCATCAAGAACGACGAACTATGTACGAGGAAGCTCCGAAGATCATCAAATGGAATTTTCCCCAAATGTTCGACTTTCGAACCAATATCAGGATCTTTCAATAGTTTACGGATATTTTTTTCATCAGAGGGGTATCCCAAAAATAAAGTGAGCATTTGATAGATTCTTTTCGGAAGCAGGTTTAAAAGTTTTTCCAGCCAACTTGATTTTGCATTATACGGCCCAATCATCAGTAACTGGAACTCATTCGGCATCTCACGAACAACTTGATCGAGTAGCCATGAGAAGCCTTTACGTTGTACTGGTCTTCCCAAAGTAATCATAAAGCTTCCTTTGGATATAATAGAAGGATAACGATTTTGGAGTTCTTCGAGTGACTTAGGAGGAATCTCTGCGATCTGATGATCGACGCCATTCGCAATAACGGTGACTTTTTCAGGCGCTATGCCTCGATTTATAGCTTCAATTGCTGTAGCATGGCTAACAGCAATGATTTGATCATACATGTTAAATTTAGGGAGAATCTTTTTTTGAAAATAGGGCCAAGGAAAAACGACGTCCAGACCATGCAAGGTTACCACGCGTTTCAGGTTTTGATATCCTTTATGACGTAATGCAATTGCGGCGATAAGTCCATCGTTAAAATGGACTATTTGGATATTGGGATTTTCTTTTAGGATTCGCAAGATGCTTCTATTGAGTTGCCAGAAAAACATAAGTAAGCTCTCCTTGTCTTTTTGAAAAACTAGGCGATGGATTTTGGTATACTTGGCAATCCCCTCCACGAGTTCATAATTTTGTTTTTCCATTCCGCCAGTCCCTGGTGGATGCTTGTGACTAACAAATAATATTTCAGGCCTTAAAAGTTGCATGTTGTACATCCTTTTTGATAAAAAAATAAAGAATAAAGCCGATCCCAATCCATATGATTTGTCGGGCGCGTCGAAGAATGGATACGGTAATCCAAGCCGTCGCACTGTGAATTCCGATTAAGGCGAGCATAATCTTATTGCCTAGTTCTTCGATACCAAGCTGACCAGGTATAAAAGCAGCGAAACTCTTAAAGACAATAACACTCATGTCAAGGAGCACACCTTGAATCACGCTAACATTAAAACCTAGAAAAATTAGTATAAGATAAAATTCCAAGCTGCCAATTAGCCAATGTATGGCAGCAAGTAGGTAGGAATACCAAAATGATTTAGGGTCATTCTGATAGGTTTGGCTAATATTGAACAGTAATCCTTTACTCTTTTGGATTAGAGTTTGAAGAACGTTGGGCTTCGTCAGCTCTTGAGGACGATTGGATTGATTTTTCTTTTTTGAGATCCAAATAAAGAAATAGACTTTTAGAAAAATCAGTAGGATGAAAAGCCCGCAAAAGACGTAGCCATACCTGCTGTTGATTAAAGAACTGTTATTGTAGAGTAAGTAAATACAGGCGATTAAAAAGATTAAAATTTGCGAGAGCACCGCCGTTATTCGAGCAGTTGCGACAGACTCTATGGCGCTAAGTTGGTCTATGTGGTAGCGACCTAGCATTTGTGCTTTTAGTAAGTCGCCTCCAATGATGCTTGTCGGATTGTATTGTCCGACGGTTTCTCCGACTTGACGAATGGAGAATAATTGTAGGATTGATATTTTGCTTCGATTTTTTTTGAGCGTGACATGCCATGACCAAGTGCCAAAGAAATATGCTAGGTAGGTAATGATCAATAAATAAAAAAACTTGAAGCCTATATTTGCGAGCGTATGTTTTATACTTTGGAAATCTGTTTTCCAAATAAAAACTATCATACAAATTAGTACAACAATGAATAGTAAAATTTTGGTTCGCCTGACGTAAACGCTTAGCTCGCTGCCCATATAACTTCTTTCCTTTTATCGCCTGCCAAAAGTTCAATCTCTTCGAAATAAGTTTCTGCGAGGGCATCCCAATCCAATAACCTCGCATACCTTAATCCAGCCTCTTGGATTTGTTGATAGGCGCGTTCGTGATTCAGTATTTTGTGGAGATAATGAACGTATTCTTTCGCATTGTTGGGGGAACATTTGTATCCAGTTCTACCGTGTTCTACCAAACTGCTACTGCCACCGCCATTCGCAATAATACAAGGCAATCCAGACGCCATGGCTTCAATAATTACGTTTCCATAGGTTTCAGAAATCGAGGGGAATATAAAAGTATCGGCGGAAGCATAAAGAATGGATAATTCTTGATGTGAAAGTTTTCCAAGAAAGATGGCTTCAGGCATCTCTTCCATAGCTTGATTTTTAGCAGCACCTTCACCTGCAATAATGAAGTTGTAAGGCATACCTTCTTGTTCCAGAAGCTTATAGACCTCGATAAGCGTTTGGATGTTCTTCTCCCATACTAGTCGGCTGGCAAAAAGTATATTTGGTTTATTATTAAGCGTTAGATTTTCAATGAATACTTTGCTTCTTTTTTTGGGGTTGAATAATTCGCAATCAATTCCACGTTGCCAGATTTGAAGTTTGTCTTTTTCGATTCCAAGACGTTGAAGCTCTAATTCAATGTTGCGCGTAGGTACATACACGCGTTCGCAATTATTATAGAATCGTTGCATTGTTCTTTGCATCCATTGTTCTGTTGGACGGATGAAAGCCTTTAAATTCCGTAAATAATAGGCGATGTAAGAAATAAAGTGGGTATGATAAATACTAATAACTGGAATGTTTCTACTCTTCGCATACTTTAAAGCAAAGAATCCGAGTATGGATGGCGTAGCGATATGAATTACATCGGGTTGAAAATCATCCAAAGCGAGTGCGATTTTCTTTTTAGCGAGCTGCGGTAATGCAATCGCGTAATCCTCGTTGACCGGAATTTTTAGGGTTGGAACCTTGTGGCTTTGAAAATTTCTAAATGTTTCGGGACCGACTCCGTAAACAAAGAAGTAAGCGTAATCATTCGGATTGATTCGATTGATGAGTTGGAACATCGTCCTTGCGGCTCCATCGAAATCTTCAACTAACATTTCTGTGAAAAAAGCAACCTTCTTCATTCTGTTGTGTTTTCTGGGTTCTGGTAAAGTTAGGTTCCAGATATTTAGTCATTGAAAAGATTTCGTTAAGGAATCGTATAAATCATATTACCGTACTATTATCAGTTAACTTTTTCCTTTTTTTCGCTAAACAAATCTTTAATACTAATTGAAAATTCAGGTTATAGTGTAAATCTAATTTTGTGATAGAGCAAAGTTTAGAGACATATGCTAGTCAATATTCCTTACCCACGAAAGAGTAGAGCTTGGAATTTCCGGTTGTTTGGATTACTCTCCTTATTTTTAGCCATTCTGAGTTTCTTTTTTAGTTTTATGCCAAACCGTACCGCCCGAGCAAACGTATTTATTGATCGGGAAGAGCTTGGACTAGCGACGGCCGGAGAGTTTAGCGTACTGACCTATAATGTAGCAGGTTTACCCCAGCTGATTTCTTCAGCGAAAACGCCTCGTGCCTCAAGCATCAAACGTATTGGAGCACGTATCGGGGCTTTTGATATTGTCAATGTGCAAGAAGACTTCAATTACAATGAATATCTCTACGCTGATAATGGACACCCTTATCGGACCGAGGCCATGGGTTCTATTCCATTTAGCGATGGTTTGAGTACTTTATCGAAGTATCCGATTGTAGAAATAGAGCGCATTGCTTGGAAACATTGTAGCGGTGCGGATTGTTTAACACCCAAAGGTTTCAGCTATATGCGGATTCAATTAGGACGGGACGTGTTTTTAGACGTTTATAATCTACATGCTACAGCTCAGGACAACCCGGATGCAGTGAAGGCGAGACGTGAGAATCTACAACAATTCGCTGCTTATTTAAAGGCGCATTCTTCCGATGAGGCGGTATTAATCATGGGTGATTTTAATGCACATTATGCCTTTTCAGAAGATAATATTCGTTCTTTTAAAGAAGAAACTGGAATGCGTGACGGTTGGGTTGAGCTACAGCAGCAGGGCAAAGTTCCGGTAATTCGCGATTCTTTTAAAGCTGGATTAGCATTAGATATTGATGAACATTGCGAAAGTATTGACAAGATATATTTCAGGAGTAGCGATCGACTAGCATTTGAAGCCAAAAGTTACCGGGTTGAAAAAGATCTTTTCGAAGATGAATCTGGTTTAGCATTGTCGGATCATTGTGCTGTATCGATGCAATTTGAATGGAAAATAATAGGAGACAAGCAAGATTCTTCCTTATCGGGTATTTCCGAACAAAAAGATAATGTTTTGAATAAAGTTGCTAAATTATAGATAGATGACTGTACTTTTTATCATCGTAATTTTACTAATCGCACTATTGTTTTTGTTTAATAGTCTTAAACACAAGTTGATTTCTGTAAATTTTCCAGTTCAGGAACAGACAGATGAAACAAAGGTGTTAAAAGGAGAATTCAGTATTTTGACGTACAATATCGCTGGCCTGCCGCAAGGAATTTCCGCAGCAAAGACGGCAAGAAAGGAGGCCATTACGGAGATTGGAGAAAAAATTTCCGCTTTTGATATCGTCAATGTTCAGGAAGATTTTAACTACAATCATTCTTTATATGCTAAGAATGAGCATGTATACAGGACGAATCATAAGGGGAAAATCCCTATTGGGGATGGCCTAAATACGCTTTCGCATTTTCCCATTCTTTCTTTTCAGCGAATCCCTTGGAGGCATTGCTCAGGACCTGATTGTTGGACCGTCAAGGGTTTTAGTTTGACACAAATACAGCTCGTTCCAGGGATTATTATTGATGTCTATAATGTACATGCGAACTCAAGTGACGTAGCACGTGCAGTAAGGGCGCGAAGAGAGAATTTTCGACAACTAGCAGCATTCATCAACGAACATTCAAAAGATAAGCCTCTTATAGTCATGGGGGATTTTAATGCGCATTACGCCTATAAGAAGGAAAACTTATATGAGTTCATTGAATCAACGGGCTTAACGGATGGCTGGGTGAACTTCTTACGGAATGACGAATTCCCTAAAATCATTCCGAAATTTGTTGCAGAACATATGCTTTCGCTGACTAATGATAGTGAAAGTTTGGATAAGGTCTTTTTTCGAAATAGTGAACATTTGAAATTTCAGCCTAGAAAGTATCATATTGAAAGTTCATTATTCACAAACGCCAATAATGAACCGCTTTCGGATCATTTAGCTGTATCGATGCAGTTTGACTGGGAGTTGACTTACGATTCGTTGAAGCAGGCGCAACAGAGCAAGCCAGTATTAGAGCAGAAAATTTTAGCCGAAGTATAAAAAGATCGCAATTGAATTCGTACAATAAAAAAAAGGCCGTCCAATAAGACGGCCTTTTTTATTTCTATCTAGAATGATTAGTCGATATACTCAAATCCAACGTATGGAATTAGTACTTCTGGAATTTTAATTCCCTTGTCAGTCTGATTGTTTTCTAATAATGTCGCTACAATTCGTGGTAGTGCTAGTGCCGAACCATTGAGTGTATGTGCTAATTGTGTTTTACCTTCTTCATTTTTGAAACGAACCTTCAGTCTGTTCGCTTGGTATGTTTCAAAGTTAGAAACCGAAGACACCTCTAACCATCTTTTTTGAGCTGCGCTGTAAGTTTCCATATCGTAGGTCATTGCAGCTGTGAAGCTCATATCACCACCACATAGTCTTAAAACGCGGTATGGTAATCCAAGTTTTTGTAGCAATGATTGAACGTAGGCGCTCATTTCTTCAAGTGTGTTGTAAGAATTGTCGGGATGAACAATTTGTACTAACTCCACTTTATCGAATTGGTGTAAACGGTTTAGTCCACGTACATGCGCACCGTAAGAACCGGCCTCGCGACGGAAACATGGAGTATAACCGCAATGGCGAATAGGAAAATCGTCGGCTTTAACAATGGTATCTCTATAGATGTTCGTAATAGGAACTTCGGCCGTTGGAATTAAATATAGGTCATCGTTCGTCACATGATACATCTGTCCTTCTTTATCCGGTAGTTGTCCTGTAGCATAAGCAGAAGCCTCGTTCACAACGATAGGAACTTGGACTTCTCCATATCCCATTTTTGCAGCCTCATCTAAGAAGAAATTAATCAAACCTCTCTGAAGTCTAGCACCTTTGCCTTTATATACCGGAAATCCTGCACCGGTTACCTTTGTTCCTAATTCGAAATCAATGATATCATATTTAGCAGCAAGTTCCCAATGAGGCAGCGCATCTTCTGCTAGGTTTGGCTTCTCGCCATTTTCTAGTACAACTTCGTTGTCTTCTGGGGTTAAACCTTTTGGTACTTGGCTATATGGTAAATTAGGAAGCTGAACTAACTTGTTGTGGAGTTCCACTTCAACTCGCTCTAATTCGTCTGTAAATTCTTTTTGTTGTTCTTTATATGATGCAGATTGTGATTTAATAGCTTCAGCTTCTTCCTTCTTGCCCTGACGCATTAGATCTCCAATTTGTTTTGCTAACGAATTAGCTTCCGCAGCTATAGAGTCAGATTGGTTTTGGATTTTACGACGTTGTTCATCCAATGCTATGATTTGGTCTACCAAATCAGCGTCGTTGAAATTCTTGACAGCAAGTCTTTCAACTACCTTATCCCTGTTTTCGCGGATGTAATTTAATTGCAACATATAACTTTACTTTTGTTAAAATAAAGCACAAAGATAAGAAGACCTATGTAATTAATGAAGTCGAAAATGCAGTGTTTCATTTTTTGAATCCTTACAATTTTGTATCATTGCATCATGAAAAAGCTGTCCGCCCTAATGTTCCTCATCAGTATATGCCATTTATTTACACAAATGGCTTGGGCACAAAATGCTAATATTGCCGATTTTGATGTTAAAGAAAATTTGTCCCAAAATGGAAAGCTGGCAATTATCGCGGTTGATAGCCTAAATAAGACCAATAATGGAATTCAAGGAAGCTATAAATTTAATATAAATGGTTTCCAACAAGATTTACAGTTTAATGATGGCGTAGCTGTTACAGCAAATCCTATCGAATCTTCCACGTTTGTTTTTTTTAAACACAAAAGTCCGCATAAAGATATTGGTAAGTTGTATTTTCTACGTGTAACCGAGAAAGGAATCACACCATATAAGATCTCGGGAATGTTACTGATAATATTGCCTTTGTTGATCTTATTTATCGCCTACAAGTTTAAACGCTTTTTAGTAACGCTAGCGATTTTGGCTGTTGCCTATTTGTATTTAAATTATAGCAAGGGCCTTGACGTAAAGCAATTAATCGAGTCGACAATTTTGGGTCTTAAAGATCTGATTTAGAAAGGCATTCCAACCCCGAAATTGTATTGCATGAAATTATAACGATCGGGTTTATGGGCGTCAAAGTACACTTGTTTAAAATCCTTGGAATTAAATAATCTACGAATAACCCATTGTTCTTTTCCTTTAAATTGTGGATCTTTCACTTTGAGTCCCGCATCTAAGCGGATGATAAAATAATCCATATCGACTCTTAATCCAAATCCTGTTCCTATAGCTACTTGCGAAAGGAATTTATTGAACTTGAATTCGCCGTCTAAGTTGATGTTGTTTTCGCGGAGGTTCCAAATATTTCCGGCATCAATAAATGTTGCACCATTAAGCTTTGCTCCAAAGAAGTTGTTTAATAGTCTGAATCTATATTCGGCATTGGTTTCCAATTTAATTTCCCCCAATTGATCCAGGTTTCTCAAGTTTACTCGAAGTTCTTCGCGTACAACTTCTCTATTATAACCACCGGGTCCAAGTGTTCTCGCTTGCCATGCACGTATGCCGTTCATACCTCCAGCAAAGAAACTTTTTTCGAAAATCATCAGTTTGGAGTTGTTGCCATAAGGAACGGCAACCCCCGAGTTAAATCGAAAGACAAATTGTTTGTTTCCACCTAAATATTTATACCAACGGTAATCGACTTCTCCCTTGATGTATTGTAGGAAAGGCACGCCAAATAATAGCTTTTCGCCATTTTCATTCTGTTTAAAATTGACGACATTACCCAACAGTCCAAGTAAGTTTCCAGAGATATCTACCCCTCCTCGGAAATAATTGAACGTCTCTTTTTTTGTTAGTTTAGGTGAATTGAAAGTATAGGAATATTGTGCCCCTAATCCGAAATATTGGCGATGATTACTTTCTACATATAATTGATATCCTTCCTCTAACAATTGCTGCCGAAAGGCATCATTTAATCTCCCATCTCTATATTCAATTACGACCGGTGTCAAGCTATGTAAACTATTGCTTGATTGGTACCACATATAGTTCAGGCTATTGATCCAATATCTATTTGCATAGGTTTGGTCCTGAAAGAATAGCTGTAAGCTTGAGGAAAACGTTGTTCTGGGAATACCGTATCGCCCTACACTGCGTATACCGAATGGGGTAAGGAGCCTTGGGAATGATAAATTCACACCAAATTGTAAGTCGTTATTAAAGATTTTATCAGTTAAGCTTCCTGGTAATCGCGTGTCAAAGAGTACGCCGTATCGAAGTTTAATTTCTATTGTTTCTGACCCTCCGAATACGTTTCGATGAGAGAATGTATTACCAACGTTAAAACCACTCATTCCTGACGAAAACGTAAATTCTCCCTCAATCTGATTGCTCATTGCTGAACGCGGAATAAGATTATAGTAAACGTCTAATTTTGAAGAGTCTTTTTTATCATAGTTGATCTTAACCGATCGAAACCCATTCATTTCATAAAGTCGATCGTAGGATAATTCTTCATTATCACTGTTGTAGATCTGCCCACTCCTTAAATAAGCGTATCTCGCAATCGGTCTTAATTTGAAACGGTTTGTTTGGTCGGTGAAATTGATTTTTGTAAAACTGTCGAATCTTGCGCTATCATTTCTTTTTAACCCTGCTTCTGGCGCTTCTATTCGTAAATATACATCGTTAATGGTATAGACTTTATGTTTTGTAGAATCTGATGGGTCACTTACTTGCAATTTGATGTCGGTGCTGTATGATTTTCCGAGCGTATCAAGTCCGACACGCATATATTGCCTTAGGTAATCATAGTAGCCATTTTCACGCATCTGATTATACATGTTCTCACGTTCGTTATAAAAATCAACCGCATCATATTGCTTTCCCTTTTGAATACTAGATTTCGGCATGACTTTGCTTTCATAAAGCGCGCGTACTTGCGGATCAGTTACCGTTCGCGAAATATCATTGACCAAATAAGGCGTTCCCAAAATTGCATTGAACTCAATCTTTGCTTTTTTGTTCTTAATCGATATGTTCGGAGTTACAGAAGCATTGAAATATCCTTTTGTTTGAAGGTACCGTTGAATTTGGTTTGCCGATAGTTCTACGACCGCAGAATCTAGAATATGAGGAGCTTCACCTACATTTTTTATCTTTTCAGTTTTATAGCGACCGTTGTTGGTATTAAAGATGTTGTAAATGGTTAAATATAGGGGTGAATTGGGTCTGATCTCATTGGCAACATACATTTGCGTATGTTCTTTCAACTCGGGGCTCATACCGTTAATATCGATATCTGTGACCAATGTTTGTTGATCTTCTAGATACTTTGCCGAACGACAAGAAGCAAAAAATAGCAGTAAAAACGTTATACTTGCAAAAAATAAAATACTTCGTTGTTTAGTCATTCACCCTATGTTGTCAAAAGCACAAATCAGTCTAATTGCATCGTTGCAGCATAAAAAATTCCGAAACCAACAGCAGATGTTTGTTGTAGAAGGAATAAAATCTGTATTAGAATTTGCTAGCTCTAATTACAAGATACAAAAAATATATGCTACAGCAGAAGCTGCTGCAAAATTGGGTAAAATACCTCAAAATATAAAACTTGAAGAGCTCAACGAGGTAGAATTAAGTAAAATAAGTCAGCTTAAGAATCCACAGGGGGCGTTGGCTTTGGTTGAGATTCCAGATCTTACTGAGTTAAACCCAGACTTATTGATGAATAAGCATAGCCTCGTTTTAGATGATGTTCAAGATCCTGGTAATCTAGGTACAATCATTCGGACGGCAGAATGGTTTGGTATAGAGTCTATTATATGCTCGATTGGTACCGTTGATTGCTATAATCCTAAGGTCGTTCAAGCAACGATGGGGTCACTTTCTCGTGTAAAGATTCATTACGTCGATTTGGAAGATTTTCTCCAGAAAAGTGAACTACCAGTTTTTGGAGCGCTCTTAGATGGCGAATCCATTTACGACACTGATTTCAAGACTTCCGGCTTGATCTTAATGGGCAACGAAGGAAATGGAATTCGAAAATCTCTGTTACCTAGGATAGATCATGCTGTGACAATTCCAAGGATTGGGCAAGCGGAATCATTGAATGTCGCCATTGCAACCACTTTGTTTTGTTCCGAAATAGCGAGACAATCATTGCTGAAAATTTAATCTCTGAATGGAAGTTCCAGAAGAACAAAAGCTTTACACCCTCCAATTTGGTTTACTTTGTTTAAGTTCCCTACTATTTTCAGCGAGCTTTAACATGATTATTCCTGAATTGCCAAACTACCTCTCTTCATTGGGAGGAGCGGAGCATAAAGGGTTAATCATTTCACTTTTTACACTAACGGCGGGAATTTCAAGACCATTCTCTGGTCGTTTGACTGATAAATGGGGGAGAGTCCCAGTGATGGCAATTGGGTCAATTGTTTGTGTACTTTGCGGCTTTTTATACCCGATACTTACCGGTATTTCTGGTTTTTTTCTACTTCGACTAGTTCATGGCTTTTCTACCGGCTTTAAGCCTACTGCAACCTCCGCTTATATAGCAGATATTATTCCTTCAACTCGATGGGGAGAAGCACTAGGTATGCATGGACTCTGCTTTAGTATAGGAGGAGCAATAGGTCCTGCAATCGGATCCTATGTTGCTATGGATTACGGTTTAAATACCATGTTCTATTCTTCCTCAGCCTTCGCATTCTTATCGATCATTATCGTGTTGAACATGAAGGAAACCTTGAAAACAAGGCAGCGATTTTCTCCTAAAATGCTGAAGATCTCTAGAAGAGATATTATTGAAGTTCGCGTAATTCCAGCAGCTATCGTAACTCTTTTATCTTATACCGCTTATGGAGTTATTCTAACGTTGATTCCTGATTGGAGCGAACATCTTGGGATCGCAAATAAAGGGATGTTTTTCCTAGCCTATACATTGGCCTCAATTGCTATACGATTTGTGTCTGGAAAAATTGCAGATCGCTATGGTCGTATTTCCGTGATGAAAGTAGGTTTATTTATTATCACTATTTCTATCTTTTATATTGGATTTAGTGATACTATCCTTAATTTAGTTATTGGCGCCTGTTTGTATGGAATTGGAACAGGAATTTTCTCTCCGGCTGTAAATGCTTGGACAATAGACTTGTCGTTACCTCAATATCGAGGGAAAGCAATGGCGACAATGTACATTGCATTAGAAGCAGGAATCGGTGCTGGCGCATTATTTGCTGGATACATATTCCATGATCATATTAAACGAATTCCATACATTATGTATGGTGACGCTCTTATTGTATTCTTAGCGTTCGTTTATGTGCTGTATTGGGATAAAAAAGCAAAAAAACACATTAACTAATTTAATTTAAATCTTATGGAAAACAGCTCGCCGAAAAGACCGTACTCTTTTGACCTCGCAGCTTCCTTATTTGCTACTGTACTGCTTATAGGGCTAATGTATGTTACTCAAGGGGTACTTTTACCATTGTTATTCGCCATTCTCTTAGCAATTTCACTTTTCCCGCTAGCTCGTTTTTTCGAAAGACTGCATCTTGGAAAAGCATTTTCTGCAATCCTAGCTGTTATCATCGCAATTGCAGTTATATCCGGCTTAATTTGGTTTATTGTTCACGAAAGTATCATTATTGGTAAGGATGCGAGTTCGATTACTGAAAAGGTATTATCTGTTTTAGAACGAGGACAAACATGGATTGAAGACCAGTTTGGAATTCATCGCTCAGAAGTAATGGAACAGTTGCGTGATCAGGGGAATAAAGCTTTGGAAAATGCTGGTGGGATGGTTACTGCAACTTTCGGCTCCATAGGAAATATGCTTGCTAGCGCTATTTTGGTGCCGCTTTATGTATTCTTTTTACTTTATTATCGTGATTTTTTTCGCGAGTTTTTCTTTAAAGCGTTTCGTAAATCTCCTCAACACAAAGTAAATGAGGTTCTTAACAAGATTTATGAAGTCGTACAAAGTTATTTAGTTGGTTTAGTGACAGTAATGGGAATTGTAGCTGTTCTAAACACTGGTGGTTTAATGCTGCTAGGCATTGATTACGCATGGTTTTTTGGATCCTTGGCTTCTCTTTTAATGTTACTCCCATATATTGGTATTGCCATAGGTTCTATTCTTCCGGCTTTGTTTGCATTGGCCGTTAAAGACAATGCTTGGTATGCCGTCGGTGTAATTGCTTGGTTTCAAGTTGTTCAGTTTTTAGAGGGGAATATCATCACGCCAAATATTGTTGGAAGTAAAGTAAGCATTAACCCATTGATGGCAGTTATTGGAATTTTGCTTGGTGGTATGCTTTTCGGCTTAGCAGGTTTAATCTTAGCGTTGCCACTTATCGCTACATTAAAGGTGATTTTTGACGCTTCCCCTGGCATGTCTGCTGTTGGATTCTTAATTGGGGAACCAGAGAAAATGCATCTTAAACGTAATTCTACTCAGGAATTGTTAATGAAGTGGGGGATCGTTCGTATGCCAAAGAACAAGCAGAAGGTTGAAGTAGATGTGAATGTTAGTACAGATGAGAATACCGACGAACCTAAGACTGAGGTATCCTATAGAGAGATTAATGAGTCTGAAGTACTTCCGTTGAATGATCAGGAGGAAGAAAAAGAGAATGAGAAATAGTGTTGATTAGAATCAGCAGATACTAACCAGCTTATTGGGTTTTAAGTCTCTTAACGTGTCATTTTGTATTTCATCTAGTATTAGGTGGTACAGTGGTTAGCTCTCTTTTGGACATATCTTTTTTAAGATTTCTAACAATAATTCGATTCCAGGATTACGATTGTTTTGATTCCACAATAGGGATAGTGTAGTTCGTTGGGGTATATGTTGTAATTCTAGGAAATCGACATGCGTATGATAACCTTTTTTGAGCGAAGAGGGCACGATGGCTATGCCGATTCCTTGAGCAACTAGGTTGAAAATACTTAATGCATTCACGGTCTTTAATGCAACGTGAGGCTGAAACCCTTGATCTTGAAAAATACTCATCACCAATTCATAGTATGATTTACTGTATTCTTTGGAAAATAGTATAAATGACTCCTGTTTGAAATCTTGGAGATTTACTTTTTTCGTTTTAGCGAGTGGATGACTTTTAGGTACGACAAGTGCGAAGTGATCCGTTAAAATCGAAATTGATTGCAAGCCAATGGGCGTCTCCTTAATGCGAACAAAACCAAAATCTAATTCATTCTTTAAGAGCATCTCAAGCTGAATTTCATTGCTAAGTTCGTTCAGCGTAATATCGATTAGTGGCTGTTGATGTTTCAAATTTGCTAACAATTCCGGCAATATTGCTTGTACAGCGGAACCTATAAAACCCAATTTTAAAGATGTGATTTTCCCCTCAGCAATTTTTTCAACCTGCGTTTTTATCGAGTTCAAATGATTAAAAAGAAAATCCACCTCGTTCTTTAGATAAACACCCGCATTCGTTAATGATACATTACGTTTATCTCTCAAAAATAAAGGTGTTTGATAAAACTCTTCCAACTGCTTGATTTGTCTGGATAGGCCAGGCTGCGCTATAAATAGACGCTCTGCGGCTCTTCGGAAATGTAATTCCTCCGCTAATACCTTGAAATAATGTAGATGTCTGAGTTCTATTTGATAATTCATAGTTATCAATTGTTGATTAATTTGATATTACTGATTATCAAATATAGGGGCTAGATTTGGATATATAGCTTTTTAAGATGAAATCATTTAATTACGGAAAAGAGAAATTAACTAGTGCTGTTGCAATAGCGATAACGAAGGGAGAGATCAAGGGAGTTTTGGCCGAAGATAGTGTAGCTGCTATTAATCAAAGTGCGCAATACGTTCAAGAAATTGTAGATGCAGGTAAGGTGGTTTATGGGATTAATACTGGTTTTGGACCTTTGTGTACATCCTTAATTAGCGCTAGCGATACAAAAAAGCTTCAAGAAAATATTCTTAAGAGTCACGCTGTCGGTGTTGGCGAACCGATTGAAATGGAACTTAGTAAGCTAATGTTAATTTTAAAGGTTCATGCCCTTGCGAAAGGGTTCTCGGGTATTCAGCTCAGTACGGTTGATCGCATTATTTGGCATATTGAGAACAATGTAATTCCAATTGTTCCAAAACAAGGCTCAGTTGGTGCTTCGGGTGATTTAGCACCATTATCGCATCTTTTCTTACCGCTTATAGGTTTAGGTAAAGTATGGTATAATGGCGAAATAAAGAATACGCAAGAGGTTTTGGATTTATTCGATTTGAAAGGTATTCATCTTGCTGCAAAAGAAGGTTTAGCGTTAATCAACGGCACACAATTTATGGCTGCTCATGGAGTTAAGGCAGTTATTGAAATGAATCGATTGTTGAGTACAGCAGATTTAGTAGCGACTTTAATGATTGAGGGCTTAAACGGTTCGATCAAACCATTTTATAAAGAATTACATGAGTTGAGGCCTTACAAAGGGAATGTATTTGTCGCCTCTACAATCTATAATTTGCTGAAGGGTTCAACTATTTTGGAATCTCATAAGAACTGCTCTCGAGTACAAGACCCGTATTCATTGCGTTGTATCCCTCAGGTTCATGGCGCTTCAAGGAATACTTGGTTGCATCTAAAAGAGATTATTGAAACGGAGATTAATTCTGTTACAGATAATCCGATTATTATTAATGGCGAATTGACCATTTCCGGAGGATCTTTTCATGGACAACCAATTGCTCTTCCATTAGACTATGCGACCTTAGCTGTTTCGGAATTAGGTAATATTTCTGATCGTCGAGTATATCTATCCCTGGAAGGACAAACGAACGGCGTTCCAAAATTATTAATGAAATCTACAGGATTGAATTCCGGTTTTATGATTCTTCAATATAGCACAGCGGCGATAGCCAGTGAAAATAAAGGACTCTGTTTTCCGGCGAGTGCTGATAGTATTCCAACTTCTCTAGGACAAGAAGATCATGTTAGTATGGGGTCGATTTCAGGACGTAAACTACTACAGGTTTTAGATAATGTAGATAAGATTCTGAGTATTGAATTACTTTGTGCCGCTCAGGCAAAAGACTATCATCAACCGTTGTTATCAACACCCATAATTGAAGCAATACATGGCCGCATACGTGAAATCATTCCGCATATCGAGGAAGATCAGCCAATGACGGACTTTTTAGATAAAGCTTTAGCTTTAGTTAAGTCTGGAGAATTAGTCGAATTGGCGCAAACTATTTCAAAGGAGAAAAGCGTTAATTATTTGGGTAATGGAGCCAATTTTTTTGAATGTTAATTATGAAAAAACAAGGAAAATTAATAGGTCCGTTTAAACAGTTATTGACCATGGCTAGTTTGCCTGATAAGGGCGCGCTACGCGACGATCAATTAGAAATACTCGTCGATGTTGGAATATGGACTCAGGATGGACAGATTCGCGAAATTGACGACTTTGAAACCTTAGCGTTGAAGTTAGGAGACAGTGTTGAACTGCATCGATTGGAAGGGGATTATATCGCCGTTCCGGGGTATATTGATTGTCATACTCATATTGCATTCGCTGGTAATCGTGCGAATGATTTTGCTATGCGAAATGCAGGAAGTTCTTATTTAGAAATCGCAGAAGCTGGCGGGGGTATTTGGAATACGGTTAAAAGTACACGTGAATGTTCACTAGAGGAGCTTAAAGAGTTAACGATAGAACGAGCGAATCAGCTTCTGAAGCAAGGTGTCACGACTATTGAAGTTAAGAGTGGTTATGGTCTTTCTGTTTCGGAGGAATTAAAGTCACTACGTGCAATTGCTGCTGCCGATCAAAATTGTCAAGCGGACTTAGTGAGTACCTGTTTGGCCGCTCATATGCTCCCTAAAGACTTTTCCGGAACTGCAGAGGAATATTTAACACATATGGTCAATGAATTATTCCCGATTCTAAAGTCTGAAGGTTTGTGCAATCGGATAGACATATTTATTGAGAAGACTGCTTTTACGGCTGACGAGGCGACAGAATATTTAATAAAGGCAAAAGCATTGGGCTTTGATATAACTATTCATGCTGATCAATTTAGCAACTCAGGTTCTAAGGTTGCAGTTGAGCTGGCTGCTATATCATCCGATCATTTGGAAGCTTCTTCTGATCTTGAGATAGCCATGTTGGCAAATTCGAATGTTGTTGCTGTAGCATTACCTGCGGCATCTCTTGGTCTAGGATGTCCATTTACTCCTGCGAGACGCTTATTGGATGCGGGAGCATCTTTGGCTATTGCGACTGACTGGAATCCAGGCTCTGCACCCATGGGTAAATTAATTGCGAGTGCTAGCATCTTAGCAAGCAAAGAAAAGTTGAGCAATGCAGAAATATTTGCAGCTGTTACTTTTCGTGCGGCGAATGCTTTAAATCTGAAGGATCGAGGGAAATTGCAAGTTGGTAAGGTTGCTGATTTTAATATTTATAAAACGGATAATTATCAAAATATCACTTATCTCCAAGGATCCTTAGACCCCCGTTTTGTTTGGAAGCGCGGAGAATTGATGTTTACTAAATAGATTTTCATGACGGAACTTAACGATTTTCAAGAAGCATTGCTTCAAGGGATTCCAACAGAATTACCGCCGGCAGCTATATATGATAAAGCTGTCAGTCACGCCCCTAAACGTAAGTCAGTACTTACATTAGCCGAGGAGAAGCTGGCAATTCGAAATGCCTTACGCTATTTCCCTCAGAAATGGCATGGGGTATTGGGTAAAGAATTTTTGGATGAATTACGGCAGTATGGTCGGATTTACATGTATAGATTTCGACCTACTTATAAAATGTTCGCACGCCCGATAAATGAATATCCAGCGAAATGCTTACAAGCGGCTTCAATCATGTTGATGATTCAGAATAACTTGGATCCTGATGTGGCGCAGCATCCATACGAGTTAATTACATATGGTGGGAACGGTGCTGTGTTTCAAAACTGGGCACAATACCTGCTTACGATGAAGTTTTTGTCGATGATGTCCAACGACCAGACGCTTCATATATATAGTGGCCATCCCATGGGATTATTTCCCTCTTCTCCGTTTGCACCACGGGTGGTTGTCACGAACGGTATGATGATTCCAAACTATTCTAAGCCTGATGATTTAGAACGATTTAATGCGCTAGGCGTGACACAGTACGGTCAAATGACTGCCGGCTCCTATATGTACATTGGGCCACAAGGGATTGTTCATGGAACCACTATAACTGTGATTAATGCATTTAGGAAACATCTACCAAGTCATGAAACCATTGCTGGTAAAGTATTTTTAACTTCCGGATTGGGGGGTATGAGTGGTGCACAGCCAAAAGCCGGAAATATCGCTGGTTGTATCACCGTTTGCGCGGAAGTGAATCCCGTTGCAGCTCAAAAGCGATATGAGCAAGGCTGGGTTGATGTGCTAATCAGGGACATGGAGTCGCTGATTGATCGCGTTCGTACAGCTATTTCAAATCAAGAAGTCATTGCAATTGCCTATGTTGGGAATATCGTTGACGTTTGGGAGCAATTTGATCGTGAAGATATTAAGATTACGGTTGGATCAGATCAAACGTCTTTACATAATCCCTGGTCCGGAGGATATTATCCCGCTGGCCTTAGTTTCGAAGAATCGAATGATTGGATTGCACACAAACCGAATGAGTTTAAGTTAATGGTTCAAGAATCATTGGTACGACATGCTGCTGCAATTAATAGACATGTTGCTAAGGGGACATATTTTTTCGACTACGGGAATGCATTCCTACTAGAGTGTTCTAGGGCAGGTGCAGATGTCATGTCGGCAAATGGAATCGATTTTAAATATCCTTCTTACGTGCAGGATATACTCGGTCCTATGTGTTTTGACTACGGATTTGGACCTTTTCGTTGGGTTTGTACGTCTGGAAAGTCGAGTGATTTAGAAACGACTGATCAGATAGCCCTAAAGGTTTTATCCGACATAAAAACCAGTTCTTCAGAAGAGATTTCTCTTCAAATGGAGGATAATATTAAATGGATTAAGGAGGCAAAACAAAATAAATTAGTTGTTGGTTCGCAAGCAAGAATATTATATACCGACGCATTGGGCAGAATGAAGATTGCGATGGCATTTAATGAAGCCGTTCGCGATGGTAGATTAACGGCTGAGGTAGTTTTAGGGCGAGACCATCATGATGTTTCTGGAACGGATTCGCCGTATCGAGAAACGAGCAATATTTATGATGGTTCTAGTTTTACTGCAGACATGGCGATTCATAATGTAATCGGGGATAGCTTTCGTGGTGCAACTTGGGTTTCAATTCACAATGGTGGCGGTGTCGGTTGGGGTGAGGTAATCAATGGAGGATTTGGTCTGTTACTAGATGGCACTGAAGCAACTGAAGATAAGATTCGTCAAATGCTTTTTTTTGATGTTAACAATGGCATAGCACGCCGAGCATGGGCGCGAAATAAAGAAGCGAAGAGCGCATTGGCTACCGAGTTAGCGAGAACACCAACTTTTAAAGTTACAGAATCGGTTTTGGTAGACGATAATTTGATCCAGCAACTCTTTAATGCATAAGATGAATAGTGCTAATTTGATTAATTATAGACCTGGCGATCCAACAATATGGAACGGAAGGGTAGATGGAACTACACCTGATTTATTTCGATGGCATCAAGTTGTTTCGATGATAGATCTGCGCGATGATCAATCCCTTGATGGAGCATTCGTATTGCTTGGTTTTTGTTGTGATGAGGGAGTTCGTCGTAATC
This sequence comes from Sphingobacteruim zhuxiongii, assembly GCF_009557615.1. Taxonomy (NCBI): domain Bacteria; kingdom Pseudomonadati; phylum Bacteroidota; class Sphingobacteriia; order Sphingobacteriales; family Sphingobacteriaceae; genus Sphingobacterium; species Sphingobacterium zhuxiongii. Next base: position 1,047,021 of record NZ_CP045652.1, read on the forward strand.
TAGGTCGAATAGGTGCAAAACGAGGCCCTGAAGCGCTTCGAAAAGTATTGGCTGGGCTTCCAGTTCATTTTGATTCTTCAGTCCGTCTGCTTGATGCTGGAGATGTTATATGCGAGGGTGAGTTTTTGGAGGAGTGTCAAGCTAGTCTTACTATTGCGGTTAATAAAATTATAAGATCAGGTGGATTTCCAATTCTATTAGGTGGCGGTCATGAAATAACCTTTCCTCATTTTTTGGGTATTCAACAAGCAACTGGTCAATCGGTTGGAATTATAAATCTCGACGCCCATTTAGATATTCGACCATTAGTGGAGGGGAAAGGTAATTCGGGTACTGGTTTTTATCAAATAGCTGAATATTGTGAGGGAAAGGAAATCGATTTTAAATATCTAGCAATTGGCATTCAAGATATTTCCAACACAAAGGCGCTATTTAATTTTGCCCATTCCAAATCTGTGCAAATCTTCCATGTCAAGGAACTCCATGAGCAACGGATTGGGAAAATTATCGATGAGATAATCGCATTTGGGAGATCCGTTGACTCGGTGTATTTGACGGTTGATTTAGACGTTTTCTCCGCTGCCTATGCGCCAGGAGTGTCTGCTCCAGCATATCGCGGAATTGTTCCAGATATCAACTTTGATCTGTTGTTCAGTACGATTCTTGAGTTGCCAAATCTTCGTTCTGTTGATGTCGCTGAGCTTAATCCTGCTTTCGATATTGACAATAGGACAGCAAAACTGGCAGCTGATTTACTATTTAAAGTATTGCAAAAATAGTTCGATAATGGGTATCTTTAATTCTAAATCACATTAAAGAGAGAAACATGTCAAATATTGATTTTATTCGCGAAGAAACAGCTGCTGATATCGGCAACTTTCTAGTTGGTCGTTTATTACCCTTTCGACAGAAACGCTCAATTGGACCCTTTGTATTTATTGATCATATGGGGCCAGCATGTCTTGCAGACCATGAGAATTTAGATGTCGGCCCACATCCTCATATTGGCTTGTCGACGCTGACATATTTGTTTGAAGGTTCTATATTTCATCGAGATAGTTTAGGTACTGCCATGGAGATAAAACCTGGCGCAGTAAACTGGATGACTGCGGGAAGGGGAGTTGTTCACTCAGAACGTACACCTGAATACCTTAGACAAAAGGATAAATTTCTACATGGATTACAGATTTGGGTTGCACTTCCAAAAGAACTAGAATTCCAAGAGCCAGAATTTCATCATGTTGAAGCGGAAGCCATTCCCTCTTGGGAGGAGAATTCTGTGGCTTACAAATTAATTGCTGGAGAAGCATTCGGTAAGAAATCACCAGTCCCCGTGCACAGTAAATTGTACATGATAGAAATTAAAGCTAAAGAGGATAATATTATTGATATACGTGGCGAGTTGTATGGTGAAAGTGGCTTATACATTCTGGAGGGAGAGATTTCGAGCAATGGCTCTACGTATGGTCCAAAGCAAATTCTGATAACTAAGGATGCTCATCTTTGCTCATTTGAGATGAAAGGAGGAACTACCGTTTATATTTTTGGAGGAGAGCCTTTCCCTGAGGAGCGTTTTATTTATTGGAATTTTGTAGCTACAAGCCGAGAGATTATTGAGGATGCGAAATTGAAATGGATAAATCATGAATTTCCAAAAGTTCCAGGAGATGATGGATATGTTCCTCTACCAACGCCAAAAATTTAAAATATAAAAGAGGGATCACCATTTGGCAATCCCTCTTTTTAATTATATTGATATTTAAATATCTTGATCGACTATAGATGTCGGATCAGATCCCCACTCTGACCATGAACCGTCATATACTCGCAAATTGCTAAAACCTAACTCATAGGCTCCTAATGCTAGTATCGATGCTGTAATTCCCGAGCCACAGGTAAATATATTCTGGCCAACTGTTGATGTTTTATTAGCATATATTGACTTTAAACTTTCTTCAGGTTGGAAGTATATACCATTTAGGACTTGATCGAATGGTATGTTTTTCGATCCAGGAATATGACCTGATTTTAGTCCTATTCTAGGTTCAGGTGCAGTTCCCGCAAACCGACCTGCACTTCGAGCATCAGTAATATGAATATCGTTCTTGCCGATAAGTGTTTTCAATTCGTTGATTTCAACTATCCATTGTGTTCTTGGATGCGATTCAAAGTTCCCAACTTTTGCAACGTCTATATAGCTATTCGTTATTCCTAATCCTTCTAACTTCCAAGCGGGTAAACCTCCATTTATAACGTATACATCATCTACGCCCATATATTTAAACATCCACCAAGCTCTAGGGCTAGAGTACACGCCCCAACGATCGTACAATAGGATCGTAGAATCCTTGTCAATTCCTAACTTTCTAGCTTCTGTTTCAAATGTTGAAGAATCGATCATCGTATGTGGTAGCGCAATTCTTTTGTCAGAAAATTTGCTTTCAATATCGAGGAATAGGGAATCTGGTATTAGTTCTAAATTGTTATTATCTAGATTCTGACCTACTTTATCAATACTGGCGTCAAGGATCACCACTTTCTTGGCTTTATCTTCTATGATTTCTTTCGCGCGTTTTACAGAAATTAATGCGTTGCTCATAAGGAATGTATTTACACGAATTTAGTCATTAAAAACAAAAAAGCCCGATCTATTAGATCGGGCTTTAGAAGTTATTTTGAAAAATCTAATTATTTAGATTTTTTTTCATTGTCTTCCATTTGCTCTTTTAATTGAGCTAAAACGTCAAGATCACCTAATGTTGATTTTTCAACATTATCTTTCACTTTTCTTACTGCAGATGATGCAGCTTTAGCTTCTTTTTTACGAGCGTTGAACTCCTCAATACGAGCTTCAGCTTTAGCATCTTCCCAAATACGTGAGTGAGAGATAACTAAACGTTTGTTTTCTTTGTTGAATTCAATGATTTTGAATTCAGCAACTTCGTCAACTTTCAATGAAGAACCGTCTTCTTTTACAGAGTGTTTGTTAGGGCAGAAGCCTTCAACACCGTATTGTAAAGCTACGATATCACCTTTATCACCAACTTTGATAACTGTACCTTCATGAACTGATCCTTCAGTGAAGATAGTTTCGAAAGTATCCCAAGGGTTTTCTTCTAATTGTTTGTGACCTAAAGAAAGCTTACGGTTGTCTTCATCTAATTCTAAAACCACTACGTCTAAACGCTCACCAACTTTAGTGAATTCGTTAGGGTGGTTAACTTTCTTAGACCAAGAAAGGTCAGAGATGTGAATTAAACCATCGATTCCGTCTTCTAGCTCTACGAATACACCGAAGTTAGTCATGTTCTTAACAACCGCTGATTGTTTAGAACCTACTGGATAACGTTCAGTGATGTTTTGCCATGGATCTGGAGTCAATTGTTTGATACCTAAGCTCATTTTACGCTCTTCACGATCTAATGTTAAGATCACAGCTTCGATTTCATCACTTACTTTCAAGAATTCTTGAGGAGAACGTAAGTTTTGAGACCAAGACATTTCAGATACGTGGATTAATCCTTCAACACCAGGAATGATTTCTAAGAAAGCACCGTAATCAGCAACTGTTACGATTTTACCTTTAACTTTAGAACCGATTTCTAACGCTGTATCTAGAGATTCCCAAGGGTGCTCTGATAATTGTTTTAAGCCTAATGCGATACGTTTTTTCTCGTCATCGAAATCTAACACTACTACGTTAATAGTTTGATCTAATGCCAATACTTCTTTTGGATGCTCGATACGGCCCCAAGAAATATCAGTAATGTGAAGTAAACCATCAACACCACCTAAATCGATGAACACACCGAAGTCAGTGATATTTTTAACAGTACCTTCTAATACTTGACCTTTTTCTAGTTTCGCTACGATTTCAGATTTTTGGTTTTCTAAATCGTCTTCGATCAATACTTTGTGAGAAACGACAACGTTTTTGAACTCATGGTTGATTTTCACAACTTTGAATTCCATTGTTTTACCAACATATACGTCGTAATCACGAATAGGTTTGATGTCGATTTGAGAACCTGGTAAGAAAGCTTCAACACCTTTAATATCAACGATTAAACCACCTTTAGTACGTGATTTAACAAAACCATCGATAATTGCATCGTTTTCCAATGCATTGTTGATTTCTTCCCAAGATTTTTGTGTTTTAGCACGTTTGCGTGATAATACTAATTGTCCGTTTGCATCCTCTTGCGATTCAACAAATACGTCAACCGTATCACCAACTTTTAAGTCAGGTAAGTCACGGAACTCAGATAATGCTACAAGACCGTCTGATTTGAAACCGATGTTTAAAACAACATCTTTGTTATTGATAGATACCACGATACCTTCAATAATTTCGCCTTGATTGATTTGGTTAAATGTTCCAGCATATTGCTCTTCTAATTTAACACGCTCAGCATCGCTGTAATTACCGAATGCTTTTTCATCAAGATCCCAGTCGAAGTCTCCAGTTGGAGTACTCCAAGTGTTCGATTTAATCTCATCGATTAAATTTGAATCTGCTTCAGACTCAATCTTTTCAGTGTCTTTCACAACTTTTGTGTCAGCACCTTGTAGCTCTGCGTTTTTCGCCGCTAACTCTTTTTCTGCTTCTTGTTTTTTTGCCATTAATTAATTATCTCCTTTTCCCCACGATGTAGGGACTGCAAAGATACGAAAAACTTTTATTTACAAGAGATTAGAAGAAAAAAAATATTTAAGATTCCTCTTGTTTAATTTCTTCGGGATCCTCGAAGATTGGATAAAGCGTTTTTAATATAATTTCAGTGAGCTTCTTTTCGTTAAATGGCTTGATTAGTATACCATCAAATTTTACATTTTTGAGCTCTTCCTGTTGTTTAACTTGCTCATTATCTGATGATGTTGCAATTATTTTCATCTGTTCATAAGCCGGATTCTGACGGATTTTAACTAGTAATTCGTCCCCAGTCATCACTGGCATATTGATGTCGGTTACAATGACATCGACGTGTTTTGTATCCAATAGATTCAATGCTTCTAAACCGTTTGTTGCCGTGAAAACCTGTTCATGTAACACGAAAAATTGTTTTAAATACAAAAGATTGAGCGCATTATCGTCAACAATTAACCATGATAAATTCTTAGGAAGGTCCTTTACTCGGTTTATATTGAGGGTTGTTTTACGTCGATATTTTGGACCCGGAATAGGAATTTCTACTGTAAAAGTAGTTCCTTGGCTTGCTTTTGATTGAAAGGAGATTCTACCCTTTAACAAGCTGACAATGTTTTTGGTAATATACAGTCCTAGTCCTACACCTCCTTCAACTTTATTGGTTTTGTTTTCCGTATAGTACTTCTTGAATATGTTCTTTTTTAAATTTTCTGGAATACCATTCCCTTCGTCCGATACCTTAATCACCAAATTGCTATGATTATTCACATAAATTTTTGTTGTTACTGTTCCTTTTGACGAATATTTTATAGCATTACTTACCAAATTACTAACTACCTGACGAACTTTTAGCTCATCAGTGAATATAATTGTTGGCTTGCTTTCATCTAAGGAATGTGCAAGTTCTATTTGTTTAAGATTTGCTTGGTTTCGATAGTTGTCGAGAACCTCTAAGAGCATTTCTCGGAAATCGAAATGAGTTGCCTCTATGGTATCATGCTTATCTATTTTGCTCAAATTCAAGATATCGTTGATTGTCTTGGAAGTGGACGTTATATTGGAATAGGCAGTTTCTAAGAGTAGAATATCTTTTGGTTGATATAAATCATTTCGAGTTCTTAGTAAGTCAACGATCCCAATCATGGAGTTAATCGGAGTTCTGATCTCGTGGGTTATTTCTGCCAGGATATCCGTTTTTTGTTCGGCGAGTTTAGACGCATAGATTTTTTCGTCCATGAGCATCTGCTCATAATAATTTGTAAAGAACTGATAGTAAACCAAAATACAGATAACGATAAATACAAAGGTCAGCGATATAATAATCTGCCATTTGAATGTGTCTGTATTTGCGATAAGCGTACTCAGTTCCTGATCTGACTTCTCGCGTTGAAATTTAATCCTTTGATCGTGGATATAGCGTATTTGCTGATTCGTTGCATGCAGAAGCGTAAAATTATCCGCTAACAGTAGGCGTTCTTTCTGTCTAAGATCGGTGAAATGTGTTTTAATTTCATCCAGTTTTCCCTGTGCTCGTAGTTCTGATTCCGTTTGTATTTTAGAGTAACTTTTGCTTAAGCTTTTTTTAGTGTCTTCGGAAATAACATCTTCCTCAAGATATAGCGTATCTCTTTTTGACTGAAAAATACGCTGCAATAATGGTTTTCGATTAATTACAACTTTTGGCGTTTTCGCTAAAGCCGCTATGACCGATATGGAGCCTTGAGGGAAATTAAACAGTGAGTTGTTTATTGCAGTTTTATGAAATGAATCAAGCGTATTTGCGGTTGAGATTAGTGAGTCGATATTCTTAGTCAATTCATGATATTTTGGAAGTAACTGAGAATAACTTACGGAATCTTTCGAATTATTTCGATCGATAATCTCTTCAACTTCTCTTACTTTACGTAATGAATCAACGGAGTTTTTTAAGTAAACTAGATTTTTGTTGTAATCTGAAAAATCCGCACTGTCATAATTTATGGAATATTGACGAAAGTGGTTTTCAGCATCATTGAATTTCGTTAGTAGGGTAACAAAACTATTTTGATCAGTGTTAATGCTGCTATATATTCTTTCAATTCGAGTTTGTATAGATCGGTATTGAATAAATGAAGAGATAAAAAAAATCAAGAAAGCAATAAAAAGGCCAATAGTAGATATCAACAAGATATTGCGAATACTCTTGTTACGATTAGTTCTCTCTATTAAATATTTGTCTTCTTGTGGCATTCTTTTACATCAGTTCAATGTGTGTACTTTATTTTGGTTTTGTGTGTTATCCCTGGTCTGCCTTGAATGAATTATACACTCTTGGTTTTACAATTTTAATACTTTGTTTTGAAAGTGCAATACTCGCATTCAATTCATAGCCAATTATAAGAATAAGTGCGTTCATATACATCCAAATCATCACAACGATTAAAGTTCCTATTGATCCATATAATTTGTTGTAAGCGCCAAAATTATTGATATAGAACGTGAATAAGGAGAATGATAACATGGCAAGTAGGGTAGCCAAGGTTGCTCCTGGAGTAAACAACTTCCAACGTGAGGATGACGGCCCAAACTTATAGATTAGGCTAACCGTGAAAAAATAGATAGAGAATAGAATTAACCATTGTGCAGTTTTTATCAAAAACGACCAAAACCAAGAGAGATCGTAATCAATATGCGTCTTTAAGTAGTTTATCAACCAGTTAGATCCGGTATATAGAAAAATCCCACATACCAAAGCAATAACAATTGAGAAAGATAAAACCAAAGCGACTATTCGGCGTTGAAACCAAGTTCTTGATTCCTTCGCTAAAGAAGATTTATTGAAAGTCATCATCAAAGTGGTCATCCCGTTAGTTGCGAAGAACGTACAAAGGATAAAACCGACAGACAATAATTCACCGTTTTGCCTAATGATAATATCTTTTAGCGTGTTTTCCAGGACTTCATAGGCATTGTTTGGTAGAGCAAGTTGAATAAGCTCCATTAATTGCTCTTGAAAATTGTTTACCGGAATATATGGAATCAAGGTGAAGAGAAAGATGATCCCAGGAAATATGGCTAACATGAAATTGTAAGCGAGAGAAGATGCTTTATTTATAATAGATTCTCGCGATATTTCCTGAAAGAAAAAAACAAAAACGGTATACAAGGGCAATTTGCCAAATCCCGGTAGGGTGGCAGTTTTCGACCATTCTATCAAACGATCATAAGGCTGTAGATGTAGAAGCGTTTGATGTACTTTTTTCATTATTCTCCAAAAAATGGAGCCATTTTCTCTTGGAATACTGCAGGAGGTCTACATGGTCTATTACGCTCCATATCGACAAATACTAGCTGCGTAGAACCTGTATTCAACAACTCGCCGTCTTCATTAAATAGCTCGTATTCAAATTTAATCCTTATACCCGGTTTTTCTCGAATATAAATATTTATGCTGATTAAATCATCATATTTTGCAGGTTTGATATAGTTGCAATGAAGCTCAATGACAGGGAGCATGACACCCATTTCTTCTAATTCTTTATAAGAAATGCCTGTGCTGCGTAGCATTTCAGTACGTGCAACTTCATAATAGGCGGCATAGTTGCCGTAGTAGACATAGCCCATATTGTCCGTTTCGGCATAACGAACACGAACTTGATGTATATAGGAAAACATAGTTATTTTTTGATATTTCTTGCGTCAAGTGCCTGCTGAAACTTCCTAGCATTAATTTGATGCTCTGCAACAGTTTTAGCAAAGTTGTGATATCCTGAGAAATCATCCTTTGCACACATGTAAATATAATCATGATGATTATAGTTTAGCACGGCGTCGATTGATGCAATACTAGGCATCATGATCGGACCCGGAGGCAGACCTTTATAGCGATAGGTATTATATGGATTATCAATTGTAAGGTGACGATTTAGAACACGACGGATGGTGAAATCATTGTTAGCAAAAATTACTGTAGGATCCGCTTGCAATAACATTCCGCGTTTTAGTCTATTGATATATAATCCAGCTATTTCGGGCATTTCATCGACATGTAGTGCCTCTCCTTTAACGATGGAGGCCAAAACGCTCACTTGTTCTGGCGTCATATCCAAAGCTGCTGCTTTTGCTTTTCTATCGGCATTCCAAAATTTCTTATACTCACTAGCGAAGCGATCGATAATTTCTTCAGGCTTAGTGTTCCAATAAATCTCATAGGTGTTTGGAATAAACATGGAGAAGAAATTATCTTTGTTAAAGCCATACTTCTCTGCTATAGTTTCATTATTGAGAATATTCAAGAATGTCGTTGAATCGGCTTCGAAACTTTTTCCCAAGGCGCCAGCGAAGTTCTCTTTTAAGCGCAAATTCTGAAATCTAAATGGAACTGCTTCTTGATAACCACCACGTAAATTCCCAATAAAACGGCGATTGCTGAGGTCTTTAGATAGTTTATATCGTCCCGGTTTAATGCCATTTTGTAAATCCATTGACTTCGCAACATATTTGAAGTAGGTAGGGTTCTTTACAATGCCTTCATCTTCAATCCTTTTGATGACACTTTCATAGGGCTCATCTGTATGCACATAAAAGTAATCTTCAGAAGTTGCAATGCTAGGGGACATAAATGCCTGATAACCTAACCAAGCTGCAACAAGGCCAATAATTAATACGATGATTAGTAAAACCTTTAGGATGTTATTTTTCTTTCCGCTCGCAGCCATGTTTTTAATTTTGAGGTGTTGTAGGATTTACTGGTGTGGGAGTTGTTGTTTTTGGCATAGCCAAAGTTACGTGAACCGCACTTCCAATAGAAATAACGTGAGCGCTAGTATCAGGGCTCTGACCTACAATTCGTGCGTTGATCGTATCGCGTGAATTATCGGAAAAGGAAATTGACCCTAGCGTTAGTCCAAGTCCGGCAAGAGCAAATTTAGCCTCTTCAACTGATTGGCCTGCTAAGTTAGGGATATCAACTTCTGAATCGCCACGACCATTTCCTAGGATTAAGCTGATTCTCGACCCTTTAGGAACCATACGTCCAGGTTGTATTGTCTGTCCTGAGAATTTTACCTCTAGAATTACATCTCGAGCTATATCATTGATATAGGTGGTGTCAGCAATTTTCAAAGAATGATTCTTTAAAATAGCAGACGCTTCTATAAATGTTTTATCAACAATTTCAGGGAACGCAATTTCTGGAGCAGACTGTGTAATAATCGTTAGATATATGGTACGACCACCTTTCACATGAGATTTGGGATCAGGATCTTGATCAATCACTAATCCTGGTTTCGCGTCCATTTGGTAAATAGAGTCTATTTCGTATTCCAAACCGGCTTTGTCAAGAATTTTCAAAGCCTCAGTAATATGCAATCCTTTCAATACAGGTACTTCTTGCGAGTCCCCATGTTTCGTGTAAACTTTTAATCCAAAATATACTACGATAAATAGGACGACTATGAAAATTAAGGCGGCTATTAGGTTTTTCCTAAATGCACTCGTCCTTAAGTATAAAAAGAATTTCGACATCAATCTGTTGCTTTAAATGTTTTGGTATCGCAATATTAATTCCACTTTTTAAATTCTTGGATAATATCGTCAATATTAAAGGCAAAAATATTCGTTTTTCCTGGTATCTCAAATTATATTTGCTTCTTGATAATTTATTATGAAAACAAAAGTTGCTTTAGTCAAAGGGGGGTACACTGGAGAAGCGGAAGTATCGTTTAAAAGTGCGGCCTTCGTTTATGCACAAATTGATAAAAATAAATACGATGTATTTCCGATTACGGTGTCATTAGATAGTTGGTTTTATGAAGATGAATCCGGTAATAAGCACGAGGTTGATCGTCAAGATTTTTCGATAAAACTTGATGGTGAATCGATCCGCTTTGACGTTGCATTTATTATTATACATGGCGTTCCTGGAGAAGATGGGCGATTACAGGGTTATTTCGACATGATTGGTCTTCCTTACACTTCTTGTACAGCTTTAACATCTGCTTTGACGATGAACAAAGGTTATACGAAAGCCATTGTACAAGATATTCAGGAGATCAATGTTGCCAAATCGGTGTTGTTATTTGAAGAGCATCGATCCAAAGCTGCTGATCTAGTTCTTGAGAAATTGAGTCTTCCAATTTTTGTGAAGCCAAATGCGGGAGGTAGTAGTATCGGAATGAGTAAAGTTTCCGATTGGAGTGAACTTCGAAAAGCGCTTGATGATGCTTATGATGCGGAGAATACAGGTTACCAAGTCTTGGTTGAAGAGTTTGTAACAGGGCGAGAGTTTTCACAAGGAATTTATCGCGACTCAAAAGGTGTATTACAAGTGCTTCCTGCAACAGAAGTTAGAACAACGCGAGAGTTTTTTGATTATGAAGCTAAGTATACACCAGGACTGACCGAAGAAATAACACCTGCAGATCTTAATGAGGAACAGAAGGAAAGGGCCGATCGCATAATCAAAGAAATTTATATTCGATTGAATTGTAAAGGTATGGTGCGCATAGACTTTTTTATAGAGAATAATACCGATAAGTTCTTCTTTATTGAAATCAATACGGTACCTGGTCAAACAGCACAATCCTTTATACCACAGCAAGTACGAGCTTCAGGGAGAACGGAGACTGCATTTTATGGCGAATTAATCGAAGCAGCGCTAACTAGTTAATTCAAGTAGTTCTTTTATGAATTAATAGAAATTGTAAGAGGCGACCTTTCTGGTCGCCTCTTTTTTTAAGTAAAATTGATGCCGTTTGATTGCTTAAAAACACTAGATCGGCATCTAATCTGATTACTCAATAGCAAGATCTAGTAGAGCTGATTAAAGAGTAATTTAAAGGTACCATGAGTTTGTGCTCTAAAAGTAATGTCATTACCAAAGCAAACGAGCTTCCCTTTTCCAATCTTGGCATCAAAAGCTAAAACGGCGTCTTTCAAGTATTTCTCTCCCCAAGACCATCCGCTCTTTAATACTTTATCACTTTCAAACCAAAGTAAAGGAGTGATTTTCTCATCATGAATCCTAAATAAGGCTGAATTGCTGTAATATACGTCGATATTAGACTCATAGCCCCAAGTGTCTGGCAATCCTGTAGCAAGCTTAGCGGATAAAACAGAGCCCGGTGTGTAGAAATCAACAGCTCGTAAAGGTTTGTTATTTTCATCGACAAGAGCGCTAGTAACTTCTAAATTGAAATGTTTGGCAATATCTAAGCCGTTTCCTATGGAGACGATTGTTCCGCCTTTTTCCATGAATTCTCGAAGTGCAGGAATCGACTTCTCTACAGTTAGACTACCCCAACGTTCTCTGTAAGGAGAAGGGATGTTTTCAGGTGCTCCATTATTAAAATTTGGACCATAGCTTGATTTTACGGATCCCTGTAGACGCGGGATTGCACCACTAGGTAGAATAATAACATCGTATTTTTCTTTTAGATTTCCCTTTTCAAATTCTGGAGGAAAAACCACGCTTGCATTATATTGGAATTGTTCCATGAGGAACCTAATCCATCCAGACGGCATACTTCCACCATAAGTATCCCATAAAGCTATTCTTGAAGATTTCAATAATTTCGCACCCTCGGGAAGTTTATCTATTGCGGAGGTAGGAAGGTTTGTTTTTACGCTTGATTTGCTAACAAAGTAAAAATTCCCATTAGCTTGATCACGCCAAACCTTTTGTTTTTCATTAAGTAATTTGTTAATCAATTCGTAACTGTCATTTATGGCAGGCGAAAGAACAGTATACTTTCCTTTAGAGGTTGTAAAAGGTGGAATGACGATCTTTTCTCCGATAGGCAGTTTCTGAAAGGGACCATCGATGTCATCCAGAAAGCGATCAAACTTTACATTCATAATGTATGCTAAGGTCCAGCCAGCTGCGTCATAAGGAGGGATAGGAGGGCCTCCTGGGTATTCAAAATCGTTTGGATGATCCTGAGGTTCAAACATGTCTAAAATATGCGGACGGTAGGCCTGATTCGTTTTTATAACATAGGAACCAGAAGGATAAGATTTGCCTGCCACTGTGAATTCCTTTGTCGTCTGCAATACTTCAATCCCGTTCGCTATTAAAGCATTTAAGAATTTGACAGCCGTTGAGAAGTCAGCTTGATCCGCTGGAATCACATAAGCTCTTGCATCTCGAAGGTTAGGATTCTTATTTAGTTGTTCTATTAGATTAGGATTTGGAAAGCGTTCATTTGGATTGGATTTTCTCGACTGTTGCACAGCGCTGTCTATTACAGCAACTTTACTCGGCGATAATGACCAGGTATCCTTACTGCCTTTTTCTATAGAGTTTCTTCCCATTTTATAGATATTGTACAATACCTCATCACGGTATCTCGCTGCATATCCCATAACAGCGTAATTCAATGAAATTGAATAATCGATGGACTGCTTGAAGTGCCAGCGCTGCGGCAATACTGGATTTTGCGTGTCGCTGGAGGGTAAAAGTCTAGACGGAACGAGCGGAATATCATAAGGGGTTGGGTTTCCAATTATTTCGGTCAGGAGGCCGATCATATTATGAAAATAGGTCGTTGTTCTCAATCCACCATTATACCAAGTCGAGAAAACCGAGCCGCCTTTCGCTGTATAGCCGGGTTTGTTTTCTGCATTTAATCGTGAAGACATTGCAGCCCCCAATGCATCGATTCCAGACATTAGCAAGGGGTCAAAAACATAATTAAATGGATCTCGATAGGGAGCACCCGCAACGACCGCACCTGCAGGCGCCGTTTGGTGATGGTTATACATGATTTGTGGGTTCCATTCAATAAATAGTTGACGAGCCATGTTTTGACTCTCTTTCAGATTTAACATGAAGAAATCACGATTGTTATCATGTCCAGCATACTTTTGGTAAAGTACAGGAACTAAACTGGTCGATCTCTTTTCTATTTGGGGTTCACGCATGTACCAATTGGAAACCAGTTCTTGTCCGTCTGGATTGGCATGAACTAACAAAATGACGCTGTTATCCAAGATATTCATTGTTTCATCATCTTTCGATGATGCCAGCAAATAGGCAGTCTGAATTAATTGATGCATCCCCACTACCTCTGTCGAATGTAGCCCTCCATCAATCCAAACAACGCTTTTTCCTTCCTTCGCTAAGGCTCTCGCTTCATCCTCCTTGAGTTCCGCGCGAGCTAAGCGCTGTGATATCTCTTGATAGCGATCAAGATTTTTTAAGTTCTCTGGGGAACTTATGATCAGCATACACTGTTCTCGACCCTCTTCAGTTTTTCCAATAGGATAGTAGATTACGCGATCGGACTGTTCACTCAATTTTTTAAAATAAATTTCCGTCTGCTGGAAGTTGGCAAGTTGATAGTCATCTCCGATATCGAATCCAAAATGCAATTTTGGAGATGTAATCTGTTGAGCTTGGCTGACGGGTAAAAGGCCCAGCGTAAACAGTAAAAGCCAGAAAGAAGCTTTCCAATAATTCATAATATTAGGTTTTTGTAATTCAGCAATAAAGATAATGAATTGAGGCAATAGAAATCGACTCGAAACGCGATTGTAGTCACATTATAAAACAGGTCGGACAAGATTTTGAAATTATAATTTTACATTGGATAGCATCGTTTTCGTTGATTATTCGAAATTTGTATATTTGGAAGAGATGAAATTACGTAAAATATGATTTTAGTTGCAGATAGTGGTTCATCACGATCAGATTGGATGTTGCATCTTCCAGATAGTAAACCCCTACGTTTTCGTACTAAAGGCCTAAATCCATTTTTTGTCAACGAGAAGGAAATAGCTTCCGTTTTAGGTCAAGTGCAAGAGATTATTCCTTATATCAATGAAATCAATGAGCTTTATTTTTTCGGGGCAGGTTGTACGACGCCAGATCGTCGAGAGTTGGTTTCTAATGCATTAACAGAGATTTTTCCAAATTCCTTTATTTCCGTAGAGAGCGATTTGCAGGGGTCTGCCTATGCTACGTTTGGGGGGGCTAAAGGGTTAATATGTAATATAGGAACAGGTTCAGATAGCAGTTACTACAATGGGGAGTCACTCGAACAAGGTCTGTACGGGATAGGATACGTGTTAGGAGATGAAGGTTCTGGTGCATGGTTCGGAAAGCAATTAATTACTGCGTATCTATATGAGCAAATGCCAAGAGACTTGATGCGTATATTTAAAGAAGCACACCCGATTACGAAAGACATCATCATAAAAAATGTTTATCAGAAAGATCGACCAAATGCTTATTTAGCATCGTTTGCAGAATTCATGGCGGCAAACAGGGCGCATCCTTATATTGATAATTTATTGCGAAATGGATTTGATGAGTTTGTTCGAACAAACGTGATGACTTATCCTAACTTTTGGGAATACGAGTGTAATTTTGTTGGTGGAATTGCCTATCATTTTGATCTACATCTGAGAGAGGTATGCAATTTGCATGGAGTAAGAATAGGTAAAATATTAAAAAACCCTATTGAGGAGATTTTTCACTTCGTGGTCAATAGGGAATTGAATGTTGAATTAAAATAGGATCTTATGATAGTAAAAATGATTTTGTTGTACACCATGCTGTTTCAGCAACCGAGTGTATACGACTTTTCCTTCAATACAATCGACGGAAAGAAGGTTTCCTTAGCTGATTTCAAGGGAAAGGAAATTTTGATTGTCAATACGGCCTCCAAGTGTGGCTTTACGAAGCAATACAAAGAATTACAGGAGCTGCATAAACAATATGGCGAAAAGTTAGTGGTGATCGGATTTCCATCTGACAATTTTGGTGGACAGGAGTTTGATGCCAATGATAAAATCCAGGAATTCTGCGAACAAAACTATGGAGTTACTTTTCTATTGTCTGAAAAAGTAGACGTAAAGGGAGAAAACGCAGATCCTTTATTTAAATATTTAACGAGTGCCGAAAATGCAGACTTCACTGGTGAGATTAAATGGAATTTTGAAAAGTTTTTGATTAATAAAGATGGAAAACTAACGAATCGATTCCGTTCTAAAGTAACACCGTTGGACGAATCGATAATTTCTAAAATCTAGAAGCAAGAGAAAAAAAGGGGATACATCTTATGAAGTATCCCCTTTTTTCTTAGTGGTTTTTTCTACTTAAATCAAAATAACAGGATCGACACCTTGGCTCATAACTTTCTTTTTCCCCTAAGAGAACACGCGATTCGTTTTCTGCAATGCGGTAAGAATATGTTGCTGGAGAACCACATTGAACACATACCGCATGCACTTTACTTACGTGTTCAGCCATCGCCATCAAATTAGGTATGGGGCCGAATGGTCGTCCCTTATAATCCATATCGAGACCGGCAACAATCACGCGGATTCCGCGGTTCGCCAGTGTATTACATACGTCTGGTAGTTCTTCGTCAAAAAATTGAGCCTCATCAATACCAACGACTTTGGTATCTGAACTGAGCAGGAGGATAGCAGAAGAGTGGGATACTGGCGTCGATGGGATAGCGTTACTGTCATGAGAAACGACTTCATGCTCACCATAACGCACATCAATTTCAGGTTTGAAAATCTCAACCGGCAACTTCGCAAATTTTGCTCTTTTCAGTCTTCGAATAAGTTCTTCGGTCTTTCCCGAAAACATAGAACCACAGATAACTTCTATACTTCCAATACGTTCCTGTCTATCGTGGAAATTATGTTCTGAAAACAACATCATTTTGAATCGTTTTAATACTAAAAATGCTTAAAAATAGTTTATAGTAGTAGACAAATTCTTAAGCAACAATGAATGCGAATATCGAAATTTAATCTTATTTTTGATTTAAGGATTATCAATTAATCATTGAAACCTGTCAGAATCAGTGGTTTTAATTTTAATACACTTACTCAAGAAAGACTTCCATTTTTTAGAACAAAGTTATAGAACAATATGGCCTATTCACAACAAGATATTTACAACAAAATTGGTGACCTACTCGTTGAACTAAACGAACAATATGCAAACTTTAATAAAGATAGCGTTGCTCAAGATAGAACACAAGTACTTTTATTAGCAGCACAAGCAAAATATTTAGCGGCACATTTAGACATTCTTGGTAATCTGAAGTCGAATACTGAATCTTTTACTTCTTCGCTAAATACAAATACGGAAATTCCTGTATCGAAGGAGGAACATGCATTTACACCTGCTCCATCTTTTGAGGAGCATGAGGCAGATAGCCAGCCTGTGTTGGAAGAAATTCAAGAGGTTAAATCTGAAGATCTTATTGAAGAAACAGAGGTAGCTTTAGAAGCTCCCGAATATTCGATTGAAGAAGAGGAAACTCAGCCAGAAAAAACAGAAGGGATTAAATTTGAAGGATTCGGACAAATCGAAGATAGTGTTACAGACAATGTGACTGATCAAGTAGAAGCCAAAGCATTTGAGAACATAGAAGCTGAAGCTGAGCCTGCTCCCGTATCATCATACTATTCCCATACTTCTAGCTCTAACTACACTTCTATTGAAGGAGCAGGAGATGATAAAGTGACAGGAGAAAATACGCTTGAGGTACAAGATGAAGCAACAGAGATACATGAGGAGCCCGTTGAAGCGCAACATGTAACTCCAGTGGTACAAGAGGTCGTTATTGAAGAAAAAAAGGTTGAAATTGAAGAAGAGGCACCTGAGCCGAGTCTAAATGATCTTGCACATCAGGCAGAACAGCTACCTGCACGCAAATTAACGTTGAATGAGTTAATCCAACAGCAGAAGCAAGCAGGACTAACAAATGCCAACCAGTTTCAAACGACGCCTAGTAAATCGTCTGATACGATTACAGACTTGAAAACTGGCGTAAGTCTAAACGATAAATTATTGTTCATCAAAGATTTGTTCAATGGGTATAGCTTGGCCTATAGTGAAGCAATCGAATTATTGAATCGCTTTGATAATTTTTCGGAAGCTGATGCATTCTTGCAGACAAATTATGCATTGAAAAATAATTGGGCATCTAAACCACAAACTGTCGATAAACTATATGTTGTACTTCGAAAAAAGTACAACTAAATAGGAGTTGATAGCGGTTTGAGCTAACAACGTAAGGTATAAAAAGAGAAAGGACGTCTAGATGACGTCCTTTCTCTTTTTATACTGATATTAAACAATATCTAATAAGTTTATTTTCAGAGTTATAAGCTAAAATCAAATTTTATCCATTCCTCGCCTTCATGTCCAAATACAAAGTATTTGGATTGAATAATTTCAGCTAGCACTTCAATATCTTGTATATAAGCCGATTTATCCTTCGCAAAATCCGGCTTTTGTATAACATAGATATGATTATTCTTTACTGCCTTGCTATCCGCATATACAGACGAAAGTTCCACGGGAAGCGTGCTTAGATAACTATAAGATTCGTCAATAAATATTAATATTTCAACGTCTTGTAGAGGAACAGTGGATCCTGAGTTTTGAGCACCAGCAACTTTTAGAAGTTCATTCAAATAGTCTTGTTGAATACCTTCGTTACGAATGACTTGAACGATAGGTCTACTTTCTTGCGGGATGAACTTAAGTTTATGGATGATGATATGTATTTCCTCGTCAAGTTCTTCATAAGCTGTAGGATTGTTTTTCTGTAATTCTTCAGCAATCTCGGTATAATATGTTAATTCATTCATCGATATACTTATTAATTCACAAAGGTACTCAAGCTCGCGAAAAGAACCTAATTGCTAATGGTGAATTGCCCAATATTTTGTATTATTGGACTTACAAACAATTTTAGAGGAGATGTTCGATAAATTATTTCAAGCACAACAGAAGGCACAAGAGATCAAAGATAGGTTGGATCATGTATCGGTTTCCGGCGAAGCGGAAGGTGGAAAGATTCGTGTAATTGCTTCCGCAAATAAAGAAATTAAGGAGATAAATATTGATCCAGAATTCTTAAAAACTGCAGACAAAGAGGAATTGGAAGAGCTGTTAATTGTAGCTCTAAATAAGGCTATTACTCAGGCTGAAAGTATTAGTCAGACAGAGATGGCTGCTGCCTCTCAAGATATGTTGAGTGGCTTAGGAGGCTTAGGAAACCTATTTGGAAATAAATAAACAGATACAATGAAACTTACCTATTATGGACAATCCTGTGTGTCGTTTGATTTCAACGGTACCAAGGTTTTAATCGATCCTTTTATCAGCTATAACCCTTTGGCTTCAGCTATAGATGTATCTGAGATTCACGCTGACTATATCTTTCTATCGCATGGACATCAAGATCATGTCGCCGACATGGCTGCAATCCAAAAGCAAAGTGATTCGACCGTATGCGCGATAGTAGAAACGGCGGCTTGGGTCAGAAAGCAAGGTGTAGCAGATGATAAAGTGATAGAATATAACATCGGAGGGACACTAAATCTTCCATTTGGCAAAGTGAAAATGGTTTATGCTGCTCATACAAACAGTACTCCAGATGGTCAGTACGGTGGATTTCCCGTGGGATACGTTTTCTTTGTCGAAGGAAAAACAATATATTTTGCTGGAGATACAGCCTTGACGATGGAGATGAAGTTGTTAGAACGCTATCAAATAGATCTTGCTTTATTGCCAATAGGAGGGCATTATACCATGGATGCCGAAGATGCGGTAATTGCTGCGGACTTTATTAACTGTAAGCATATTGTAGGAATTCATTATGATTCGTTCCCCCCAATTACTATTGATAAGGAAGCGACTATGCATTTGTTCGAAAACGCGGGACTCAATTTAGAGCTACCAAAAGTTGGTGAATCAATTGAGTTTTAAGTAAGCAATAAGTTGTTTCGTATTAGGTGTTGTTATCGACTTTTGTCCTCAACACATTTAGTGGAAGATATTCAAGATAAAAAGCGAAGGCTGTATTGAAAATACAGCCTTCGCTTTTTATTAATTAACCTTATTTTTTAAGATCTAATACTTCTCAATAGTTATTAGTTAGCCGTACTTTTAGATCTGTTAATGTGGAATTGAACAAGATCGTCGATAGGAGAACGAAGGATTTTACCCACTTTCATGCCATATTGATTCGCTTTTTCTTCTAATACATTTCTAAAGTTGTAGCCTACCGATCCAATACAGTTAAATGTATACGATTGATAATCGGGGTATTTACTTACAAGGTTGCTGAAGAATGCTTCGAAAGCATCATCTACAATCTTACGTGTATATTGGATGTTTACATTATTGTCGTAAACAAATTTACTGAAACTTGCACAGAAACGATTTGCCAATGGTTTTGTATATACATTGTCCATTATTTCATCTGGTGTAAGTTTATATGTTTCGTAGAAAACATCAGAAACGTCTTTCGGCATTAATCCACGAATGAAGTCTGTTAATAGTTTTTTACCGATGTAGCTACCGCTACCTTCGTCACCTAAGATATAAGCGGCAGAATCAATGTTATAAGTGATATCTTTTCCGTCGTAGATACATGAGTTTGTACCAGTTCCTAGAATTGCAGCAAAGCCTGCTTCAGTTCCTAATAAGGCACGCGCAGCAGCTAACAAGTCATGACCAACTTCAACTTTTGCATTTGGGAAAACGGCTTGAATTGCTTCTTCTACAATCTTAGCTTTTTCTTCGTTATGAACCCCAGCACCATAATAATTTACCTCTGAAACCTTCTCAAATGGGATGTCATGAGGTAGTCCTTTCTTAAGGGATGCAACAATGTAATCGCTATCTACAAAGTATGGGTTATAACCTTCGGTGTTGAAATAGATTTTTTTATTTGAATCATCTAACAAACACCAGTTTGTCTTTGTAGATCCTCCATCTGCAATTATGATCATTATTTTTTAATTTAATTTAAAGTAACTTGTTTGTTTGTTTTACAATGGTATTTTTAATGTTATTAAATCCACTATCAATGGATTTATCACTAAAAATAAGAATTTTTATTTGATATAATCAAGCGATTCCCCGGAAACGACAATCGCTTTTCAATGAAAAACCTCACAATTATTTGATTGTGAGGTTTTTGTATGTTAAAATAAAATTAAGTTACTTAGTGTATTTTATACAATTAGTTGCTTATTAATGCCCCGCTTCTGCTTCAACTTGATCAATATTGATACCCTGTTTGGTTAAAAAGCCGCGAACTAGGAACGCAAATAAAATAATATAAAGGAATCCAACGACTGGAACAATATAAGAATTGTGAATGCCGATGATATCCGACAGTTTACCTTGAATTGGAGGAATAATACCGCCACCCAAAATCATCATTACTAAGAACGCCGATCCTTGCTCAGTATACTTTCCTAAACCCACAATCGATAAACTGAATATTGAACCCCACATAATTGAACAAGCTAAACCACCGGCAAGGAATGAATAGATAGCAACGGTACCTGAAGTCATTAAACCGACGATCATCGCTACTAATCCAAACGTTCCAAAGATTACAAGTGTACGAACAGGCTTGTCTTTAGAAATGAAGAATGCAGCTATTTGTACAGCGACACAAATAATGTAATAGTAAAGTACTGACATATCGAAGCCCGCAAGTGTATTTACAGCGATAATTATTGAGAATGCGATAATAGGAACTATAATCGTTAATAATTGCTTTCTGGAACTTGTAAAGTTAAATGCTGCGATTGCACCTGCCCAGCGTCCAATCATCATTCCTCCCCAATACATCGACACATAAGGAGTTATTTGTGAAGATTGAAGATTTCCAAACTCTTCTAAGGTTAATAATTCGCCTAAATTACTTCCGATTGCAACTTCAATACCTACATAGACAAATAAAGCTAACATCCCTAATACTAACTGCGGATATTTCATTGCACCCCATCCATTTGGATTTTTTTGCGCGCGTGTGTAAGCAAATAATAAGCCCCCAACGACCACAATTAAGGCTCCTAAAAGCCAAAACATACGGCTTATTTCTAATCCATGTATTAGCTCTTTAATCTTTGCAACAATACCAGCATCATTGCTTGATTTCAATTGTTCTTGTAATGCAGCGACCTCTAAAGCAGCGTCAGATTTATAACTTGTAAATACTGGAATAAAGGCACATAATAATAAAACGGTAATAATAATTAACGTAGTACGTGCTTTGTTTGCCGACTCCATTTGTTCCAAATTAAAGCCTGCAGGCACCTTCTTGGAGAAATTAAAAAGAGCAGCTGCCAGAATAAATAATAAGCCGACACCTATATATAGATAAACAACTTTGTTTAGAGGGAGGCTTGCAATTTCCGTGTCTGATACTGTTTCAAAGGTTCCAAATAAGGCGTAGCCAATAATTAAGGGGCCAATTGTTGTTCCTAAAGAGTTTACTGCTCCACCTAAGTTAACACGTGAGGCACCAGTTTTTGGATCTCCAAGAATTACGGCAAATGGATTTGCTGCGGTTTGTTGTAAAGAGAATCCTAGGGCTACGATGAATAAGCCGATAAGCATGCCTACGTAAAGGTTGACTTCGACTGCAACGATCATAGATGCCGCACCCAAAGCTGAAAAAAGCAAACCGTAGACTATACTTTTCTTATATCCCCATTTTCCGACAAGGTCTTTGCCAGAGATTGTTCCGAAAATAAATAAAAGTAAAGCACCAATATAGTATGCTGAATAGAATGCGAAGTCAATTAACTGCGATTGAAATTGATCAAGATGAAAGTAATTCTTACAGAACGGGATAAACACGCTGTTACCAGCAGCGATAAATCCCCAGAAGAAAAATACCACGATGAGGGTATACAATGCAGGGTAGTTTGTTTTTGTTTCTGTGTTTGTTGGGTGATTGCTCATATAATTTTAGATCTATTATGCCATTATAATCTTACAAATAAAGAACTTTTTTTGATTTATTTAAAGTTAGAAGTGTGCGCTAAAACAATTTATTCAGCCTATTTGTTAATTTTAGTGTAATAATTGAAAAAAAAATATTATTTTTCTTTTGAATTTACGTTACTTCTTTTTTTCTTTGTGCAGTTCTTAGAATTATCTTTCAGAAGGATATCGAAAAATCTAAACGGATTTGCCTGAGCCTTGAAGACATCACACAGATGTGAACCTGAAAGAAATTATCAAAAAGTAAAATCCTTAAATAAATCATAAAATAAATTAATGGATATTAATGAATTGAATACGAAGCTCGTGTCTGAATTACGCGAGATCGCTAAGGTTTTAGGTATCGTTGATGCTGAAAAACTAAGAAAGCAAGAGCTAATCGATCGTATCACCGTTATAGCCGACGAGGCACATCAAAATCCTTCTGCTCCCGCAGCGGATATTGATGCTGATTCTGCAGATCATGCTGGAGATCGTCCTCGCAAACGCGTTCGTACCCTAAAGTCGGTCGAGCCTATTGCTGTTGTAAGAAAACCAACTGCAAGTGAAGAACCTGTAAGAGTAGAGCATGCTGTTACATCAGAAGTTGAAGTTGTAGAGGCTCCAAAACCAGCTGTGGTTGCTGAGCCCGTTACTTCTAAATCTTCTTCCTCAGATTTCGATAATGTTATTGTAAATGAAGGTGTATTAGAAATTATGGCTGATGGCTATGGATTCTTGAGATCTTCAGATTATAACTACTTAACTTCTCCGGATGATATTTATGTTTCACAGTCGCAGATCAAATTATTTGGACTGAAGACTGGTGATAATGTTCGCGGATGTATACGTCCTCCAAAAGAAGGAGAGAAATATTTCCCATTGGTTCGTGTAGAAGCAATCAACGGACAAGATCCAGCGGAAGTTAGAGACCGCGTTCCTTTCGATTATTTGACACCGTTATTCCCAGATGAGAAATTAAACCTTGATTTAGGTCCAGGAAATTACTCGACGCGTATTATGGATTTGTTTACACCAATTGGTAAAGGACAACGTGGACTAATCGTTGCACAACCAAAGACAGGTAAAACAAACTTATTGAAAGAAGTTGCTAACGCGATTGCTAAAAACCACCCAGAAGTATATTTGATTATTTTGTTAATCGACGAACGTCCGGAAGAGGTAACTGATATGGCGAGATCTGTACGTGCTGAGGTTGTTTCATCAACTTTTGATGAACCTGCTGATCGTCACGTGAAGATTGCGAATATCGTATTAGAAAAAGCCAAGCGTATGGTAGAGTGTGGACATGATGTTGTAATCCTATTGGATTCAATTACACGTCTTGCGCGTGCATATAATACAGTAGCTCCAGCGTCTGGTAAAATTTTATCAGGTGGTGTGGATGCTAATGCATTACACAAACCTAAGCGTTTCTTCGGTGCTGCTCGTAATATCGAGAATGGTGGTTCTTTGACTATTCTTGCGACTGCATTGACTGAAACTGGCTCTAAGATGGATGAAGTTATCTTTGAAGAATTCAAAGGTACAGGTAACATGGAATTACAATTAGATCGTAAATTATCTAATAAACGTATTTTCCCTGCAATCGATCTTACTGCTTCAAGTACTCGTCGCGATGATCTATTAATTGATCGTGAAGAACTACAACGTTTGTGGGTTTTAAGAAACCATTTAGCGGATATGAATTCTCAAGAAGCAATGGAATTCTTATTGACTCAAATGCGCGGAACAAAATCAAATCAAGAATTTTTAATTAGTATGAATGGTTAAAAAACCATTTTAAATTGATACTTTTAGGCCATCTTTTAATAAAAGGTGGCTTTTTTATTTATGAAGAAATATATTCCAAATAGTATTACCTCCCTTAATTTGTTTAGTGGTTGTATTGGTGTTGTCATGGCACTTCAGGGCAATTATCTGATGGCATTTTATTGCGTGTTAGCATCTGGAATCTTTGATTTCTTCGATGGAATGTCTGCTCGAGCATTGCATGTAAAATCGTTGATTGGGAAGGAGTTGGATTCTTTGGCCGACGTAATCAGTTTCGGTTTTCTACCGGGAACCATCATGTTTATGTTGTTAAAGGATACAACAGAATCCGACTATTTACCTTACTTAGGCTATGTCATGACGGTATTCTCCGCCTTGAGATTAGCGAAGTTCAATATTGATACCCGACAAACAACAGACTTTATTGGTGTCAATACACCGATGAATACTTTTTTTATTATTTCATTGCCATTCATTATTCATGACTATCCTGCCTTGAAGAATATGTATTTGCTATTGGGGATAGTTGCAGTTTGTAGTTTTCTATTGGTCTCAGAAATTAAACTGTTTTCAATGAAGCTAAACTCTTTAGCGTGGAGCGCCAATAAATATAAGTACTTGTTTCTGTTGATTAGTCTAGTACTAATCCTCACTCTTAAATTCTTGGCACTCCCGATAGTATTAGTGCTTTATATTGTTTTTTCTTTTCTGCATTTTGCAGCTGAGAAAAGCTATGCGTCAACTAAGGAAGTCGAGTAAGCTTCTAATTCTATCATCGCAGTATCAAAGTCTTTTTTGAGACGTGAAAATGTTTCCTCAATCACGTCCGAAGGCTCATTTTTCTTTGCTTTCTGTTCCAATTCTTGAAACAATATTCGTAAGTCTGTTGCACCAATATACTCCATGGTTGGTTTGATATGGTGTGATTTTGAAGCAACTTCTTGTAAGTCACGCGCCTCAACGGCAGATTGTAGCGTCTCGAAATCGACTTTTCCTTGCGTTAGATAGAGATTGATCAACTGCTTGACCATCTCCATGTTGTTCATCATACTACTCTTTAGTACCTCAGGGTTAATAATTTTAAATTTACTCATGTTTGGCAATTTTTACGTGTAATGGATCCTTGGAATCCATTAATAGTTGTTGATTTGTTTTTTTGAAAATAGGGTGTTCAAAATTTGGAGCGATTTCATTTAGGGGAATTAAAGTGAAATTACGTTCCTGTATATAGGGATGTGGAACCTGTAGATCAGGGTCATGTATTATTTCATTATTAAAATATAAGATGTCAATGTCAATTGTCCGCGAGCCCCAGCGTTGCGTACGTATTCTTCCTAAAACTAACTCAATTTGTTGAATTGCCTGCAATATTTTTGTAGCGGATAGCGGACTGATTACTTCTAGGACTTGATTCAGAAAAATAGGTTGGTCTTCAACACCCCAAGCCTCAGATTCATAGATAGAAGAAGCTTTGGTAATCTTGCCCACACGTTCGGTAATTTCATTCATTGCATCCTTCAGCTGTTTTTCTGGATTCCCAAGGTTTGCGCCAGTTAAAAGGTAAACTACATTCATTCGATTAATATAAGAATAGTTTAAGATAATTCAATTAATACCTTACTTTTACTGTTAGTAAAATCACATAATTCGCTATGAAGTCATTCTTTAAATATGTACTAGCAACAATTACTGGTATCATCATCAGCAGTGTATTGCTATTTGTTATTTTAATCGCAATCGTCGGTTATCTTGTCAGTTCAGTGTCGCCAACAACTGAAGCTGTTACACCTTCCAACGCCGTTTTATTAGTCACTTTAGACCATAGTATAACTGAAAAAACAGAACCTAATCCATTTGAAGGGTTGGAAATGCCGGGCTATAGTAATATCAGAAGCATCGGTTTGAATGATATTGTTTCCAGAATCCAAGCAGCAAAAGAAGATACTAATATTAAAGGTATTTATCTGAATGTAAAAGGTATTAATACGGGGTTTGCGACAATGAAAGCTATTCGTGATGCCATTGAAGATTTTAAAGCTTCCGGTAAGTTTGTCGTAGCCTATAGTGATAACTATACGCAAAAAGGATATTACCTGAGTTCGGTTGCAAATGAGGTTTATTTGCATCCAGAAGGTGGTTTAGACTTTAGAGGACTAGCCAGTTCAGTGATGTTCTTCAAAGATGCATTGACAAAATTAGGGGTTGAAATGCAGGTGTTAAAAGTGGGTACTTACAAAAGTGCAGTAGAGCCTTATCTTTTAAATGCGATGAGTGATGCTAATCGTGAGCAAGTTGGTTCATATTTGGGAAGTATCTATTCTACATTTGTAGGAGATATCGCTAAAAGTAGAGAATTAACAGCGGATACTGTACGAGGTGTTGCAAATGCCTATGCTATCAAATATCCAGAAGATGCTGTTAGA
The DNA here is from genome assembly GCF_009557615.1 of Sphingobacteruim zhuxiongii. Classification (NCBI taxonomy): domain Bacteria; kingdom Pseudomonadati; phylum Bacteroidota; class Sphingobacteriia; order Sphingobacteriales; family Sphingobacteriaceae; genus Sphingobacterium; species Sphingobacterium zhuxiongii. The sequence goes on from NZ_CP045652.1 coordinate 1,073,632, forward strand.
TTGCATTTTGTCGACAGCTTGATGTATAAGGATCAAATACTTGCTAAGATTCGCGAAAAATTAGCAATCGACGATAAAAAGGATATTCCAACAATATCCCTATTGGACTATAAGAATTCGCCAGCAACTGGAAAAGGAGGTGCTGATCGCGTGGCTGTTTTGTACGCTTATGGAGCAATAGTTGATGGAGAAGGAACAACAGGTGAGATCGGTGGAGATAAACTTTCCAGGGAACTACGTGATTTACGCAATGATGATAAAGTGAAAGCGATCGTCTTGCGTGTGAATTCACCCGGCGGGTCTGCACTTGCATCTGATGTTATTTGGAGAGAGGTTGATTTGACTAAAAAGGTTAAACCTGTAGTGGTTTCCATGGGTGATTATGCTGCCTCAGGAGGTTATTATATCGCTGCTGCGGCAGATTCTATCTTTGCTGATCCGACTACATTAACGGGGTCGATTGGCGTTTTTGGTGTTATTCCAAGTTTCCAAAAATTGTTTAATGAAAAACTCGGTGTTCATTTTGACGCTGTGAAAACGGCGAAATATGCCGATATGGACGTCGATATGGATCGCCCGCTGACAGAAGAAGAGAAAGGAATTATTCAGGGGAGCGTTAATCGCGTTTACCAAGTGTTTATGAAGCGTGTCGCTGACGGACGTAAGATGTCAATCGCAAATGTTGACAGTATTGGTCAAGGACGCGTATGGACTGGTGCTCAGGCAGTAGATTTAAAGTTAGTAGATCGACTAGCATCTTTGGATGAGGCAGTAAAAGCCGCTGCAAAAAAAGCTAAGGTAAGCGATTACCGCGTATATGAATACCCACGAACAAAAGATCCATTTGCAGAAATATGGTCTGTCTCGAAAGAAAAGGTACAGGCTATGTTTATCGATGAGGAGCTAGGAGAGTATGCAAAATATCTGAAGGAGTTGAGGAAAGTAACATCTCAAACAGGGATTCAAGCTCGAATACCTTATTTAGTGGAAATTTATTAATAGTAATTCTGCTTTTTTTAATCATGATACACACAAGAAATAACTTAAAAGCAGATGAATAAGCAAAAAGGCGTTGATTTACATTTCTGAATCAGCGCCTTTTTTATATCTTTAGTCCCAAAATCAACCGGAAAGAAAAATACATTATGAAAACTATCGACGATTTAAATTTTAACGGAAAAAAAGCACTCATCAGAGTTGATTTCAATGTTCCTTTGGACGAGAACTTCAATATTACTGATGATAATCGTATACAAGGCGCTACTCCGACAATTAAAAAGATTTTAAAAGACGGAGGTTCCGTTATCTTAATGTCTCACCTCGGTAGACCAAAAGAAGGTCCAACCGATAAGTACTCTCTAAAACATATTGTAAAGCATCTTTCAGACGTGTTAGGCGTTGATGTTCAATTTGCAAATGACTGTATAGGTCAAGAAGCGATTGATAAGGCTGCGGCATTACAGCCGGGTCAAGTCCTATTGTTAGAAAATCTTCGTTTCTATAAGGAAGAGGAGAAGGGCGATCGTGGTTTTGCTGAGAAATTAGCGCAATTAGGCGACGTATATGTGAATGATGCCTTTGGTACAGCACATAGAGCTCATGCTTCAACGGCGATTATCGCAGAATTCTTCCCAAATAATAAATACTTCGGTTATTTAATGGCGCGCGAAATTGAAAATGCTGAAAAGGTGTTGAATAAACCTGAACGTCCATTTACAGCGATTATGGGTGGTGCAAAAGTATCTGATAAGCTAGAGTTAATCGATGCTTTATTAGATAAAGTTGATAACTTAATTATTGGAGGAGGTATGGCTTATACCTTTGTTAAAGCTCGCGGTGGAGAAATTGGACAATCCTTAGTGGAATTAGATAAGCTTGATTTAGCTAATGAATTGGTTAAAAAGGCGGATGAAAAAGGTGTTAATCTTGTTCTTCCAACCGATGCGCAAATTGCTGATCGCTTCGCTAATGATGCGAATGTTTATGACGGACCAAATGATCAAATCCCTGCCGATATGCAAGGTTTAGATATTGGTAAAGAGTCCGCAGAACACTTCCACGATGTGATAATGGCATCCAATACTTTGTTATGGAATGGTCCAATGGGTGTGTTTGAAATGGATACATTTGCCAAAGGAACGAAAGCTGTTGCAGACGCTGTTGTAGCAGCAACAGAGCGCGGTGCATTCTCTTTAATCGGTGGTGGTGATTCTGCTGCTGCAGTATCTAAGTTCGGAATGACTGAGCATGTTAGCTATGTAAGTACTGGTGGTGGAGCCCTTTTGGAGTATATGGAAGGAAAGACTTTACCAGGTGTTAAAGCAATATTAGATTAATATTTAATCGTTAACCTTTAGACTTACATGTCTAAAATACTTCGTTGAAGTGGTTAAATATATAGAGAATAGAGAGGGAGTTTTCGTTAAGAAAGCTCCTTTTTTTATGCGCTATGTCTATTTTAAACCGACAATTTCATAATAAATTCTAAAAATTACAGATATAATCATACTCCTAATCGTGTTTTCGACGGCTAATAAGTATAGGAGAAGCTAAAACTAGGGACCGCCTTGTTCTGTGCGCTTGCATCGTTTATAAAGCTAAGCTTACTACCTATACCGAAGTCAGGAAGTTTATATCTGAATAAATTCAAGTCTACGGATAATCCGATACCGTATGTTTTTGGACTTATCGAACTGTTGTGCAGGTTTTGATAGTCTGCGAAAAAGTACCCGTGAAAACGCTTTATATAGGCTAATGAACCAATTGCCCAGTCGGGATAGGCTATAGGGAATCGGTAGTTAAGCATCAAGTTATTGTCTACCTCAGCAGACTTGAAATGTCCAAATGCACTGATCATGGGGATCTCGTAATAATTGGCAAACCTTCCACTGTTCGACTGATAATTAAACCTTGCTTGGAACGCATGATTGGCAAAAAATCCGGGGAAATAGAAGTTGGATTTGATGGCAAAAAGATTCCCGCTAAGGTCTTTTTCGAAAGGAACATGGCGATATATAAAGCTGATATTTTGTCCCCATCGAGGAACTAAATCAAGTGTACTACGGCGTACATTTCTGTTAAAATAGGCAATATAATTCAACGGAAGGATGATCTCTTCGTTGAAATTCTTGAGTGTCGAGATGCTCAAATCGTAGTTTTTCTGGTAGGATGTCCCCACATTTAGGCCAAAACTGTAGATGTTATTTCCTCTATAAAGCGAAAAAGGAAGCTGCATTTCGAAGGAATAGTAGTGTTCTCTGTAGTCAAATTGAACAGTTTCAGCATTCGGATTTGATGATTTTGCGTGTCCAATACGACCACGATTTTGGTATTTTGCAATGAATTTTGGGTAATATTTTTGGTAATTAAGCTCCGCAGAATAGATGCTTTTCTCAATATCCACGTCGTATTCGTAGCCTAATTTTAGTTGCGTTGTATTCAATAAATCATTCGCTAACCAGAATATTCCTGGCTTGTAGTTGTCGAAATCTTCGAAGTTATTCGCGCTTATACTAAGGCTATGGAAGTTGAAAAGGTCGCTGATCGAGTTGTATTTCTCAACCGAGAAGCTCCGATTATAGCTATCTAACTGACTCGAAAATGTGCTTAAAATCCGATCATCGGTCAGTGCTGACGCTGTAAAATTAGGTGTAATTTCCTCTACAGATACGTCACTCATGTTCAATTTTGCAAGCCTGTATCCGTCACTTTGGTACTCATTATAGAGTAGATTTCCATCAGAATTTAACGAAGGATAGAAGGCTCCGAAGGGAGAATTGGTCAGTTTATAAGTCTTACTTTCTGTCCTATTGTATTTGTAAATTTGGTCAATTTTATCAAAATGAGCTTTGAAAACAAGGTCGTCCCCAGCATAAATTGGTCGTTCAAATTGTTGATTTGACCATGGGAAAATGAGGGAATATCCTCGCGTTTGAAGATCAATCTCTATTAAATTCGTTCCTTTTTCACCGATCGCAATGGCTATTATTTTAGTGTTTTTATCGTTTATCGAAGGTTGCTGAAGTAGAATTCCATGCGGCATTTCGATAATTTTTGACTGTTTTTTAGAATTGATGTCGATATAAACGAGGCTAGAGACATTATCTTGATCGACTTGGATTGCGTATATACCTTTGTTTGTTGGGTCGATTATAGGGCTGTATAGGCGGGAATTTTGGCTTAGACGCTCAGTGCGGTTTGTTTTGATGTTGTATAAACGGATAATATTATACGTTTGTTTGCCAAATCGGACATCTTTTCTAATCTCATCCCAAACGATAAAATCACCCGATTGATGGAAATAAGGGGTTAGTTGATAGCCGATTTTTAACAGAGTTTTCTCTTTTTGTGCGGTCCTTTCTCTCAGTTGGGAGACCTCTTGTGGTGATTGAAATAGGTAATAAACCGCCTTGTTTTCCGTGGACTGTGGTAGGAATAGATGACTGTAAAATCGGGTATTGTTTGCTTGTATCTCTGCGCGATTTTGATCAAGAGTTTGTCCGTTCCAAGTTGAGTCTAACGCTCCAATAGTCGCCTGATATAAACCCCGACTGTTCATGTTTGTTAGCTTTCGAAGTGCCCTGTTAAAGTTGTATGGTCGGAGCAAATGGGTGCGCATGTCTTCTAATAATTGTCGCTTAATTTCATACCCAAAGTGATTGGTCAGGTAGGTGTTCATAAGGTAACCTGTCAGGTAATATGAGGGGGTGATATCTTTGAAAGATCCTAAAATATTTTTGTCAAAACTATAGCTTTTTCCACTTTGCTCATTGGTTCGAAGAGGCATCAAAAAGGAAGGAAGACGACCTCTTCCACCTGCCGAGTATTGGGTTTCGATGGACACTGCATCGCCCTCAAAGTACCAAGCTGGAAGGTGAATTCCATAGAAAGCAAGGGCCAATTGTTCTAGAAAAGGTGCGCTCATTCGTCCTGTCAATTTGTCAAATTGAGCCACATGTCTCAGCTCATGCTGTATTAAATTTGGCAACCATGCCTGGTTGTCAGCGGCCGGGCCTGGCGTCGAAAAAGCTTCGACTTTACGTGGTGCGAGTTGTGCAAATCCATTCTGTTCGATGTGATTTTCATGAAGAATAATCGATATTTTCTTTGGTTTTTTCTGTAAGTCTTGACTTGCCAAGACTAGCATGCTGTCTATTTTGTAGGCTAGGAGAGAGGCTGATTTTCTAAATTCCTTGGGGAAGATTAGTTGGAAATCTGGACGATTAATTTGTTCCCATTTAACAGAGGAATGTGGTTGTTCGTAGTCAATGAGCTGACAAAAACCAGTTGGTATATAAAATGTTAATATAAATATAGTTAAGTATCTGAAATATATGTTCATATATCGGTGAAATTTGGCTTATTTTATTAATTGCTAAAGATCTTAGTAAGATTCGTTTGTTTTGTTTTAATATTATGTTTATTAAAGGTGTGTTAAGTGTTTGATAAATAGTAGTATATAGTATTTTTTAAAACAGTCATTTTTTGTTGAAAACAGATCAATTTTATCCTGATATCGATGTGATATGTTCGGCATGATCAGCCTGTTAGATTTGTTTTTAGCGGTTAATTATCGGGAGTGAAATTACATTTTTTTTATAGTATTTCACGCTGAATGCGGTTTTTTATACTTGTTGCATTCTGTCTGTAGATTTACTCCCTACTTATGGTGTTCTATGTAACATTGATTCATTAGGATTTCGTAGATGTGTTAATTCAATCGGACTCGTTTTGCTTGTCCGAATTAGAACGCATGAATGCTTTTATTCATAGAAGCGCTTAGCCAATTTTTTGACTTTAGTTCATGGGATATTAATAGTGACATGATGGCAGTTTTATCTTCCCGCTGTTGGTATACAATGATTGTTTGATTTATCATTTCGGGATGTAAAAAAATTAATTATATTATTCAGTTAAAAAAAACGACTTTTGCACAAACGAATTTTTGGCACCAATGTAGGAACGAATAAATAGAGGAAAGGTATGGAAGAATTAGCAATGCTAGTAGCACATGTGGAGCAATTGATTGAGCGCGGAGACCAGGCGGAGCTTGCAGATTATTTGAATGAATTGAATATCTCCGATGTGGAGGAATTGATTGATGAACTTCCAGAATATGGACCTCTATTTTTAGAGACTTTAACTCTCAAAAGAGCCGTTAATGTTTTCCGTATTTTGGACTTCCCAACCCAAGAGCGGATCTTCAAAAAATTAAAGGCTTCTACCATTCGTGAGCTATTGAATGAGATGCCTCCCGATGACCGTACTTCCTTCTTCTCTGAACTTACTGGCGATGTCGTAAAGCGACTCATTATTCTCTTAACTCCTGAGGAACGAAAAGAGGCGCTCTCGCTATTGGGATATCCCGAAGATAGTGTTGGACGTTTGATGACGCCAGACTATATTACAGTCAAAGAACATTGGACGATGGCACGGGTTTTAGATCACATCCGTCGGTACGGTGGAGCCTCCGAAACAATTGATGTTCTCTATGTCATTGATTCGGATGGTAAGTTGGTGGATGACGTTCGGATTAAAGATGTTTTGTTAGCGGAGCCAGAGACCATCGTTTCGGATCTCATCGATAATCGTTTGATTTCACTCCGGGCGAATGATCCGCAGGAAGAAGCGGTCGCAATCTTCCGGATGAATAATCGGGTCGCTCTTCCAGTTGTCGATGATCGTGACATTATGCTCGGGATCGTAACGATTGACGATATCCTCTGGGTAGCGAACGAAGAGTACTCCGAAGATATGCAACGTATCGGGGGTACCGAAGCTTTAGATGAACCTTATCTCGACGTGTCCATTTTTCACTTGGTGAAAAAAAGAGCAGGTTGGTTAATCGTACTTTTCTTAGGGCAGCTATTAACCGTAACGGTGTTGAATCATTATGAAGATAAATTAACAACAGTGCTCGTGATGTTGATGCCCGTAATTATGTCGAGTGGTGGTAACAGTGGATCGCAAGCCTCGACATTAATTATTCAAGCCATGGCGATGGGCGAGGTGACCTTACGCGACTGGTGGTTTGTGATGCGTAGAGAAATTTTATCGGGGACACTTTTGGGAGTCATCTTAGGGGCACTCGGTTTTTTTAGAATTTCTGTCGAAGAAGCATTCCGTCACACCTATGGAGATATCTGGTATTTGTACGGCACAGCAATTGGCTTGTCCTTGGTTGGAGTCGTCTTATGGGGTTCGCTTGTTGGATCCATGTTGCCGTTTATTTTGCGCCGCTGTGGTGCCGACCCGGCGAGTTCCTCTGCACCCTTTGTATCGACCATTGTTGACGTGACGGGCTTGATTATTTATTTTACATTCGCGACGCTGGTATTGAAGGATGTGCTCTTTTAATTATTCTAATTGGTTCTGAATAACTTGCAAAAAAATGCAGAAAAATATTTGCACATATCGGGCAAACTTCCGATAATTGCATCACCAAAACCGAAAGGGGCGGTTGAATTCCTGAATAGCTCAGTTGGTTAGAGCATCTGACTGTTAATCAGAGGGTCGCTGGTTCGAGCCCAGCTTCAGGAGCAAAATGAGAAAAGGCTATCCATACGGATGGCCTTTTTTGGTTTTTCCCACTCGCTAACTTTTGCGCACTTTATTTCCAAAATAAAATTGCTTGCCGGCGTACTGAATACCTATCGAGAAACCTAAGTTGGGTTGCTCTCGCAAACGTTTTTGTCAATTTCTTTCATCCCTTCTCGAAATCATCGTACGTTGATCTGACGATCTCGAAATCCGATACAGCATTGTTTTTATAAGTAATCCGTTTAGGAATAGAAGTAATCCATTAATTCAAGTCAATTTCATGGAATTCGAGTTGAATTTCTGTAGAATCATTTTAAAGCGATTTAAGGCGTTTTGATGGTGGTTTGTAGTCAACGTCTGTTCAAACCTCTTCTGTGTCCTCAAATCGTTTAAAAAGCGTATTAAAGCCTTAGGTAATCCTCTTTCTACCTCTTCGACTTAGAGCCTTCTATCCGAAACGAACGATGGAAATCCTTTCTTGTCTAATTTATATTCCTAATCTAGCTCCTTTCATACCCGTTTGTAGAAGTTTCTGTAGCGGGTTTGAATTGGGTTTGAATTGGGTTTGAAAGGGAACTAGGATGAGTAGTTCCCTATGATTTGTTAATTTACGTTCGCGTCGATTTGGATGCTACAAAGGAAGCCATGCAAAGATTCTTATGTAGTAGATCCACTTGTTGAAATCCCACACGCTCCAAGAGTTGAAGTTGGTATACTAGCGATCGCGGGGAGTCTTCTTGTTCGATGTATTCAAAAACCTGATCTCTATAATCCTCGTCTTTGAGTTGTGTCAGGAAGTTTCCATATCGTTGACGATAAATAATCTCTTGCAAAATTTCGTTCTCTTGTTGTATGAGGTCGAATATCCAGATGCTCCCTCCGGGTTTTAGTAAGCTGTGAAGTTTGCGAAAAGCAGTTTCCCAATCGTGATCATCCCGAAGGTGGTGTAAAACTGCGGTTGCAATAATGACATCATAACTGTCTTCCTCGAGTTTTGTTGTGCGAAAGTCGCCCTTAAATGTTTTGACTTCGCCCGTAGTCATGGGGTCGATTCGTTCTTTCGCTTTATCGAGCATAGGTTGGCTAAGGTCCAAGAGATGAACATTCGGATTGCTTTTTACCTGCATCAATAATTTAACATCATAATTACCCGCCCCACAACCAATATCCAAGACCGATGACAAGTTCGGATAAATTTGATTTATACAATCTGTTATTAATTCCATATTGAAGGCCGCGTCTAACATGGTTGCTTGACCTGTGTTGAGATTCGAAAAACGTGCGACGTCTTTGTTAAATCGTTCTTCGATTTCTATGAGTGTTGATTTCTTATGCATGTGCTTTTGTTTGAGCATAAAGTTCCGCGATTCATTTATGCTTTAAAAATTCTATTTTTATCATGAATTAATACTTTTTAGGTATCATGGAGATTAGGCATCTACAATATTTCAATGTATTGGCGAATGAATTGCACTTTGGTCGGGCCGCCAAGCGCCTATGTATAACACAGCCGCCGTTGAGTCGTCAGATTAAAGAGTTGGAAGAAGAGTTAGGGGTTATTCTGTTTTTAAGGAACAATAAGCGGGTGGAGCTAACGGAAGCCGGGAAATATTTCCTTGGTCGTTCACAAGAAGTCTTGCAGATGTTGGAGGCCAGTAAAATGGCGACAAAAAAATATGCGGATTCTTTTGCTGGCGATTTTAGCTTGGGTTTTATCAGTACAACGCCAAAATGGTTTATTGCAGATCTGATTCGGAATCTGAAAAACGTTTATCCGCTCTTGTCCATTTCCTTAATCGAGCAGTCAACATTAGAGCAAGTAGGGGCGGTTGAACGCGGGGAGCTTGATATAGGGATTGTTCGCGGGCATATATTTTCGGTCCATCTTCAAGTCGATTTATTATTTCATGATCAGCTTTGTATTGTAGGGCCTCAGGGGGCCTCGTTTGATTTAGCAATTTTGAAAGATGCGGAATTCATTAGTTTTAAAAAAGCTTATGCAGCAACTTACTATCAGCAAAGTCTAGAGTATTGTGAACGGTTAGGATTTCAACCAAGAGTTACACATCAGTGCAATAATATGAATGCCATCTTAGAGTTGGTGGCATTGGGTGTTGGCTATGCGGTTTGTCCTATTCGTTTTTTGGATAAAAGGAAGTTGTCTACTTTGGCTATTCATAGCTCGAGCGATATCTGTATAAATAGCGACGTGAAATTAATCTACAGAACGGCGGAAGGAGGCGAAGTTAAACCGAAGATCATCGACTATTTAAAACTAACGGCCAAGGACCTGTTTTCTTTATGATTTGTATTCGGTTTAAATACAATGTGTTAACGTTGTTTTTCGGCGTTAAACGAATTTAAACAGTATTTTTTTAATTTTTTTTTGGGAATTAAATTGTAAAACTCTATTTTTGTACCACTTTAAAGGAGGAAGCTAGTTTCTCTTATTAAATTCCTGAATAGCTCAGTTGGTTAGAGCATCTGACTGTTAATCAGAGGGTCGCTGGTTCGAGCCCAGCTTCAGGAGCATAAATACACTGCCGACTTTACAGTCGGCATTTTTTTTTATTATAGAATTTACAAGCATGAGTTTAGTAATCGTAGGAACCGTAGCATTTGATGCTCTTGAAACACCTTTCGGAAAAACAGATAAGATTGTTGGTGGTGCTGCTACCTATGCAGGATTAGCTGCTTCTTATTTATATTCGGATGTTAAATTAGTTTCGGTAATTGGAGAAGATTTTGGTGATGATAATCTAAATATTATTACGTCCAAAGGTATCGATGTTGAAGGTTTGGAGATTGTTCCTGGTGGAAAATCTTTTTTCTGGTCAGGTCGTTACCATAACGATATGAATAGTCGTGATACCCTGGTTACTGAATTAAATGTTCTTGCGGATTTCGATCCTAAAATCCCAGCTTCTTACCAAGATTGTGAATACTTATTGTTAGGAAACTTAACTCCTGCTGTTCAACGAGCGACTTTAGAGCGATTGACAAACAAACCAAAATTGGTTGTTTTGGATACCATGAACTTCTGGATGGACGTCGCAATGGATGGTTTAAAAGAAGTGCTAAAGAAAGTCGATGTGTTGACAATTAACGATGCGGAGGCTCGCCAATTGTCTGGGGAATACTCTTTAGTGAAAGCGGCAGAAAAAATCTTGAAAATGGGTCCTCAGTACTTGATCATTAAGAAAGGGGAGCACGGTGCTTTACTATTCGGTGAAGGTCAAATCTTCTCAGCACCTGCATTGCCATTAGCTGATGTATTCGATCCTACTGGTGCTGGCGATTCTTTCGCAGGTGGTTTTATCGGGTATTTAGCGAAATTACAGTCTATCAACTTTGCTAATATGAAAAATGCGATCATTTTCGGATCGGCATTAGCATCATTCTGTGTAGAGAAATTTGGAACGGAGAGATTGCAGAATTTGACTGCAGAAGAAATAAAAGCACGTATTCAACAATTCGTTGCTTTAGCAAAATTTGAGATAAGCGAATAAGCTTATCTCAAATTGTTTTTATATCCCCAATACAAATTATATAGCTCTATGTAATCCTAGGGGAATTCAAAGATTTAATTGTTTGCTGATTATTCTGTTTCGAATTTATACGACGCTAAAGTCTTTTTCATCGATTTTCTAGCAACGTGTATTCTCGTCTTCACTGTACCAATCGGGATTTTCAAGTGATCAGAGATTTCATGGTATTTGAAACCTTCGAAATACATAGTAAAAGGTACGTAGTACTCGTCGGATAATTTGGAAAGCGCATAATTAATGTCTTCCATTACAAATTTATTTTCTCCTTTATTTTTACTTGCCGAAACGACGAGATTCGTCTGTGATATTTCTTCCTCTTTTGTAATGAAAGTATTTGTCTTTACCACGCGACGGTAGTTGTTGATAAAGGTGTTTTTCATAATTGTATATAACCAACCCTTTAAATTTGTACCATCTCTGAAGTTTTTAAAGTAGGTCACTGCTTTCAGCAGTGTGTCCTGCACGAGGTCATTCGCATCATCCTGATCACGTGTAAAGTTACGGGCATAGCTTTTCAGTGAATCTGAGTGTTTAATGACAAGTGTGTTAAATTCAAGTTTGTTCATACAATCAGTAGTTTATATGTAGTCAAATAGTTATGTGTCCTCTCAAACTGCGGTAGTTCAACGACGTAGAATTGCCACGACAATTTAGTATATGTACACTGATTACATCAATTACTGTGCGGGGAATAGGGGGAAATGTGGAAAAACATCTTATTTCTCGATAAAATTATCGTTTTACGAAAAAATTAAGGTGGTAGATTGCTTTGTTTTTGGGATGATAAACAGCAACATTATTTTTCTAGTAAAATATATTGGAGATGTGGAAAGATGTGGAAAACTTTATAAAATATTCACTTCTCGCTCTAATTCCACACCGAATTTACCTAAAACATCGTCTACTATATTGGACGATACATTATAAATCTGTTCGCCAGAAGCTTCTCCTTTGTTTGTTAATACTAAGGCTTGGTTCTTCCATACAGCTACGTCACCAATTGCTTTTCCTTTCCAACCACATTGTTCAATAAGCCATCCTGCAGCAAGTTTTTCTTGGTCATTCGCCATTGGATAGTGAACGATATCAGGGTGTTGAGCTTGAAGGTTAATAAATTGAGTTTTGCTGATGATTGGGTTTTTGAAAAAGCTACCAGCGTTTCCAATGGTTGAAGGGTCGGGTAATTTTTCGACGCGAATATGGGATACAACTTCTGCCACATCTCTTATGTTTGGATCTGCTATCCCGCGTTTTTCAAGCTCTGATTCAATTGCACCATAGCTCGTATTGATTTGTCCGAATAAAGAGAGTTTGTAGGTCACGCTACAGATGATATATCTTCCTTTATGCTCTTTTTTAAAAATGCTATCGCGGTAGGAAAACTGACATTCTTCATTGGTAAAAGTTACGTACTCGCCAGTTTGAGTGTCAAAGGCTCGACATGAATAAAAAATATGCATTAGTTCTGTTCCATAAGCGCCAATGTTTTGTATCGGGGAGGCGCCTACAGTTCCCGGAATTAAGGCTAAATTCTCCATGCCTGGGAAATTGTGTTTGACACAATACCAAACTAAGTCATTCCATACTTCGCCGGCGGCGGCGGTGACGAAAACTTGATTACCTTCGATAAAGTGTTGGATTCCCTTGTTGGCAACATGAATGATTAGGCCATCATAATCTCGGGTAAATAAGACGTTGCTGCCGCCCCCAAGGGTAAAGAACTTTTGCTGAAAAGCTTGGTCATTGAATAACTCCTTTAGGGTTGTTTCGCTTGTGATTTTGACATACTTATTTGCTGTCGCTTCAATTCCGAAGGTATTGAATTTCTTTAGGGAAACGTTTGATTGAGGGATGCTGTTCATTTTTCTGACCGATATCTTTAAAAATTCGAAAAAATAAAGTAACTTAGTTAAAGAGTGGTAAAGATAGATAAACCGACATTTATAAACTAATTTTATTCTGAGAATGGCAAAGAACGCAGATGTAAAAAGACAGAAAATATTAGAGGCTGCACGTCGCAGATTCGCGCATTTCGGCATGGCAAAAACAACCATGGCGGAGATAGCGCAAGACTTGTCTTTTTCTAAAGCTTTGTTATATTATTATTTTCCGGACAAAAATAGACTCTATGCTGCTGTATTAGAATATACGGTAGATGAAATGGTAGCGGAAACGGAACGTAGAATCCTTAAAACAACCACGATTGATGGTGCACTAAATGCTTTTTTGGAAGCGCGCTTAGATGTCATTAAGGAGAATTATAGCATTTTTGAATATACGTATTCTCTTCGCAACGATTTTCCGCCCGACTTAGAGGAAGCCTGTGGTTCGATCATCGATAAAGATGTAGAACAAGTGCAAAAGATCTTCAAATTTGGAATCGATAAGGGCGAGATTATGGTAGATGATTTGCCGGTAACGGCTAAAATATTTATGATTTCGGTACTTGGAATGCGTATGGGAGTGGTGAAAGAGTTTAAGAATATCTTTATCCCACCTACGAAAGAAGAGTTTGATTATATCCTTACCTTACAGAAAAAGCTTTCGGCTATATTTATTCGAGGCCTGCGCCCTTAATTTGTTTCTTTAATTCTCGCTAGGATCATTTTGGCGTGAATACGAGAGTTTTCGATAAACCACAGATGGGTGTTCAAACCACCGCAAACAACTCCTGCAAGAAATAATCCTTCAACATTTGTTTCCATTGTTTCTGGATTGTGTTCGGGAATCATAGGCGATGCCGACGGTATATTTACACCTATTTTTTTCAAAAATTCGAAGTTTGGACGATAACCAGTTAAGGCAATGACAAAATCATTCTTTAAATGAACGGGACCTTCCGGTGTTATTAACTCGACTTCGTTCTCTCCAATTGCTGTAATTTGACTGTTATAATATGCTTTTATTTCTCCAAAGGTTATACGGTTGTCGATATCAGGACGAACCCAATACTTTACGCGCGGACTGATCTCGGGACCACGTATGACTAAGGTCACAACTGCCCCTTTTCGGTAAGTCTCTAAAGCAGCATCGATCGAAGAATTACTTGCGCCGACTACTACAACATGTTGCTTAGCATAGAAATGTGGATCATCGTAATAATGTTTAACTTTTGGGAGCTCCTCTCCGGGAACATTTAGATACATGGGAATGTCGTAAAAGCCTGTCGCAACAATCACATACTTTGCGCTGTATTCAGATTTATTACTCGTTACATAAAATATATCAGCTACTTTTTTGATTTGGAGAACTTCTTCGAATAGATGTGTATTTAGTTCAAATTTTTGTTCTACACGACGATAGTATTCCAGCGCTTCTGCACGCTTAGGCTTTGGGTTGGTCGTTACAAAAGGAGTGTCGCCGATTTCTAATCGTTCTGAAGTGGAAAAGAAACTCATATGGACAGGGTAATTGTACAAAGAATTAACTAAGCATCCTTTCTCCAAAATAACGTGACTCAGTCCGTTTTTCTTTGCTTCGATTCCGCATGCAATACCGATAGGGCCACCACCAACAATTAATACGTCATAATGATTATCCATGGATTGTCTCTATTTTTTGAGGATTTATCATGGCTTCTTTTTCCATGACATCCACAGTAGATTTATATAAATCTGCGGATATTTTATTCAAAAATTGTAATTGCTCGGTAATTAATTTTGATTCTTCAGGATCCAGTGTCTCTTCAGTCAACTCCGGGAACTCAGTTACGTCAATAAAAACATCTTGATCATTCTCCTCACTAACGATATCAATGGATTTGGTGAGATGATTGAGAATCTTCTTAAGTAGAAGAAGATGTTCTTTCGTGTAATTCGCGTTCATCGTTTGTTGTAACTGCGTCAACAAAGTAGCGCCATACGATGATAGAATGTGATTCAGGATGACAAAACGATTGACTTCCTTTGTGCTTTTTTGTCTCCATTTAGGTTCTGATAACATCCGCTGGAACGTCGATCCCATATTGGCCGAGGCAATATAAACCTCTTTTCGTGAAAGTTTGTAATCCGTAATACTGACCTTCTTATCTGATAATAAGCGAACCGCAATAGCCAAATAGTTATAGTTGGCTATCAATAATTGCCGGATGTTTGGACGGATCTGAAAGCTTTCCCAATTTGGAAATACAACATAACTCGAAATGAAGGCAATCATACCTCCAAGGAATGTGTCGAAGATACGTTCCTTAGCAATCTCAAAGGTATTATATCCCGTAAAACTTAGCATAATTAAGACATAAGGCGTCATAAATAATACAGCGACAATATAATTCACCCGAAACAGACTGTAGGCCGTTAGAAAGAAGAATATGAGCAGTATAAAAAGGGCAATTTGATTATGGACGGTCATCAAAATGATTGCTCCGATAATACCTCCAATAATAGTCCCTAGGAGTCGCTGGAAATTTCGTTCTTTAGTTAATCCAAATCCTGGCTTTAAGATTACCATGATGGTCAACAATACCCAATAAGATCCCATTGAGCCGACGTTGAACCAATCCATATTTAATACAAAGAAGGTTGCAGCCATCACCACCGCCATTCTTAATGCATGTCGGAAAATGGAAGAATTGAAGGATAAGTTGTCACGAAGCTTGCTCCAAACGATATGTTCCGTCTGAATAAATTTATTGGCTTCATCAATCTCTTGCTTATTTACTGCATTGGATCGGATGACATTGTAATTGTAGATGTTATGAATAAAAAGCGAAATACTTCTTATGCTAATCAAGATTTTCTTGAGTGGGATGCTGTTAATGTTCTCGTTCCTCTCGACTTCATCAATCATCTCTTTGATCGTCTCAATGTCGTCTTTAAAATTATAAAGTGGTTTTGGTACCCGGTTAGCATTGAGTTGATAAGCGAGATGGTCAAGCTCATTCGCAATTTTTAAAAGCAAATTTCGAAATTCTTTGAGGATACCCGTATGTGCATAGGTTTTACGAATGACTTCATAATCGTAATGCGTAGTCATACTTTGTTCGAACAGATCGACAATATCGTTGAAAATCAACGTTAAGAAGCGACCAACTTTTGTAGTGTCCTTTATTGATCGTTTACTTTGGAAGAGTAAATCACGGACATTCTCTTGATGCTCGTGGACTTCAATTTGTTTTTCAATGAGTTTCCGGTAATTCTCATCTAAATCAACTTTTTGATCGTAGAAATTTGCGCGTAGCCGAATGAAGTCACCGACAAAACGAATCGACTCCGATAGTTCTTGTTGAGCCAATCGATAGGGGCGTACTTGAGATAGGGAAAAGCTGATTAACATATACCAAACTGCTCCGATAATAAAGAAAAGTAAGAAATACATTTCTTCTTTGAAGCTATATGCATCGTCGACATTGATTAACATAATCAATATCCCCATTGATCCAACGGTCGCTGCCCTAGCATTGAATACAGCAAACATGGAGTACAAGAAACACAATAGTCCAATTACAATAGTCATTACCCAAATATTAGAATTGGAAACTACCGTAATTAATTGTGTAAGTATACAGACGATTAAACAAGCGATCATCCCTGTTCTTCGATGAGAAGTTGCTCCAGGAGTATCGGAAAGGCCAACAAGCAATGCGCCTAGGGAAATAAAAGTTCCCATTAAGAACTCTCCAAATGCAGCGCAAATGAGAATTGGAACAACACAACCTATCGTGATGCGCAAGCCATCAGCAAAATATTGGCTGTAGAAAAAATTGCTTATTTCCTTCGTTTTCTTCATCGTAATACGACAAATATAAGCAAGCAAAGCATATTAGGCACTTTTTAAAGTAGGATTTTTTAACGCGGTAATTTTTTTAAATTGAAAGTGAAATGATTTTTGATTTGTTGAAATATTAATGTTTATGTTATTGAAATATTAAAATCGCAAATAAATAACCTTTTTTATATAAAACTTATATATTTGTATTTCGCTGACCATCCTCAGGGAATAACGATATAAATACTTTTGTTTTAATTATGAGATTAAGCCAGAAAAAAGCAGCCTTTCAGAACGAAGTGCTAACGCGTTTCGATTTGTTTAAAAGTCTGTTTCTTACATTGCCGTTCCAGCGTGTGAAACACACGGGGACTATCCTTCCATTTTTTACGACACACTGTGAAAAAGGCGTTGAGGAAAAGTTGACCCCAGAAGCAATTATTGATAGCTTTTTTGGACAATACGAACAGTATGTTCAGGAAGATGATCGCCTTGATTTGCTATTCCGTATCGTACAGTATATTGAACGTCAAGTTGTATTGTTCGATGCTGTCGAAGATTCTGCTTTTAAGGCTGTCGGTAAATCGGATGAAACTGCAGGATTGGATTCTGTATTCCGATTAGCGCAATCTAATCCAGAAACGAAGAAACAGGTGATAGAACGATTGAAGGAAATGTCAGTACGTTTAGTGTTGACGGCTCATCCAACGCAATTCTATCCGGGCCCCGTTTTGTCAATTATCAACGATTTAATTGAATTGTTGAAATTAAATGATATTCCAAATATTCACCTATTGTTGCAACAATTAGGTAAGACGCCTTTTATCAATAAACAAAAACCAACTCCTGTGGATGAGGCGATTAGTTTAGCATGGTATCTAGAAAATGTGTTTTATCGCGTAGCTTCCGATATTCAGTCTAAAATAGACGATGAATTAGAGCTTAATAGTGGAGATACAAGCCGTATCGTTGAGCTTGGTTTTTGGCCAGGAGGTGACCGTGATGGGAATCCGAATGTAACTTGGGAAAGCACTAATCGTGTGGCGACTTTGTTGCGTACGATCTTATTCCGTTGCTATTATAGAGATTTTCGTATCGTCAAACGTCGTATTACGTTCAGAGGTGTAGAAACCTATTTGGATGCGTTACAAACTTTACTGTACGATAACAGTTTCAATCCGAAAGAGAATCCTGAAGATATAACCGAGGAGATTTTATTCAATTTGAAAGAAGTGAAAAGGGTTCTTCTGGAAAATCATGACGGTTTGTTTGTTGAGTTAGTAGAGGATCTTATTCGTAAGGTTCAAACGTTTGGTTGCTATTTTACAACTTTAGATATTCGTCAAGATAGTAGTGTTCTTCGTGAAACGTTCAATTGGTTGTTAACTCAATATCCGAATGAAACGGAAATTGATTTAAATACTATTGGTGACGATGAACTAGCAAAAGAAGCTGCAATTAAATTTTCTGAGCAAGATTTAGCGATTGAAAATGTTCCAGCTCCTTTAGTGGAAGATACGCTAAAAGTGATTCGCTTAATTAAGCAAATTCAAAGTTCAGGCAGTGAACGTGCCGTTCAGCGCTTTATCATTTCTAATTGTCAGCAAGCATCTGATATTTTAGGATTGATGCAATTGTTTTTATGGCAAGGCTGGACAAAAAAGGAATTGACAATGGATTTCGTTCCTTTGTTTGAAACAGTTGATGATTTGAAGCGTGCAGCTGACGTTATGCGTAGTTTATATTCAAATAAGGATTACGCAACGCATTTGAAAAAGCGTGGA
Organism: Sphingobacteruim zhuxiongii; assembly: GCF_009557615.1. Taxonomy (NCBI): domain Bacteria; kingdom Pseudomonadati; phylum Bacteroidota; class Sphingobacteriia; order Sphingobacteriales; family Sphingobacteriaceae; genus Sphingobacterium; species Sphingobacterium zhuxiongii. The sequence goes on from NZ_CP045652.1 coordinate 1,092,209, forward strand.
AATAAACAGACCATTATGCTTGGTTTCTCCGACAGTACAAAAGATGGAGGATATTTGATGGCTAACTGGTCGATCTATAAAGCAAAAATTGAATTGACAGCAATCTCTAGGGAATATGATGTTGATCTAGTGTTTTTCGATGGACGTGGTGGACCTCCGGCACGTGGCGGTGGTAAAACACAACGTTTCTATGCATCAATGGGTAAAGAGATTGAAAACAACCACATACAGTTAACGATTCAAGGGCAAACGATTAGCTCGCAGTACGGTTCATTAGATACGGCTAAGTATAATATCGAGCAATTATTGCATGCAGGTATCGTATCTGATTTACGTCCTAAAGAAGGGGACACCTTGACTGCGAAGCAGAAAAATGTTGTAGATCAAATGGCGGCCGAGAGTCATAAGAAATTCCTGTCCTTGCGTAAGCATCCGAAGTTCTTAAAGTATTTAGAAACCCTAAGTCCATTGAAGAGTTTGGCCTCGATTAACATTAGTAGTCGCCCTGTAAAACGTAATTCGGATAAAGAGCTTCGCCTTGAAGACTTACGTGCGATCAGTTTTGTTACTGCATGGAGTCAATTAAAGCAAAATATTCCTGGATTTTATGGCGTGGGAACAGCCTTGCAATGGGCTGAAGACAATAATATGTGGTCTTACGTGAAAAATCTCTACGAGACTTCTGGTATGTTTAATACGATCATTGACAATTGTATGATGTCGATGACTAAATCGAATTTCAATATCACATCTTATATGCAAGAGGATGCCGAGTTTGGTGAATTTTGGAAGACATTGAAAGAGGAATTCGATCGCACGAAGGAATATGTTCTGAAATTAACAGGGATGAACGAATTGATGGAGAATTACCCTGTCGAGAAAGCATCAATCTGTGAAAGAGAGAAGATCATTCTACCTTTATTGATCATTCAGCATTATGCTATTCGCAAATTGGGAAATAGCAAATTGGATGATAAAAAGGCGGAGATTTATCGTAAACTAATAGGGCGTACAATCTACGGAGTGGTCAATGCTGGGCGTAATTTAGCCTAGAATGATTTTGAATTACATGAAAATCGGAATTTATACGTCTAAATAGCGATATTTTTTTATTTTTGTGTGTTTTTAAAATAATATAAAGCGATGAAATTAAATACATTATTTGTTGCAGCAGTTTTAGCAAGTACTTCATTGTCTTCTTGCGTATTCGAGACAGCAGGAGACAATCAGCTGAAATATACGCATACAACATTGGTTGACGGTGATGCTTATGCTTTTTTTAGACAAGTTGGTGCAATTGTTCCTTTTGAAGCTTCTTATGCAAAACATGTTGAAACAGTAGGGTCAGCTCAAGCAAAAGAAGTTGCAGGAAAAGTGGCGAAGGTATTTGCTGATATTTTACCTCAAATGGATTCATTAGCAACGAAGTTCGACGTTGACTTTCCTATTCTTGGTGCTCAGCAATACACAGCATCTACGGAAGTAGCGGCGAATGAACCTCCAATTGTAGACACTGCAAATGCAGATTCTACAACTACACCAGTTGCTGTTGCACATAACGCTGAAGTTTATTCTGACGAAGCTTACTTACACCATATCCAACATCAGGTTGCTGTGGTAAAAGAACACTTCAGAAGACTGTCACATAACACAAACAAAGAATTAAGAGATTTCGCTGTTGCAAAGTCTGAGTCTATCGCTGAGCTTTATAAAGCTACCGGTGGAAAAGAGGAGCACGCGCATCACTAAGCATATTGCCTATGCTGGATCAGCAAATAATTACAGGTATCATGTCGTATGGAATGTCCGGAAGGATATTCCATGCGCCGTTTATAGGGGCTAACCCTAAGTTCAAACTGAGGGCTGTTGTCGAAAGAACAAATAAAAATGCCCAAGTTGATTATCCTGATATTATAAGTTATCAATCTATTGATGACTTATTAGATGACCCCGAAATAGAATTGGTGGTCGTTAATACGCCGAATGACACTCATGTCGCTTTCGCTGAGAAGGCGCTTCGTGCTGGTAAACATGTATTGATTGAAAAGCCCGTTGCGCCTACTGCCAAGGAAGCCGCGTATTTATTTGACCTAGCGGAGCGCTGTGGTAAATTACTGCTTCCTTATCATAATCGTCGATTTGATTCCGACTATCAATCCTTAAAGACCGTTATTGAAGGCCAAAGAGTTGGCCGCCCGATAGAACTGCATATTCGTTTCGATAGATTTAAACCGAACATCGGTGTAAAAGCCTTCAAAGAAAAGAAGCAAGCAGCGTCTGGTATTCTTTATGATTTAGGTTCTCATTTACTGGATCAGGTTATCGCGTTGTTCGGGAGACCGAAGTCCATGACTAAAATTAAAGGTGTTTTTCGTGAAGATTCTGTCGTTGATGACTATGGTTCGATTATATTGAACTATGCCGGCGGCTTGAATGTATTTATTACGACGAGTTTACTTGTCGCTAATCCTCAGGCTAGTTTTGTTCTTCATGGTACGAAAGGAAGTTTTGTTAAAGAGCGGACGGATACACAAGAGTCTCAATTACTGGCAGGGATGTTGCCGACAGCAGACGTGTTTGGAGTCGAACCCGAGAATAAAGAAGGACTTTTGACCTTTGAAAATGAATTGAAAGAATTAGAAACTGCTTTAATCCAATCGGAGAGGGGGGCTTACATGACTTTGTTTGATGAAGTTTATGAGTCTATCCGAAACGGGAAGCCGTATTTTGTAAATAAGGATCAGATCGTTTGGCAATTGGAAATATTAGAACCGAGCAAATAATCGTCTATTTAATATAAAATTTACATTGAGTTAATCTAGGATAAGTAAAATTGTCCTTAAATCAAATTTACAAACGTGAGATACGCCGCTATAGATATTGGCTCAAATGCCGTACGATTATTAATCGCCGATATTATTGAACGAGAAAACGAAGTTGTCTTCAGTAAAAATACTTTATTACGCGTTCCTTTACGCTTAGGTGATGATGCATTTATCCATCGTCATATATCAGAGGGGAAATTTGATAGTATGGTAAAGACGATGAGTGCGTTCAAAAATCTAATGGATGTTTATCGTGTTACGGATTATATGGCTTGTGCGACTTCAGCAATGCGGGATGCCGATAATGGTGATGCGGTTGTTGCCGCATGTAAGAAAGTGGGTGTCGATATTCAAATTATCGATGGAGCGATAGAAGCGCAGATTATCTATAACGTACATAGTCAAACCACTATGGATCGTAATAAAGCTTATTTGTATATTGATGTTGGTGGCGGTAGTACGGAAATATCACTTTTTGCCAATGGCGAGCTTGTCGCTTCTAGATCATTCAACTTAGGGACTATTCGTATTTTAGATAATCAGGACGCGCCAGAGACGTGGGATGATATGAAACGTTGGGTTAAGGAGATTACAAAGTCCTATAAGAATATTTATGGCATTGGTTCAGGAGGAAATATTAACAAACTTTCAAGGCTGGCAAATGAGAAAGCAGACAAGCCAATTTCTTATGCGAAATTGAAAGCGATGTATGTTTACTTAAATTCATATTCCTTGAAGGATCGTATTAACTTGTTGGAATTGAAGCAAGATCGTGCGGATGTTATTATTCCTGCCGCGGAAATCTTTTTGACCATCATGAAAGTTGGCCATTTGAAGAATATCACTGCGCCAAGAATTGGTCTTGCGGACGGTATTATCCAAACTTTAATCAATAAAAATTTTAAAAAATAATACTCGCATTTTGCGTTGCAAGTATAGAAAATAATTATATTTTTGCGGTGTAGATACCTAGGTGGCGAAATTGGTAGACGCACCATCTTGAGGGGGTGGCGCCTGAATGGGCATGGCAGTTCGAATCTGCTCCTAGGTACTGAACAGCAATAAAAAAGCCTTGCATTTTGCAAGGCTTTTTTATTATTCAATCCTATTAAATTTTATTCGCTTTAACGGTTATTTCTGCAATATCAAGGACTTGGATTTCCTGTTCTTTTTCTTTGACCTTGACACCATCACGGAGCATCGTCATACAAAATGGACAAGCCGCGGCAACAACGGTTGCTTGACTTTCAATCACATCTTCAATACGCTCAACATTGATGTCTTTATTTCCTTTTTCTGGTTCTTTAAACATTTGCGCACCACCGGCACCACAACAAAGACCATTCGATTTACATCGTTTTAATTCAACTAGGTCTGCATCTAGTACTTCTAAAGCTTTGCGAGGAGCTTCATAAATTTCATTTGCGCGACCTAAATAGCAAGGGTCATGGTAAGTGATCTTTTTGCCTTTAAACTCATGCCCGTCGGCAGGTTTTAATTTACCGTCGTCAATTAATGATTGTATGAGTTGCGTATGGTGGATGACTTCATAGCTTCCGCCGAGGCTAGGATACTCATTCTTTAAAGTATTGAAGCAATGTGGACAAGCAGTCACTATTTTCTTGATCTCATAACCATTCAGCACTTCAATATTCATCATGGCTTGCATTTGAAAAAGAAATTCGTTTCCGGCACGCTTTGCAGGATCTCCTGTACAGGATTCTTCCGTACCCAGAATAGCATATTTAATACCTACATGGTGTAATATCTTGCAGATATCGCGAGTAATTCTTTGTGCGCGTTCGTCGAAACTTCCCGCACAGCCAACCCAAAACAATAGATCTGGAGATTCTCCTTTGGCTAATAGTTCCGCTACGGTAGGAATATGTATGTTATTTTCCATGTTAAATTCATCTTATTGATTAGTCCAATTTGCACGGTCTGCCTGTGCATATTTCCAAGGCGCTCCATTGTTTTCTAAATTGGAAAACATGTTGTTTACACTAGATGGAGCTTGTGATTCTTCCATTACTGAGAATTGGCGTAAACCAATAATTATCTCTAAGGGATTAATGTTAACAGGGCATTGCTCTACGCAAGCATTACAGCTTGTACAAGCCCATATCTCTTCTCTAGTGATATAAGTGTCTAATAAAGATTTTCCGTCCTCCTGAAAGGCTCCATTCTTGTCTATGTTCTTTCCAATCTCTTCGATACGATCTCGAGTATCCATCATGATTTTACGAGGCGAGAGGAGTTTTCCAGTGATGTTTGCTGGACATGCGGACGTGCAACGTCCACATTCTGTACAAGTATATGCATCGAGCAAATTTTTCCAAGTCAAATCTAATGCGTCCTTCACTCCGAATCGCGTAGGCTCACCTGTTGGAGGCGGTAAAGAAGGATCTAACATTACTTTCACTTCGGCGGTAACCGATGGCATATTGTCAAGTTTTCCCTTTGGTTCCAAACGTGAGAAATAGGTGTTCGGAAACGCCAATAGAATATGTAAGTGTTTGGATATCGGAAGATAGTTCAAAAAGGCAAAAACGCCAAGGATATGAAACCACCAGCAAATCCGTTCAATCAGGATTAAACTGCTTGCTTCATTTGGTAATAAAGGAAGGAGGTAAGCGCTAATTGGGAAAGACCCAGCCATATGATAATGCTCAGCGCCCATCGCCTGTAGTTTTTGATCGGCTGCATTCATGAATATGAATGCTGTCATTAAAAGTATTTCTGCTGTTAATATAAGATTGGCGTCCGTTTTAGGCCAATTATTTAACTCTGGCTGATTTAACCTTTTTAGCTTTAAGACGTTTCTACGAATAAAGAAAATCACACAGCCTAATAATACAGCAAACGCTAATATTTCGAAAGCATAGATTAGAAAATTATAAAAGCCTCCTAAAAACGAAAATACGCGGTGTGTTCCAAATAGACCATCAATTACGATCTCCAGCATTTCAATGTTGATAATACAAAAGCCGACATATACGAATAGATGGAGGAGCGCTGGAATCGGTTTTTTAAACATCTTTTTTTGCCCAAAAGCTACCAAAAGCATTGTTTTTAGTCGTTCTCCAGGCTGATCAAATCGATTGATAGATTTTCCGAGTTTAATATTTCGGTAAATCTTTTTGGCGTTATAGAAGAAAAGAATTAACGACGCGATCAACAACACGCCGAATAGTATTTGACCTATCATAGTTTACAAATTAGGTAAAACAAATATAAAGAAAGCGACTATACTATGCATGCATAATAAATTATTTAGAAAGATTAAAAACAATTGGCAAGATATAATAAAAGTTATGTTAGCCTCACCATGTCTCATGATTACAAAATAACATTATTGATGCAATAGTGCAAAAGCTTGATTTATATGTGTACTCTTTTGTAAATTGCGTTGTACAACCCAAATCTGTTGATTGACCTCGTCAATTAACTATCTATACAAAACATAATGAAGTCTGAAACAAATCAATTTGATGTTATTATCATCGGTTCGGGTATTTCCGGCGGTTGGGCAGCAAAGGAATTCTGTGAAAAAGGATTCAAGACCCTAGTCTTAGAACGGGGGAGAGACGTCAAACATATAAAAGATTATCCTACAGCATTTACAGATCCTTGGCAATTTGAGCATCATAATGCCTTGAGTACAAAATTGCGAGAGGAGAATCCAATAGCCTCCAAATGCTATGCTTTTAAGGAAGATGCCATGCATTTTTTCACAAAAGATAAAGATCAAGAATATATTCAGGAACATCCGTTCGATTGGATACGAAGCTATCAAGTTGGCGGTAAGTCTTTAACATGGGCGCGTCAGGTGCAACGCTGGAGTGATTTTGATTTTTCAGGTCCGGCGAGAGATGGTTTTGCGGTCGATTGGCCAATTCGATATGCAGACATCGCTCCCTGGTATAGTTATGTAGAAAAGTTTATTGGCGTTTCGGGTAATCGCGATGGTAATTCAGCTATGCCCGATGGAGAATTTCTTCCTGCATTTGATTTAAATGCGGTGGAACGAATGATTCAGCAAAAGATTCCTCAGAAATATCCAGACAGACAAGTTATTTCCGGTCGATGTGCCCATATTTCCTCGCCTCAGCCGATACATATTCAACAGGGTAGAACACCGTGTCAGAATCGCACGATGTGTCAACGTGGATGTCCATTTGGAGGGTATTTCAGTTCTAATGCTTCAACTTTGCCTTGGGCAGAGAAGACTGGTAATTTGACGTTGAAATCGCAGTCTATTGTCGAATCGATACTTTTTGATGAAATAACGCAGAAAGCTTCTGGTGTGCGTGTGATTGATGCGGAGACAATGGAAACCACAGAATACAAGGCTAAGATTATTTTCTTGAATGCCTCGGCACTGGCGAGTAATTTAATATTGATGAATTCTAAATCTTCTCGTTTTCCAAATGGTTTAGGAAATGACAGTGGTACGTTGGGGAAATTTGTCGCTTTTCACAATTATTTAGGAAGTGTCGGTGGAAGCATAGAAGGATTTGAAGATCAATATTATTTTGGTCGAAGACCGACGCAACCTCTAATTCCTAACTTTAGAAATGTGAAAAAACAAGAAACGGATTTCTTACGCGGATATGCTTCATTTTTCTCAGCTTACAGAAGACGCGGAATTGCTACTGATCAACAAGTTGGAGGAGAATTTAAAGACAGTTTACTTGAAGTCGGTGGTTGGGGTGTTGGAATGATGATGCAAGGAGAAACCATTCCAAAAGAAAGCAATCATGTCCGTCTTAGTGCTGATCGGAAAGACAAGTATGGGATGCCACAACTTATTACCTCCGTTCAGTACGACGATAATGATCAGAAAAGCATGGAAGACTTTATCGTACAAGCATCTGAAATGCTTGAATATATTGGTGTGAAGGATATTTATAGCCATAACACAAAACAAAATCCGGGTCTTGATATCCACGAAATGGGGGGAGCAAGGATGGGGCTTGATCCCAAAACGTCCATTTTGAATCGATGGAACCAAGTCCATAGTTGTAAGAATGTGTTTGTAACAGATGGGGCGAGTATGACCTCCACAGGAACACAGAATCCCTCCTTGACCTTTATGGCATTGACTGCTCGAGCAGCTAATTATGCTATTGAAGAAATGAAAAAGGGAAATCTTTAATTTAGGGATGCATAAGAATCAAAAAAGGCTTTCAAATTGAAAGCCTTTTTTGATTAAGAATGTCTTAAACTTATTTTTTAGTTGCAGGTGCTGCTGTCGCTGAAATACCAAGTTTTTTCTTGATATCTGTAGTTAAGTCGTCACCACCACCAAAATAAGGAATACTTCCATTAGAAACATCTAATACATAAGCGTATCCTTTTTCTTGCGCTACTGAATTGATTGCAGTAAATACTTTTTGTTCAATAGGAGCGTATAATTCTTGTTGTTTCTTACCGATATCCTCTTGTGCTACGCGTTGTACTTCTTGGATACGTGTTTCCATTTCGCGCATAGAGTTTGCGATAGTTTGAACTTCAGCATCTACAGCATCTTTATTTGCTTCGCTTCTGTTTCTCAACTTTTCATTCGCGTCGTTTTGTTTCTTTTGGTATTCAGCATACATTCCTTGAAGCTCTTTTTGTTTTGTTTCGCTTAAGGTTTTCATTTGTGCTTCCGCTGCTTGAAACTCCGGAGTTGATTGAACAATCTCTGCAGTATTGATATGTCCGATTTTTTGTTGTGCACTCGCCGTGTTTGCTGCCAATAAAACTCCCGATGCTACTACTACACTTTTCAATAAATTTTTCATGCTGTTCATGTTAATTACTTATATACGCTGATATAAGGATTTTGCTATTTTAAATTATCTAGTTAAAAATTAGTTACGCAATAATAATAAAAAAACTTAGTTTGCCAAGGATGCATTTGGCTTCAATCCTAACTTAGTAATAACCTCGTTACTTTTGTCCATTGCAGGATTAGCATATAAAAATGAAGTTTCACTACGCTTATCTAAAATAAAATCAAACTGTTGCGCTTTTGCAACGTCTTGAATTGCCTTTTGAACACGGTCTTGAATAGGCTTCATCAACTTCTCGCGTTGTTGAAATAATTCGCCTTCCATACCAAATTTTCCACGTTGAAACTCTTTTACTGATTTCTCTTTGTTGACAATCTCATCTTCACGACGCTTACGCATGTCTTCATTTAAGCGAGGTGCATCGGTTTGATAAGCTTTGTATAAGTTCTCAATATCCGCATATTGCTTATCGACCTCCGATTGCCATTGTTGTGATAAATTGTCTAACTGTTTTTGCGCATTGTTATATTCAGGGATATGTTTCATCACAAATTCTGAATCTACATAAGCTAATTTCTGCGCGTATGATACACTGCCCATGAAGGCTAGCATAGCCACTAATACTAATATTCGTTTCATAGATCTACCTATTTTAATCATTTCTTTGTTTATGACAAATATTGTGCTAAAAAGTTTAATCCTAAAATCCACCCATGTTCTGGATAATACTAAACGTAAAGTTTTGTTTCCATTGAGAGTTTTGCATTCCAGGGATTGGATCTAACGCATGACCATAATCAATTCCTAACATACCAAAGATAGGTAAGAAAATACGTGCTCCGACACCTACTGCACGACGAACCTTAAATGGATTCACTTCATCAAATTTATTCCAAGTGTTACCCGCTTCGGCGAATGCTAATGCAAATACAGTTGCTTGATCGTTTAACATGATTGGGTGACGAAGTTCAATTTGATATTTTGCATAGATTGGACTACCAGATTGAATAGCAATGTTTTGCATAGAATTACCAGTAGAAGCAGGGATAACAGTACCGTTCGCGTATCCACGCATAGCGATAATCTCAGATCCTTGAAGGAAGTCAAAGCCTTGCATACCATCACCTCCGAGCTTGAAGCGCTCGAAAGGAGAGGTTGGCGTTTCATTTCCATATTGACCTAAATATCCAAATTGAGCTTGTGTTTTTAACACCAATTTACCTACAATCTTAGTATACCATTGTGAGTCAAACTTCCATTTATGATATTCAGTCCATTTATACTTCTCATTATCAGGCGCCGTCGCGTAGTTTACATTATTCCATAATGAATATGGAGGCGTTAACTGTACGCTAAACTTCAAGTGTGAACCTGAGGTAGGGTAGATAGGCGCATCGATAGAGTTTCTGCTAATTTCCTGTGTAAAGTTAATATTAGTCGCTGTACCGTTTGAGAACAAGAAATAGTTTCCGTAGTTCTCAAGTACGTAACGTTGGTAAGATAATGAACTATTAATCTGGAAGTAATTATCTGGCCATTGTAAACGCTTACCTAATGTTGCTGTTACCCCGTGCATTTGAATTTTCGGGTTATTTGCATAACCTTCGTAACGACCTGTTTGAGGATTGTAATATTGTGATTGTGAGTTCGAGATATAAGCGCTTAATCCGAAATAGATAGGTTTTTTACCACCTAACCAAGGCTCAGAGAATGAAAAGCTGTATGATTGATAGCGTTTTCCCGATGTTTGGCCACGAATACTTAATTTCTGTCCATCTCCACGAGGAAGTGGTTTCCAAGCTTCTTTCTTAAAGAAATTACTAGTAGAGAAGTTGTTGAACGTCAATCCTAAGGTACCGATAACTTGGCCGGCTCCATAACCTCCAGAAAGTTCTACTTGATCAGAAGGCTTTTCAGCCACCGAGAATTCAATATCTGTTGTACCGTCCTCATAGTTCAAGTTTGTTGGCATCGGTGTTACTTTTTGCTCATCAAACATTCCTAATTGGGAGATCTCACGTACAGAACGTACTAATAACTCACGAGAGTATTTCTGACCTGGTTTTGAGTAGATCGAACGTAATACAACACGGTCATTCGTTACATCGTTACCTTTCAAGATAACATTGTTGATGGTGTATTGTTTACCCTCAAACATTTGGATTTCCAAATCTACCGTATCTTGGTAAATACGTTTGATCACGGGTTGTACGTTGAATGTTAAGTAACCATCATTTTGGTAAATGGCAGCGATATCATCCGAGTTTCTCGTTGGTCCAGAAAGCTTAGAGTTTAATTTTTCTTCGCTATATACGTCACCTTTTTGAATTCCTAGGAGGATATTTAATACAGAATCTTTGTATTTTGCATTTCCAGCCCATTCGATATTACCAACGTAATATTTTGGACCTTCGTAGATATCGAAATCGATTGCTACTTCATTATTATCAAAGCGGTATACACTATCCTTTAATATTTGAGCATCACGATATCCTTTATCTTGCATTTTAGCGATCAATTTCTCTTTCGCCTCTTCATATTTGTCTTCTTTGAATTTTCCTGGACCAAATACGCGGAACCAAGCTCTAGGCTTAACACCTTTTAAAAATTTGCGTAATTGTTTGTCACTAAATTCTTCGTTTCCTTCGAAATCAACTTTTCTAACTTTAATCTTCTTGTGACGATCTACATCGACTACAACAATTTCATTGTTGTTTTGCGCAGAGTCCTTGATCGTTTTTACTTTAATTTCTGGGTACAAGTATGATTTTTCACGAAGGAATTTTTCGATGGTGTTTTTTGTTGTTTGGAGTAGATTCTCGTTTACAATCTTACCGGTGTTTGCATTTAGACGCTTGCGAACTTCTTCAGTTTGACTCTTACTCAAACCATTGATATCTACACGAGTTAATCTAGGACGCTCAACAACGCGTATTTCTAAAAATATAGTCTCGTCTTGAATTCTGGTAGCATAAAGCTGAACATCTTCAAATAAGTTCTGATCCATTAAGAACTTAATTACGTTCGCCGTTTGTTCACTTGGAACCTCAATATATTCACCAACAGTTAGTCTTGAAATAGTAACCAAGACATCCTTATCTAAGTACTGAGCTCCTTTTACGTCAATTCCGCCGATTACATAGTTCTTCGGCTCCAATGCACTGATATCGTTTCTGTTATTTAAATTAAGAGGGCGATTGCCTGGAATCTGAGCATACGCGAAGTTTAATAAAAATATGGTCAGTAATAAGGTAAGTTTAATTTTGTGATTCATCTACTCTTTATTATGTCTGCTAAAGTACAGCAAAGTCTTGTTAATTTTTGTTAAAAGAAATATTACGAAATTATGGCTTTAACAGCGCCAAAATCAAAATGTTGCAAAAGTAATGATTTCTTATAATTGTTCACTAGTTTTCCCGAATCTTCTTTCTCGGTTTTGATACAAATAGATACATTCGAATAGATGTTCTCTAGAAAATTCTGGCCACATGATCGGTAGGAAGAATAATTCTGTGTAAGCCAGTTGCCATAACATATAGTTGCTGATACGTTGCTCACCGCTTGTTCGAATCATCATTTCAGGGTCTGGAAGAGCTTTCGTATATAGATTATTACTGAAGACTTCTTCATTAATATCTTCCTCTTTTAATTCTCCAGATTGAAGCTTCCTCGCGATGCTTTTTGTAGCATCAAGAATTTCTTGTCTAGAGCCATAACTTAGCGCTAGGGTAAGGGTACATCCTGTATTATCTTTGGTTTGGTCGATTGTGCTCTGAAGGGTTACCTGACAATGCGGGGGTAGATCTGCAGTGCGTCCAATCGTATTCACACGGATATTGTTTTTTTGAAAGGTTGGAAGTTCTTTATTTAAGGAGTCTACTAATAATTCCATTAGTGCATCGACTTCAAATTGGGGGCGATTCCAGTTTTCGGTTGAAAAGGCATAAAGGGTTAGGTAAGAGACACCGATTTCAACGGCGGCTTCTAGGGCTTCGCGAACAGCGGTTACACCATTTCTGTGCCCAAAGACACGCAGCTCACCTTTTTCTTTTGCCCAGCGGCCATTCCCATCCATGATGATGGCAATATGCTTGGGAAGATTAGTTTTGTCTATATTCTCTTTATAGTCCATTTGTTATTATTCAATTGATGATTCCTCAGGTTTTATTTTCGGAATCGAAGGCTTCATTTTTTATATCAACGATAATCAACCCTGATTGGTAGGGTTGGATGTGTTTGATAATCAATAAAATGAAGGTGATTTTTTACTTATTTTTTTATTGCGCGAAAAGGCAAGACAATTATATTCCCGGCCTTGCAAGCGGGTATAATTGTTATCAGTTGCGCTGGTAGAATTGCCAGTTAAAGCCTCTCTTGTTTTCAAAGTAAGACAAATTTTCGTAAAGATACAGGTTTTAGGTCATTCCCTGCACTAAAATAAAGTTAAATGCAGGTTAAACCGAATATTAATAATTTCGAACATCGATACCCCAAAGTAGTTTTTCACGTAATATCCCAAAATACTGATCTTCTTTTAAACGAATCAGGTTTACTGGATAGGGTGCTTTCGTAATTAATAGACTTGTTTTAGTAGACAGGGTATAACTTTTTGAATCACAACTGACGATATATTTTTCCGTACGGCTTTCAATATCTAATCGCAATTCCATGTTTTCCGAAACCACGATAGGACGTACATTAAGGTTATGTGGAGACACTGGCGTAATGACAAAGTTTCCACTTCCAGGCATAATAATTGGGCCGCCACAACTCAATGAGTAGGCTGTAGATCCAGTCGGGGTCGCAATGATAAGCCCATCTGACCAGTAACTGTTTAATAGTTCGCCATTGAGGACCGCATGCACGGTAATCATCGCAGAGGAATCATAACGGAAAACGGTAATATCATTTAAGGCATTAGAGATTCCCGCTTTCAATGTGCCGTCTGAACTTTCCACTTGTAACAAGGCTCTAGGTTGGACGGTGTATTCATTGTTAAGGATTTGGTCTAGCGCTTCTTCAATTTTGTTTTTAGAAATATTTGCTAGAAATCCTAGACGACCGAAGTTAATTCCAGCAATTGGGATACCCGAATCTGCAATTAAGGTTGCAGCGGAAAGCATAGTGCCATCGCCACCAAGACTCAACATAAAGGATATATCCTTCGGCAGGTCTTTATGAGATTTGAACTTTTTAAATTTGAAATCTACTTTACAAAGCTTTTTTAGGAAAGCGTGGAAGTCTTGGTAGATATAAACTTGAACATTCCTTTCGCGTAAATAAGTAAAAAGCTCAACAACATATCCAATGACAGATTGATTGAACTCACGTCCATATACCGCTATCGACAGTTCCTTCATGCTATAAATAATTGTTTATTTTGTTCAAAGTTGGGAATTTCTCTGAAATTATATGTTCAAATAGTTCATTAAAAGGTTATATCGCTCTTGGATATCATTCTGATCTGTGCCGTCATTGAATGAAGCTTTCACAACATAGTCATGGCGCCAAAGGGATGCTAAAACAGAAGAGATATTGTTTTTATTCACTTTAATCGTTAACTCCACCTTCGTGCTTTCTTCGATAGCGCGTATACCCGTGCTCAAGATTTTCGTATTCTCTGACTCAATGATATGAGCGACATGCGTTAGGGAATTATCACGATCTTCCATTTCCAAAACAATAATGGCTCCTTTTTCTTGATTCGATATCGTTTGGTTTACAGCGCGTAGTAAATCTTGCTGAGTCACACAGCCTACATATTGATTCTGCTTGTTTAGGATAGGTAGGATATCGTATTGGTAGGTCTCCAAATATTGAAGAGCATCGTAAATGTGTTGATAATCGTAAAGGTAGATGAATGGTAAAGTGATTTTTACTTCAGAGATTAGGTCGCTTTCATCTTCGACAGAAAGTAAATCTTCTTCCGTCAGAAGCCCTAGGTATTCCTTGTTTTTAACGACAGGTAATTGATGAAAATGCAATTCATTAACCTTATTTAAGGCATATTCCACCGTGTCGGACGGCCTGAGTTCAGTATAAAGTGATGTTATGATTTCGCCAATAAACATATAGCCGTTTATATTATTGAATCGAATAAAGCCCGAAAGGTTTAATTCTTCATTAAAACAGGGTTGAAGCTAAGGTAGCGAAAAAGATATAATTTCATATAAAATAAATAGATGTTTTACGCTACTTTAAACTATTTGTGTAATTTTACGCTACTTTAAAAGAGGGGTTATTATATGGACTTACTAGAGAAAGAGAAGTTTATTAAAGTCAGGGAAGTCATTCATAAGAAAAGTCCAACATTAGCCAAATGGATCCCTAAGCCTTTGATAAGTTATTTGGAGCGTATAATCCATGAAGATGATATCAATTACATCATGACAACCTATCATGATGATATCGGACTAGATTTTGTTGATTCATTGTTGAAAGAATTAGATGTTAAAGTACATCTTGAAGGGATTGAAAATATTCCACTCGAAGACAGTGTAATTTTTGCTTCTAATCATCCGCTGGGTGGTCTTGACGGTATTGCTTTTATGCAAGCCATTGGAAACTACAGAAAAGATGTCAAATTTTTGGTGAATGACATTTTAATGAATATTCGGAACTTGGAGCCTCTTTTTGTACCGGTAAATAAATTGGGTGGTCAAAGTAAGTCTGGAATTGCGGCGATTGAAAATGCATACGCTTCGGATCACGCGCTTTTAGTATTTCCAGCGGGTCTGGTCTCCAGGAAGATAAATGGAAAAATTGTTGATTTGGAATGGAAGAAAAGCTTTATTTCTAAAGCTAAAAAATACCAAAAGGATATCGTTCCAGTATATATTGATGGACGTAATTCTAACTTTTTCTACAATTTGGCTCGATTTAGGAAGTCAGTAGGTTTAAAAGCTAACATTGAAATGTTATATTTACCAGATGAGTTGTTTTCGCAACGTGGAAAAGATATCACCATCAAAATAGGCAAGCGGATTCCATATTCGCAATTTGATAACAGTAAAAATGAACGCCAATGGGCCGCAGAAGTGAAAGAGATCGTATATGCGATGGCCAGAGGTAAAAAATAATTTATGCAAGAAATAATTGAACCAGTAGATAGAGCGTTGATCAAAGCTGAATTGACCAAAGAAGCTTTTGTGCGCTATACTAATAATGGGAATAATGAGGTTTACTTGATCAACTACCATAACTCACCAAACATTATGCGTGAGATAGGGAGATTGCGTGAAGTAACTTTCAGAGGTGCTGGAGGTGGTACAGGATTACCTTTGGATATTGATGAGAATGATACGTGTGAGCATAACTATGATCAACTAATTGCTTGGAACCCGGAAGATGAAGAGGTCATTGCCGGTTACCGTGTTATTAAATGTGCTGATGCTGTAGACAGCAATGGCGAATTTCATCTATCGACTGCACATTATTTTGAATTCTCGGATACATTTGTGAAAGACTATCTACCGCATACGGTAGAATTAGGTCGCTCATGGGTGCAACCCAAATATCAACCAGCAATCGACAATCGTAAGGGAATTTTTTCTTTGGATAACTTATGGGATGGATTAGGGGCTGTCGTGCTTATGAATCCTGACGTGAAATACCTTTTTGGTAAAGTTACGATGTACCCACATTACAATGAAGAAGCTCGTGATTTATTGATTTTCTTTATGAATCATTATTTCCCGGATAAAGATAACTTAGTGAAGCCTGTGGAGGATTTGTATCTAGGTTATAAAACGGATATTTCAAAATATGAAGGTATCTTCGATGGCTTAGATTATAAAGCAGGTTATAAGGTTTTGAATACCAAAGTGAGAGACCTAGGCGAGAATATCCCGCCGTTGATTAATACTTATATGAATTTATCTCCAACGATGCGTGTTTTTGGTACAGCTAGAAACAATGAATTTGGAGAGGTGGAAGAAACAGGTATCATGATCACTTTAGACGATATCTATCCAGCGAAAAAAGAAAGACATATGAATACTTTCGAACGAGATCGTGTATACGGAAGTCGAAAAGTCGAAGATTAACAGAACAAATTTGTATTAAAAAAGCGCAAAGGATATATTCTTTGCGCTTTTTTATTGCCTCAAACCCGGCAGTTCCTTGCTATATGCGAAATCGTCAGACTTCGTTGAAGAATCTTCAGCTATAAAAGAGTTGTCGTTTTTATTCTCTGATACTTCCTATCGAGTATAGACACTTTTGTTATTAAATTGGAAAACTAGTTTTGAAAGACTTTAGCCAGGAAATGAAATAAAAACAGCCTTATAAGTACTATGAGTAAAGTGCCATTTCAATATGTGGTATATTGTCTTCCAAATAGATCTCACTTTCTCGGATGAAACCTAATTTTTCGTAAAAGTCTTGTAGATATTGCTGTGCGCTAATTCGGACAACGTGATTGGGGTATTCTTTTTTCTGATGTTGAATCGCTTCTTTCATTAACTTCTGTCCGAGTTTTTGTTTTCGGAATTTAGGATTGACGACAACGCGTCCAATGGAGGTACAATTCGAATACGATAGGTTTGGTGGGAGAAGGCGCGCATAAGCGGCGCATTGATCTTGTTCCATAAGGAACAAATGCTTTGATTGGAGATCTTTATTATCACATTCAGGATAGAGGCAGTTTTGCTCAAGCATAAATACTTCTATCCTGACCTGTAAAATTTGATACAATTCTTTCGCGCTTAACGCATCAAAATCCTTGATCACCCAATTCATTACTGTAATTTTTTAGCTTAATAAAGACTTTACAACTTCAGAAATTGTGCGCCCGTCAGCTTGTCCAGCAAGCTTTTGATTTGCCAATCCCATTACTTTACCCATTTCCTTAACGGAAGATGCTCCAGTTTCGGCGATAATACCTTTAATAATTTCCTCAATTGCCGTGCGGTCTAATTGTTTTGGAAGATAACCTTCAATTACCTCTTGTTCTTCGATTTCAATTTGATATAGATCGTTGCGATTTTGTTGCTGATAAATTTCAGCTGACTCTTTACGTTGCTTCACTAATTTCTGCAATACTTTGATTTCAGTATCTTCGCTCATTTCTTCCGATCCGCCTTTCTCCGTTTTAGCTAATAAGATAGCAGCTTTGATAGCACGTAAGCCTCTAAGTTTTGCAGTATCTTTAGCGATCATTGCCGCTTTAATATCTTGATTGATCTGTGTTTCTAATGACATATTATTTTGAATTTGATCTGTTTACTATTGTTCCTGTTGCTTGTACCGTTGGCATCACCAACAAATCATTGATGTTTACATGTGCTGGACGATTCAATGCAAAAACTATAATTTCAGCAATATCTTGGCCGCTTAGTGGCGTTACACCTTCATAAACGGATTTTGCACGGTTGCTATCCCCATGAAATCTAACTTCAGAGAATTCTGTTTCTACCATGCCAGGGTTTATTGCAGTGACTTTGATTCCTTTTGCGAGTAAGTCGATACGCATAGCTTTATTTAACGCGTCTACAGCATGCTTTGTTGCGCAGTACACATTGCCATTTGGATAGACTTCTTTTCCGGCTATCGATCCAATATTAATAATATGGGCTTGTTTGCTATCTTCCATCATTGGAACGACAAATCGCGTTACGTAAAGTAAGCCTTTGACATTGGTATCAATCATACGATCCCAATCACCAATATCGCCAGTCTGGATAGGATCGAGACCTTGGCTTAATCCAGCATTATTAATGAGGACATCTATGTTTTTCCATTCCTGAGGAAGGTTGGATAATGTCGTTTCTACCTCGTCAGCATTGCGAACATCTAATTTGAAGGAGTGTACTTCGCAGGCGGGATTAAGGTCTTTAATCTTGCTTTTTAACTCTTCTAATCGTTCAACTCGTCGTGCACATAGCAATAGGCGGTAGTTTTTATCTTTTGCCAACTCTAAAGCACATGCTGCACCAATTCCGGAGCTGGCCCCTGTGATTAATACAGTTCTCATCGGCCTAATTTATTTTTTATATGTTATACCTATTTATTGCATTCATAAATCGTACAGAAACCAAAGGTTTGTGGGCGAACATTGCAGGATGCGAATCCCACTTTATCGGTGATTGCAGCAAAACGTTCACCGTCAGGGAATTTTGCAACCGACTCTGGAAGATATTCATATGCACGATTATCTTTGGAAATCAATTTCCCCATTGCTGGAACAACTTTATGGAAGTAAAAACGGAAAAGCTGCTTAATCGGGAAAGCGGTTGGGTTCGATAATTCAAGAATGATCGCTTTACCTCCTGGTTTCAATACTCTGCGAATGTCAGAAAGGCCTTGCTCTAAATTTTCAAAATTGCGGACACCGAATGCAACAGTGACAGCGTCGAAAGTATTATCGTCGAAGGGAAGACTCTCCGAATCGCCTAATCGTACCTCAAATTGATCTGTTAAGCCTTTTTTCTTTGCTTTCTCTGCCGCAACATCTAACATCCCCTGCGAAATGTCTACACCAATGATTTTTTTTGGATTTAGAATGCGAATCGATTCTAAAGCAAAATCACCAGTGCCTGTCGCAACATCAAGAATAAGTTGAGGATGAAGTGGCTTTAATGTTCTAATCGCTTTTTTTCGCCAGATCGTATCAATACCCATCGTCATAAAGCGATTTAATAGATCATAAGTCTTAGAAATGTTGTTAAACATATCGGCAACTTGTTCTTTTTTACCACCTTCTGGGTTATACGGTTTTACAGTAGAAGCATCGTTTGACATAGCAACAAAGATACAACAAAGTATAGAGAAAATTGCTTTTTCTGAAGCACAAGTTTAAAGCTAAAGAAGACCTCAATATGGCTAACTGCTTGAGGATGAATTTGAAGAGTGCATTAGCCGGAAAATTAGATTTCTTAGACTCACTCATTCAGCTTATTAACATCCACTAAGGTTATTCACATTTTGTTAAAATGTTGATATTGAGTGTCTATTTTCATATATTAACATGTTTTCCACATTTGATGTGGAATACTAGGACTTAGTTTTCAAATCCATAGCATGATTGTTGAAGCACCTATTTTAACTGTTTAAAACTTGTGAAAGGGGGGAGGGTAATTTTTCTTACATTTGTTACCCCAACAGGAATCATCGAGCCGTAAAATTAAATTTGATATGTCCGTAGAAAACGAAAATTCAAACAGTATGTCTAGCCACGCTAGCCGTGCAAACTTTAACAAAAAGCGAACTAGCCTAAACAACTTAGTTAGTGGAATGGGGAAACTTCCTCCACAAGCAGTTGACTTAGAAGAGGCTGTATTGGGTGCGCTAATGTTGGAGAAAAATGCACTAAGTGAGGTGATTGATATCCTGAAACCAGAATCGTTCTACAAGGAGTCTCATGAAAAAATATTTCAAGCGATTTACAACTTATTCCAGAAGACTTCGCCCATAGATATTTTAACGGTTGTTGCAGAATTGCGACAAATGGGCGCGCTCGAGATGGTTGGCGGTGCATATTATATTACGCAATTAACGGATAGAGTAGTTTCTGCTGCGAATATTGAGTTCCATGCGCGTATCATATCTCAGAAATATATTCAACGTGAATTAATCAAAGTGTCAACGGAGATTATTAATTCTTCCTACGACGAGACAAGTGATATTTTCGACTTGCTTGATCATGCTGAGAAATCACTTTTTGATATTGCGCAAAATAACTTACGTCGTGACTCTCGAAAGATGGATGATATTATGCGTGAAGCAATATCATCTTTGGAATTACTACGGGATCGTACAGATGGTTTAACAGGTATTCCTTCTGGATTAACGGCCTTAGATCGTATGACTTCGGGTTGGCAACCATCAGACTTGGTAATCATTGCTGCTCGTCCTGCGATGGGTAAAACCGCTTTCGTATTGTCTGTCGCTCGTAATGCGGCAGTTGATCATTCGCGTCCTGTTGCGGTCTTTTCACTAGAGATGTCGTCTGTTCAGTTGGTTAACCGTCTAATTGCCGGGGAAACGGAGATTGAGCAAGAAAAATTGAAAAAAGGAAATCTAGCCGATCATGAGTGGCAACAATTGCACTCGAGGATTGGTAGATTAACAGAAGCGCCTTTAATTATTGATGATACACCAGCATTAAATGTATTTGAATTTCGTGCAAAGTGTCGTCGTCTAAAAGCGCAATATGATATTCAGATGGTTATCGTCGATTATCTTCAGTTAATGCACGGGAAGAGTGAGGGTAAAGGTGGCGGAAACCGTGAACAAGAAATTGGTAGTATTTCACGTGCCTTGAAGTCTGTGGCAAAAGAATTGAATATCCCAGTATTGGCTCTATCACAATTAAGTCGTGCTGTGGAGTCGCGTCCAGGTAACTCTAAGCGTCCAATGCTTTCCGATTTACGTGAATCTGGATCTATTGAGCAGGATGCCGATATGGTACTGTTCCTATATCGTCCAGAATATTA
Organism: Sphingobacteruim zhuxiongii; assembly: GCF_009557615.1. Lineage (NCBI taxonomy): Bacteria > Pseudomonadati > Bacteroidota > Sphingobacteriia > Sphingobacteriales > Sphingobacteriaceae > Sphingobacterium > Sphingobacterium zhuxiongii. The sequence goes on from NZ_CP045652.1 coordinate 1,113,248, forward strand.
CGGTATCACGGAAGATGAAGAAGGTCGTCCAACGGCTGGTGTCGGTGAGGTAATCATCGCGAAACACCGTAACGGTGAAACAGGGATTGTACCGTTGAAATTCGTTGGTAAATATGTGAAATTCGTCGATTTAGAGGATGACTTTTCAGGTATGCCAAGTGATAGTGGAAGTTTCAATGATTTACCAAGTGGGTTTGGTTCAGCTATGGCACCATCCAACAATTTCGATAGCTTCGGCGGAGGAATTACAATGCCATCAAGAATGAACGATATGCCTGACGATGCACCATTTTAATTAGTTTGTACTGATCCGTAAATAGATTTATTGCTGCAATCTTTCGTTTAGTTTTAGATGTATTGCCGATTACAGCTAAGAAATACCGAGTTGGGGTTGATTGCTTTTCATTTCAATGATTTTCATTCGTTAGTGCACTTTCTTAAAGGATGTAGCTAACGAATTTTAGTTTGCCGATTGCGTAGGATATGCCGATTCTTTATCGGTCTACTGGCAAACCATTAAATACTACCTACTAATACATAGTGGTAAGTAAATTTTTACTATTTTTGATTCCCCTTAGTAGAGGCTATACATAAGTTAAAATTAGGAGACAATTTTGGATTTTTTAGCAGGATTAAATCCCTCACAGCGGGCTGCCGTAGAACAAACAGAAGGACCAGTAATGATTGTTGCTGGTGCAGGATCAGGGAAAACACGTGTAATTACTTATAGAGTTGCGCACCTTATTCGAAAAGGTGTAGACCCTTTCAATATATTGGTGCTGACATTTACGAATAAGGCGGCAAAAGAGATGCGCGAGCGTATCATGAAGGTCGTAGGTTCAGAAGCAAAGAATATTTGGATGGGAACTTTTCACTCGGTCTTCGCGCGCATTCTTCGCGTGGAAGCTGAGTTAATAGGATATCCGCGCAATTTTACGATTTATGATACTGACGATACAAAAAGTTTATTGCGTTCTATTCTAAAAGAAATGAACTTGGACGATAAGCTTTATAACGTTAATCATGTGTATGGACGGATTTCTTCGGCGAAGAATAATTTGATATCGCCCCAGGAATACAATAAGAATGAAGCCATCATGGCAGAGGATGTCGCTAATGGCCGAGGTCAACTAGGACAAATCTATATGACTTATGCACAGCGCTGTTATCGTGCTGGAGCGATGGATTTCGATGATTTGTTATTCAAGACAAATGTTTTGTTAAACAAGTATCCGGATGTTTTGCATAAATATCAACACCAGTTTAAGTATCTGATGGTTGATGAGTATCAGGATACCAACTTCTCTCAATATCTTATTGTGAAGCGTTTAGCAGCTGTTAATGAAAACATATGTGTGGTAGGTGATGACGCGCAGAGTATCTATGCTTTCCGCGGTGCAAACATTCAGAATATCTTGAACTTTCAAAAGGATTATCCGGATGTTAAAGTCTTCAAGTTGGAGCAAAATTATCGCTCGACACAGATGATCGTTAATGCGGCGAACAGTATTATTGCAAATAATAAAAATCAATTAGAGAAAAATGTCTTTTCAGATAATGAAGAGGGTGAGAAAATTAAAGTAACGCGCGCTTTCTCAGATAACGAAGAAGGTAAGATTGTTGCTGAAAATATTTCACAAGAGAAGGCTCTAAAAGGATTAAAATATAAAGATTTTTCCATTCTTTACCGTACAAATGCACAATCGAGATCGCTCGAAGAAGCATTACGTAAATTAGGAATTCCATATAAACTTTACGGAGGTACGTCATTCTATCAACGTAAAGAAATCAAAGATTTAATTGCTTACTTCCGATTAACGTTTAATCCCAATGATGAGGAAGCGTTGAAGCGAGTAATTAATTATCCGAGAAGAGGCATTGGCGACACCACCGTTGAGCGTATTATGGTGATGGCTGATCAGCAACAAATTCGACTTTGGGATGTTGTCGCAAATGCGCAGATGTTTCTAGATGGACGCAGTGCAGGTTCTGTTGGTAATTTCGGCCTGATGATACAAAGCTTTCAAGCCTTATCTAAGACGAATTCGGCATTTGAAACAGCAATGCATATTGCTCAACATTCAGGCATTTTAAAAGAATTGTATGAGGATAAATCCGTCGAAGGGCTAAGTCGTTACGAGAATATTCAAGAACTCTTGAACGGTATCAAAGAGTTTTCAGAACGTGAAGATTTAGAAGAAAAAGGATTGGATATCTTTATGCAGGATATCGCACTGCTGACGAATGATGATAACGATAAGGACCCTAATGCGGATACAGTATCTTTAATGACAATACATGCTTCAAAAGGATTGGAGTTCCCCGTTGTATTTATTGTTGGTTTGGAAGAAAATCTATTTCCGTCGCAATTGTCTTTAAATTCGCGTACTGAATTAGAGGAAGAACGTCGATTATTCTATGTTGCTGTTACACGAGCAGAGAAAAAGCTATTTCTTTCTTACGCAACTTCGCGTTATCGATGGGGTACATTGAACAATTGTGAACCTAGTCGTTTCTTAGACGAGTTGAATCCAGCATGTTTAGATCTTGACTTTAAACCGAGATCCGGTGGCAGTGGAGGAACAGATGACTTCTCGTCTGAAAGAGTTACATGGCAACGCAAGGAAGCAAATACTACTGGCGATGTTTTCTCTAAGCCTAAACCTAAGGTGATCAAAACGACGTCGATTCTTCCGAAAGCACACGTGCCGACAGCAGGGTTTGCGCCTTCAGATACCTCACGTTTACAAGTAGGGATGGAAGTGGAGCATGAACGTTTCGGATTTGGGAAAGTTATCAACCTCGAAGGGAATAAACCCGACATAAAAGCAACTATTTTTTTCAAAGAGTTGGGACAGAAGCAATTGTTGCTTAAATTTGCCAAACTTAGAATAATAGAATAATTCGTATATTACCATTAAAATAAAAGGACACTCTCGAGGTGTCACCCCATAACATATGATTTTTGATTATAACAGTACAAGACCTAAGCTGATCCTAGCTGAATATGGTAGAAACGTACAAAATATGGTAGATTATATCTGCACATTAACAGATCGCGACGAAAGAAATCGTTTAGCACAAGTTGTTATCGATATGATGGGCGTATTGAATCCACACCTTCGCGACGTGTCAGATTTTAAACATAAGCTTTGGGATCACCTATATATCATTTCCGATTTCAAAATTGACGTTGACTCTCCGTACCCTATTCCTAAGAAAGGAGAAATTCATCATAAGCCAGAGTCGCTACAATATCCAAACCACCCAATTCGTTTTAAACATTATGGTCATACAGTTGAGCAAATGATTAAAAAGGCGAAAGCACTTCCAACAGAAGAAGCTCGTGTTAAGATGACGCTTGGTATTGCGAACTTTATGAAGATGGCTTATTTGACATGGAATAAAGATTCAGTGTCTGATGATCAGATTCTAGAAGATTTAAAAACACTATCGCAAGGCGAATTAGCTTTACCAGCGGATACAGTGCTAACGAAGTTAGACTTTAAAACACCGCCTCCAGGAAGCCGCGTGAAAACAGGTAGCGATAATCGAAGCAGTTACAGCAATACTGGTTCGCATTCGAAAGGAAAAGGCTCTTTTCAACGAAATGACAATAATAAAGGCCGTACCTACAGCAACAATAACAACAATAACAACAAGCAAAATATTAAACGTAAAAAATAAAAGAATACAACAAAATACTGATAAAAAGCAATGGTTAATTAAAAGACAACGATTGCTTTTTTGTTTTTGTAAGACTATACTATGAATGCATTTGAAATCCGTGGTGGAAAGCCATTAAAAGGTGAGATTGTACCTCAAGGCGCGAAAAACGAAGCGCTTCAAATTATTTCTGCAGTATTATTGACGGCAGAAAAGATGACCATCAGCAATATTCCAGATATTAAAGACGTAAATAAGCTTATCGATCTTCTGATCGCTTTGGGCGTTAAGGTCAATCGTTTAAATGAGGATACATACGAGTTTGAAGCTCGTGATATAAATATTGATTACTTCCAATCCGAAGAGTTTAAACGTAAGGGCGGAAGCTTACGTGGGTCTATTATGATCGTCGGTCCATTACTTGCGCGCTTCGGGAAAGCTGCAATCCCTAAACCAGGAGGAGATAAAATTGGACGTCGTCGTCTTGATACTCACTTCTTGGGTTTTGAGAAATTGGGTGCTAAATTTGTCTATGACGCGGAGAAACATTTTTTTAATGTTGATGCGACAGAACTGAAAGGAACCTATATTCTTTTAGACGAAGCCTCAGTAACAGGGACTGCAAACATCGTTATGGCGGCGGTACTTGCAAAGGGTACTACAACAATCTATAACGCTGCCTGTGAGCCTTATTTGCAGCAATTATGCAAGATGTTGAACCGTATGGGGGCGAAGATTTCCGGTATTGGATCAAATCTCTTGACAATTGAAGGGGTAGAAGTACTTGGAGGGACCTCGCATCGTATGCTTCCAGACATGATTGAAATTGGATCTTTTATAGGTTTAGCAGCAATGACTGGTTCAGAAATCACGATTAAGAACGTTTGCTTTAATGAATTGGGAATTATTCCGACCGTATTTTCACGTTTAGGAATTAAGTTTGAGTTGCGAGGAGACGATATATTTATCCCAGCTCAAGATAATTATGAGATTGATACATTTATCGATGGGTCTATTTTAACGATTTCCGATGCTCCATGGCCAGGATTTACACCAGATTTATTAAGTATTGTGTTGGTTACAGCTATTCAAGCAAAAGGAAATGTCTTAATACATCAGAAAATGTTTGAAAGCCGCTTATTCTTTGTCGATAAGTTGATTGATATGGGTGCCCAAATTATTTTATGCGACCCTCACCGTGCAACGGTAATCGGTTTAAATAAACAGCAAAGTCTACGCGGTATTGAGATGACATCGCCAGATATACGTGCAGGAGTTTCTTTGTTAATTGCTGCTTTGTCTGCACAAGGAAAATCTGTAATCTATAATATCGAGCAGATTGAACGTGGTTATCAACATATTGAAGAACGATTGAAAGCACTGGGTGCAGATATTCGTCGTGTTGATGCGCAACCACTTGGTCACTAAGTAGATTGTCTGTTTAGTGTTAAATTATTGCTTAGAATTTGGAAAACTTTCGTTGTCCTCTATTTTTGTATCAAATTTTAATGTTTAAACAAATAAAATGAAAAAAATCACATTACTTTCAGCGATTGCAGCGCTAGTTCTTGCGTCATGTGCTGGAAACCCAGAAGGAAAAAAAGCGGAAACAAAAGATTCAGTAGCAACTACAACAGACTCGTTAGCAGTAACTGGCGTAGCTTATACAGTTGATGCAGCAGCATCAAAAGTTGTTTGGACTGGTACTAAAGTGACTGGCAAGCATACAGGAACTGTAGCTATTAAATCTGGTACTATCAACGTTGAAAACGGATCAGTAACAGGTGGTAATTTCGTGTTAGATATGACTACGATCAGCTCTACAGATTTAGAAGGTGAATACAAAGAGAAATTAGACGGTCACTTGAAAGCTGATGACTTTTTTGGTGTAGCTACTCATCCTGAAGCTTCTTTCGCAATTACAGAAGTTAAACCAGGTACTGGTGCTGGCGATTTATCAGTTTCAGGTAACTTGACAATCAAAGGTGTAAGTAAAAATATTACATTCGATGCGAAGGTTGTTGAATCGACAGAAACAGGCGTTAAAGCAACTGCAAACTTCAACATCGTAAGAGCAGATTGGGGAGTAACTTATGAAGGTAAGTCTGACGATTTAATTTCAAAAGAAATCAACTTTGACGTTACTTTAGTAGCGAAAAAATAATATTCTATTTTAGTTTTTCGAAGCCTCTGGTCTCTGATCAGAGGCTTTTTTTTGTGTATTGCTAAAGAATATTTAATCGTTTCGTCGCTTAAATTGTATAGTGCAGGCTTAGATAGAATTTGTAATTTTGTGACATGAAGATTAGCCTAATATGTATTGGTAAAACCGATGATAAGTATATTGAACAGGGTATCGAGATCTACACCAAGCGATTGAAACATTACTGTAATTTTCAGATCATTGTAATTCCTGATATAAAGAATGTAAAAAATCTAACCGAGGCGCAGCAAAAAGAAAAGGAATCACAATTGATCCTTAAAAATATAAGTAATCAAGATTACGTTATGTTACTGGATGAGCGAGGTAAAGAATATTCTTCAATAGAGTTTTCATCTTTTTTAGAGAAGCAAATGGTCGGAAGTGTTGCACATATCGTATTGGTAATAGGCGGTCCCTATGGCTTCGATCAACAAGTCTACGATCGTGCAAATGCAAAGTTGTCTTTGTCTAGAATGACTTTTTCTCATCAGATGGTACGCTTGTTCTTTGTAGAACAATTATATCGAGCACATACGATTATGCGTGGTGAGCCTTACCATCATGAATAATTTTATGTATTTTTAATGTTAAAAGCATCATCTATTAAAGAAGGAGGATAAAATGGATTTAGATAAATTTAAAAGAGAATATAAATATAAAAGCCAAGAGGGCGCACATGGTGCGGATATGAATAAATGGATTATCATCATTGGTGGTGCACTGGTCGTTTTATTGGCTTATCTGTTTACCTAAGCGTATTGGAATATTGATAGAAGAGAGGTGGCTTGTAGCTGCCTTTTTTTATGAAATAAATAAGGCGATACGGGGAGTATCGCCTTAAAATCACACTAACTATTAATAAAACCCTATAGAACTAGGTGTTTTCAAAACGTAGATCAGAAATCATCTCTCTGACCTACTGTAAAAGTAAAAACCTTTTATTATAAAATCAAATAAAAGTTGCAACATTTATATTATAATTCAATTTTGTCAACTGTTTTTAAAAATTCAACCCACGCAACTTGGTCAGTTTTAAAGGTTAAGTCCTCAGACTTTAGTTTATCTACGGGGATCAATCTGAACGATTGTAGCTTACCCTCCACGCTTTTTTCGGTAAAATCGAATTTTTTTGTCTTAATGTTTAATTCAACTTTATTAATAGGATTTACTTGATAATAAATAGAAATAATTTGACTATCATTAAAACTTGATTTTTCCCAAAAATCCGTTGTGTAAATATGCTTTAGCACCTCCACTTCGAGTCCAGTTTCCTCCATATACTCACGTTTTAATGCATCGAGTAAGCCTTCTCCGTACTCTAATCCACCACCTGGAAACTTCGTAAAAGAAACGTTCTCCGTTCGTTCATCACTGATCAAAACTTCTCCTTGCTCATTGACCAGAATACCGTATACTCTTACATTAAATAAATACATTCTTAAAAAATATGATTTTAAATATTAATAAATTATTCAGCGAGTTTATTTCATTTGAAAATGGCCAAGAATAGTCGGGAAACTGATTCTTAGCCAATTGAAATCTTCTATAATAATTCGAATCCCGATGGAATCGCATCTTCATCCATACCAACAATAGAATAATGTCTTGGAAGGAACCAAGAAATACTATTCATTGCCGTCTGATAGTCCTTTTCGTTTGCAAAATTCTTTGGAGTCACATTTATAACAAGATCTTGAGAAACCTTGTCTTCATCCTCATAGTTTCTAGCAATCAACATAACCTTCGGTATTTTAACTCCGTTATAGGCTAGGAATTCACGTAGTTGTTGACGAATAAAAGCCGGTAGAATTGCCTCCGAAGGCTGACCTACGAGTACTTGTTCGTCTTTTCCAATTGCGAAATTTCCCGTGTTTTCAGAAAAGAGATGTTCGTCTGTGTAAAACTCATTATTGATCTGTAGATTGGCTAAATCTCCATAAGTAAAAATCCAATCTGGGTTTGGCTTGTGGGCATTGATAGATACACCAAAGCCATTTCCTAAAATGGTTTGTAATTTATGTTTGATTACGAAGGCTTGAAAATTTTCACCTTCTTCAATCGTTTTTAAGTTGAAATAAGGGAATCCATCGTTGCTCATAATGACTTCTGGTTCGCCAACTTTTAAGTTCGCCTCATCGATTGCAAATAGAAAATCAGCAATCCACTTCGAGTCTCTATCTTCTAAAGCGGTTTCCATTAAATTATTTAATACGATTGTCTTTTCTAAATCGCCTAAATTTCCTGCTCCCGCGCTAGCATCAAAAAAATGTATCGTGCTCATATAAAAATAAAATACGGCTAAAAGTACTGAATATTGGATAAAAGAAAGACCATCGAGGCAATTTTCCTTTGTTTTCCCCGATATACGCTAAGATTAACGGGTTAAATTTAGTACTTTTGTTAAAAAACAAACGCATAGATGTCAGAAACAAATACGACACGACCAGTGCAGTTTAACTCAGCTAAAATGAGCTTCGAGGAGTTCCGTGAATTGCTGATTGCCGATTATAAACTAGCTGTACAAAGCCGTTTTGTTAGTCTACTTGGAAGGAAAGAAGTCCTTACAGGGAAGGCTAAATTTGGTATTTTTGGTGATGGTAAAGAGCTTGCTCAAATTGCTTTAGCAAAAGTGTTTAAACCTGGAGACTGGCGTTCCGGATATTACAGAGATCAAACGTTAGCCTTTGCTTTGAAAATGAGCTCAGTCTATCATTTCTTTTCGCAACTGTATGCAAATCCTACTTTAGAAGCCGATACATCCTCTGCCGGTAGGCAGATGGTTGCCCATTTCGCGACGCCCTTGTTGGACGAAGATGGGGAATGGATTGATCAGACACAGCAATACAACTCCGTGTCGGATGTTTCCACCACTGGAGGGCAAATGTCACGCATCCTTGGACTTGGACTTGCCTCTAAGCTGTATAAGGATAATCCTAATCTTTCTCACCGTACAAAGTTCTCCAAAGAAGGGACGGAAGTTGTTTTCTGTACCATCGGGAATGCAGCAACGTCTGAAGGTGTATTTTGGGAAACTGTGAATGCAGCTGGCGTTAAACAAATTCCGATCGTTATCTCTATTTGGGATGATGGTTACGGGATTTCTGTTCCTAATGAAGTGCAAACGACCAAGGGAGATATTTCCTCCGTACTACGAGGCTTTCAACGTGACGAAGCAGGGGCAGGATATGAGATCTTCCGTGTAAAGGGTTGGGATTATGCCGGACTTTGTGAGGTGTATGAGAAAGCCGCAGAGTATGCAAGAAATGAACATCAACCTTGTATTGTTCATGTAACAGATATTACACAACCTCAAGGTCATTCGACCTCAGGCTCCCATGAAAGGTATAAAGATTCTGACCGACTAAACTGGGAGACAGAATTTGATTGTAACAAGCGCATGCGCGACTGGCTATTAGATTCTGGTCTAGCTTCTGATGATGAATTGAAGGAAATCGAGACAGAAATGAAAGATTTTGTTCGTCAGGAACAAAAACGAGCCTGGTCAGATTACCGAAAAACTCTTCAAGTCGACTTAGATGAAGCCATTCTATTGCTCGAGAAGCTAAATCACCATGCTGTTGAATTGCCTTTGAAGACCTTGTTGTCATTAACTGACTTGTCTTTAAAAGAGGTTTATGTCAATGTGCGTCGAGTGATTCGTGACCTAAGAGGAATCGAACTTGAAGGTAAAGCGGAGCTTTTGGCTTGGTACCAAGAGAAGAAAGAGGTTAATCATAGCCGCTTTAATGATAAGCTATTTAACGATACTAAATATTCGCCTTTAAAGGTTGAACGAATTGAGCCTGCTATCGATGATGATTCTACAATAGTCGATGGTCGTGAAGTGCTAAATGCTTGCTTTAAAGCAAACTTTGAACGAGACGCTCGATTAATTGCTTTTGGTGAAGATGTAGGTAAGATTGGCGATGTTAACCAAGGTTTTGCTGGATTGCAGGAGATCTTTGGTTCACAACGAATCTTTGATACTGGAATTCGTGAATCGGCAATTATCGGTAAAGGATTGGGCTTAGCGATACGCGGTTTCAGACCTATTGCGGAGATTCAGTATTTAGATTATTTAATTTACGCGATGCCAGTATTAAGTGATGATTTAGCTAGTTTAAGTTATCGCACTAAAGGACGTCAGAAAGCACCGCTGATTGTTCGTACACGTGGACATCGATTGGAGGGGATTTGGCACTCAGGGTCGCCTATGTCCGTACTCCTAGGCGGATTACGTGGTCTGCATATTTGTGTGCCAAGAAATATGACGCAAGCAGCAGGTATGTACAATACTTTGTTGAAAGGTGATGAACCAGCGTTAGTAATTGAGTGCTTAAATGGGTATCGTCTGAAAGAGAAAATGCCACATAACGTCGGTGAATTTACAGTGCCGATTGGAAAGGCTGAATTACTTCGTGAAGGTGCTGATATTACTGTTGTATCCTATGGTTCTACATTACGTATAGTCCAAGAAGCAGCATTAGAACTTGAGAAATTAGGCATATCAATCGAGATAATCGATGCGCAATGTCTGTCTCCATTTGATCAAGATCATCTTTGCAAAAGTTCACTAGAAAAGACAAACCGTTTACTCATCGTTGATGAAGACTTCCCTGGCGGGGCCTCATCGTATATATTACACGAAATATTGGAAGTTCAAGGTGGATATTATCTATTAGATAGCCAACCTAGAACACTTACTGCAAAACCTCATCGCGCACCATATGGCTCTGATGGTGATTATTTCACCAAGCCAGCGGTAGACGATGTTGTCGAAGCAGCCTATAAAATCATGACGGATAGTAAACCAAATGATTATCCGGCATTGTATTAACGTACATTAATGTTATTAATTGAAAAGCCTGTTCAAACGAACAGGCTTTTTTGTTGTGTTTTCAATCCATTTGGCCTACACCTTCATCGGTACTCAAGCCTATTTTTGTACGATTCATGGGTTATGCTATGCTTAAGGTAGGGCTAAGGTAGGCTTGAGCTATGAAAGATCCGTGACCATCATGTTTTGTTACTTGCCGGTATAAAAACAAAATGCTGTATCGAGGTATTCGATACAGCATTTAAAAGTCTTAAGCTAAATTATTGCGCTTAGGAGGAGAATAGACTGGCAGCGCCTATGATGGCAGCCTGCTCTTGGAATTTTCCTATGATGATATTATAATTTTTTAATGCGGATTCATCAGGGAAGATCTTTGTCCATGCCTTGCTGATATTGCCGCCAATGATAAAATGATGGCAATGATATTTGTTGCTAAAAAACAGTAGAAAATCCAATAGATGATCCCGATATTCTTGCAGCAATTGCTGGGTTTCTATCCGCGTCTCGTGCTTTTCTAGAATTTCCCGCAAGCCAGTTTCTTCAATGCTGGTCAACTCTTTAAAACGCTTCACAAACCAACGAGTGACTAAATATTCTTCAAATATTCCCTCTTGATAAGGGCTGTTCCAAAGATCGGCGTCGAACGCCTTTTCGCCGTTGTTCCATACAGCTGAGCCTAGACCTGTTCCTAAGGTAATGCCTAAGATACAGGTTTCCGTTTCCAAACCACAACCGTATACCTCTCCCTGAAGAAAGGCTGCAGCGTCGTTGATGTATCGAATTTTTAATGGACTTGCACCAATTAATGCTTTAATTGGTTCGGTTACTTCCATCTGGTAAAGGTCATCGTATTTCGATTGGCCCTTCATTAATGGGATTCCTTTTTCATAATCAAAAGGACCTGGAGCTGCTATGCCTATCGACTCAACGGTTGATTCATTTTTGGCTAGACAAGTCTTCATATTGCTTGTCCAGGCTAGTAAAATCGTTTTAGCTTCTGCTTGCGAATCTACGTGCGAGCGAGTGATTGTGTCTTCTAAGATAGTCCAGTTGCTACTGTCGACAATGGCGGAGGTTATATGTGTTCCGCCAATATCACAGGAAAGGATAAGTTGGTTACTTGGCATTATGATAAGCTTCATATTTTAAGAGGTGGTCAGCGATCACCAATGCAGCCATAGCTTCGACAATGATTACTGCGCGAGGAACAACACATGGGTCATGACGACCTTTGCCAGATATTGTTGTGTCATCTCCTTGCTCATTGATCGTTGCTTGATCTTTCATAATGGTTGCAACAGGTTTGAAAGCCGTTTTGAAGGTAATATCCATTCCATTGGAAATACCGCCTTGAATGCCTCCTGAAAAATTGGTTAATGTTCTAATATTGGAATCTTGATTTACAAATATGTCATTATGTTCTGATCCTAACATCTGCGAGCCTTCAAATCCAGATCCATATTCAAATCCGTGAACCGCATTGATACTCATCATCGCCTTAGCAAGATCAGCATGTAGCTTGTCAAAAACAGGTTCGCCGAGGCCTACAGGCACGTTGCGAATAACTGTGCTGATACGTCCACCAACGGTATTTCCATTTTTGCGAATTTGATCAATATACTCGGTCATCTCTGCCGCGCTAGCAGGATCGGCACAGCGTACGATATTGCTTTCACGACGGGTTAGAAGATCTTGTAAATTGGAACTGTCTAAGTTCGGAGCTTCAAGCTTCCCTACGCCAGATACATGCGCAAATATTTCTATTCCGCGTTGTTTTAGAAAAAGCTTAGCAATCGCTCCCGCCGCTACACGTGCAGCAGTCTCTCGTGCAGAAGAACGACCACCACCACGATAATCACGGATACCGTATTTTACTTGGTACGTGTAATCTGCATGTGATGGGCGAAACTTATCTTGGATATGGGAATAGTCTTTGGAGCGTTGATCTTCATTTGGAATCACAATAGCGATTGGTGTTCCTGTTGATTTTCCTTCAAATACCCCGGATAGAATTTGCGCAGTGTCACTCTCTTTTCTTTGGGTTGTAATCTTCGATTGGCCTGGACGACGTTTATCTAACTCGGATTGAATGAACTCTTCATCGATATCAATCAATGCCGGACATCCGTCCAAAATAACGCCAATCGCAGCGCCATGAGATTCACCAAAAGTGCTGATTTTAAAGATATCTCCGAAAGTGTTTCCTGCCATAATTTGTAAATGCTCGTAAATATAAAAAATTGGTACTAATAAATGTTACTGAATCGTGGAATAATAAGCTTATTCCACGATTTGAAAACCTTGCGCTACAAGGTGCTTCCAGAAGGAAGGGTAAGATTTCTCAACGACTAAAGGTTCCTCGATAGTTACTTGGTTGAATACCAAGGCTAATGGGGCAAATGCCATCGCCATACGATGATCTTCATAGGTCGCTATATTAATGTTTTCGGGCTCAAATACCTTCTCTGTTTTTAAGTGGTATACTTCGCCATCGGCAATTAGTTCTGCTCCAAATTTGCCAATCTCTTGTTGTAATGCAAGGATACGATCGGTTTCTTTGATTTTAAGCGTTTCTAATCCCGTAAAAGAGCTGTCTTTTCTAAGTGCAGCAGCAACAACGATAACCGTTTGTGCTAGGTCTGGACACTCCTTAAAATTAAATAAGGATTTTTTAGAAATTAAGCCTGATTTACGTAAATGAAGTCCGTCTTTTTCAAAGGTTGATGTTACCCCGAAATGGGTCATGATATCAATAATTGCAAAATCACCTTGCAGACTATGCTTTTTCAATCCAGGTAGGACGACATGTGCTTCTTGTGCTAGGGCAACCATCGCGTACCAGTATGATGCAGCACTCCAATCTGGCTCTACATAGATAGTGGCAGGTTGGAAGTCCTGTTTTGCAATCGCAATACTTTGCTCTTGGAAGTCGTATTGAATACCGGCTTCTTTAAGCATTTCAAGCGTCATGGTTACATAGGGTCTTGAGGTTAACTCGCCTTCAATTTGAATCGTCAATCCTTTCTTCAAAGATGAAGCAATTAATAGGAGAGAAGAGATGTATTGACTTGAGATATTTCCTTGTATAGCAACTTGATCCTTACTTTGGAACATCCCGCCCTCGATTTTCAAAGGTGGATAGCCTGCTTTTTTTTCATAATGGATATCCGCGCCAATGCTTTTCAGAGCATCGACAAGAATACCAATAGGACGTTGTTGCATGCGTTCCGTTCCTGTCAGGATAAAGTTTCCTTTTATTAGGTTTAGATAGGACGTTAAGAAGCGCATCGCTGTTCCCGCGGGGCCAATATCGATGGTTTTAAACTCAGTATTGCCAGATTGGGCGATTTCTAATGCTGCTTCTAGTGTTACAGTATCCGCTGCTTCAGATAAGTTCTCAACTGTGACAAGACCTCCACTTAATGCCCGGATAATAAGAGCACGGTTGCTCTCTGACTTGGAGCCAGTAAGTTGAACCGTGCCTCTAATAACTTTTGATTGATGTGATAATATCAATTTTTCTGCTGCCATTATGCCTCCGCAACAGAATTAGAATTCATAATTTCGTTTTGTTTACGGATAGACTCATTGTGTAATAACTCTAAGAATTTAACCGTGAACTCTTCACCTAAGTTTAATGCTTTTGCAAGTGAAACTCGTTTTTGAACGATTTCATCCCAACGACTTACTTGAAGAATAGTTACGTTATTATCTCTTTTGAATTCGCCAATTTTCTCAGCAATCTTCATTCTATCACCAATTTGCTTGATGATTTGATCATCTAATTTATCAATCTGTCCACGCAATTCTGCTAATTTATCTTCGAACGCTGGATTATTTGATTCAGCTTTACGAACTGAGATTGAATCCAATAGGTCTGCTAATGCTGCAGGTGTTACTTGTTGTTTCGCATCGGTCCATGCAACAGATGGGTCAATATGTGATTCAATAATTAATCCTTGCATATCCATGTCCATTGCTTTTTGAGTCACGTAAGGAATAAGCTCACGATTACCGCAAATATGACTCGGGTCGTTGATGATCGGAAGATCAGGTGCAATTGTTTTTAATTGAATTGCAAGATCCCACATTGGCTCATTACGGAATGCTGTTTTTTCATAAGATGAGAAACCACGGTGGATAGCTGCAATTTTCTTGATACCTGCACGGTTTATGCGCTCTAATGCGCCAATCCATAAGGATAAATCAGGGTTTACTGGGTTTTTTACTAACACAGGAACGTCAACACCTTGTAAAGCGTCAGCAATTTCTTGTACTGTGAATGGGTTCGCAGTAGAACGAGCACCAACCCAAAGGATGTCAATACCTGCTGCTAAAGCTTCTTCGACGTGTTTTGCAGTAGCAACCTCTGTAGCTGTCAATAATCCAGTTTCTTCTTTTGCTCTCTTCATCCACTCTAAACCGATGCTGCCGATACCTTCAAATTCGCCTGGACGAGTACGTGGTTTCCAAATACCTGCACGTAGTACATTAACTTTGCCTGTATTTGCCAATAAATGAGCAGTAGAAACTAATTGTTCTTCCGTCTCCGCACTACAAGGTCCTGCTATGATTAAAGGTTTGTCTCCAATTTCAATCCATGAATTCAAAGGAAGAATGTCTAATGAATGTTTCATCTTATTTGCGTTTTGAGTTTTTTACTTATTAATAGATTTAGATTTTTTCGTTTTTTAGGTATTCGCCCATAATGCTAAAGTTGACCGTATGTTTTAACACTTTACGGATCGCAGCATCATAGTCTGCCTGTTTTTTCCATTCTACGTCAACATAGAAGTCGTATTCATTACGACGACCAACAACTGGCATAGATTGAATTTTACTTAAATTGACGTTTTGCTCAGCAAAGCATTGTAATACCGCTGCTAGTGCGCCAATAGCATGTGAGGTTTGGAAAGAAAGGGAAGCTTTGTTCGCATTCTTAATTTCTTGAACCTCGTTTGAAAGGATGAGAAAACGTGTTGAGTTCTTTTTATTTGTTTCGATGCGTTTTTCAATCATTTCTAGTCCGTATACTTTTGCAGCTGCTTCACTAGCGATTGCTGCTGTGTTTGTCAGCTTTTCTTCAACAATCTTCTTTGCACAAGCTGCTGTATCCATCCCTTCTTTGATTGTCCAATCTGGATGCTCGCTTAAGAATTCATCGCATTGACGGATTGCAATAGGATGTGACTCTACAAATTTAATGTCAGAAAGCTTAGTGCCAGGTAAGGCTAGAAGATGCTGCTGGATGTTCAAATGAACTTCACCAATAATGTGAAATCTATAGTCACGAAGCAGGTTGTAATTTGGAAGAATACTTCCTGCGATTGAGTTTTCAATTGCCATCACTACATAGTCTGCTTTTCCTTGTTTTAGTAATTCGCAAGTCTTTTTGAAAGATTCGCATTCTAAAGTTTCGATATCCCTGCCGAAATATTTATAGGCAGCTTCTTCGTGGAAGGAAGCTTTAACTCCTTGGATAGCAATCTTTATTTTTTCACTCATGTTATTGTTTATTCGCTGTTTTATTCAAAAAAAAGAGGTCCCAAATTATTTTGGGACCTCTAAATATATCTTTTAATATACTACATACTAGTCCCTGCTTTTATCGCTAAAATAAAAGTGCCAGAAATAAGAATATGTATTGTTTGTGTTCATTCCCTTGTTATTATGGCTCAAATATAGAAGTAAAAACAATAAGTGCAAAATATTTTTAAATAAAATGTGAAAATACTTTCATTTTACTGCTTTTTAATGTGCTTTTTTTGAGTAAAAAATGCATTAAAAATAACTCTAAAAAATGATGATTGTACACGTTATTTTAAGCTTATATTTTTATAAATATTGTGTTAATGCGTTTAGAAGTGGTTTTTGTTTAATTTTAGGCTGTTTTTGGCAATTAAAAAATTCTATTTATTTAGTAGGTTTTTTGCAGTAAAAATGTTTGTTTTTTATCAATGTTTTTATGGTGTTTTGTATTGAATATAACGCTGTAAAACGACGTTATATTATTGTTTAAACATCTAGATTTAGAATTGTTATGATAAAAACCATCAATAGAGGGCTGTTTTAGATATCTTTGTTCGACCTCGGTCGTCGCCTATAAAGGGTGTTTTTGGAAAATAATGACGCTAGATTTTTGAGTATATGTGGTATGTTTTAATTTCAGTACTTTGTTCGGTAACAGTCGCTGTGATAATCAAGCTTGCGAAACAACGATCTGTGAACTACCTACAGTTATTAGTTTGGAATTATCCTGTCGCATTGATTTTAACCAATATTGTTTTAAAGCCGACCCTAGTTTCTTGGGATAGCTCGCTTCCATGGCATTTATATCTTCCGCTAGGGTTGTTATTGCCGGCAATCTTTATTTGTATCGCGATGTCCATTCGTTATGGTGGTATTGTTCAAACTGAGGTTGCTCAACGTCTTTCTTTGTTTATTCCTTTGCTGGCGGCCTTTCTTTTTATGGGAGAGCAAATAGTTCCCAGAAATCTAATCGGTATAGCTGTTGGATTGGTTGCTATTGTATTTTCGATTGGATGGACCAAAGAGAAAAGAAGCAAAGGCGACGTCAATTGGATATTCCCACTGCTTGTTTTTGTGGGGATGGGAATCATTGATATTCTGTTTAAACAAATAGCATTATTAAGCACCGTTACCTATATGTCTTCCTTATGGATTGTTTTTGTGTTAGCGTTATTATTTGCCTTTTTATTTTTGCTTTATCTACTATTGATCAAAAAACAGAAGCTAGATGTTCAAGCGATTTTTTATGGAGCGATTCTAGGTGTTTTTAATTTCGGGAATATTGTTTTTTATATGAAGGCGCATAAAGCATTACCTGAGAATCCATCCCTCGTTTTTACGGCTATGAACATCGGTGTGATATCCGTTGGAGCGCTAGTAGGAGTGTTGTTGTTTCGAGAAAAGCTTAGTAAATACAATAAAATTGGGGTAATTTTGGCAATTATATCCGTATTATTAATTGCATTACTGTGAGTTTATTCGACGATACTTATAAGACTATCGAGGAACCCTCGGAAGGAATTTTTAGAGATAAGGGAAGTAAATTTATTGCCTATGCTTACCCTTTTAAAGATGAGAGTAAGTTAAAAGAAATTATTGCTCTTTTAAAAGCAGAACATCCGAAAGCGAGACATCATTGCTGGGCGTATAGGCTGACTCCTGATCGAACTGTATTTCGTGTAAATGACGATGGTGAACCTTCTGGTACCGCGGGTAGACCTATATTGAATGTCTTGCTTTCTCAGGATATTACTAATCTTTTAGTGGTTGTCGTGCGTTATTTTGGTGGAACACTATTGGGAGTTCCCGGACTGATTAATGCTTATAAGACGGCTACTCAAGAAGCAATTGATAACAACGTTATCGTTGAGCGTACTGTAAACGATATTTATGCTGTTCATTTTGATTATTTGCAAATGAATGACGTGATGAAAATCGTTAAAGAATACGACCTAAAGGTACTTAGTCAAAACTTTGATACGTCCTGTACTATTCATATAGAAATGCGTAAATTACAAGTGAACGAATTAGTTGGAAAACTAGAATCCATTGAGGGGATTGAAGTAGATTATTTACGAACCATATGATTAACGACTCTGAATTAATTATCAATGCGGATGGAAGCATATACCATCTAAATTTAAAACCGGAGGATATTGCCGACACGATTATTTTTGTTGGAGATCCTGATCGTGTTGCCGAAGTATCAAAATATTTCGATAACATCGAAGTAAAAAAGGGTAAACGTGAGTTTATTACCCATACTGGTTTTCTTGGAAACAAAAGACTTACTGTTATTTCAACGGGAATAGGTACTGATAATATTGATATTGTAATAAATGAACTAGATGCACTAGTTAACATTGACTTTGAAACAAAATCATTAAAAGAAGAAATTAAGTCTTTGGATATTATTCGAATTGGTACTTCCGGTTCAATACAAGGTAATATTGCTATTGGGACTATTTTAGCTAGTGAGTTCGCTATTGGGTTTGATACGTTAATGCAATATTATAAAAAGCCGTATACAGAGACAGAATTAGCGATTCAAAATGCTGTCAT
Organism: Sphingobacteruim zhuxiongii; assembly: GCF_009557615.1. Classification (NCBI taxonomy): domain Bacteria; kingdom Pseudomonadati; phylum Bacteroidota; class Sphingobacteriia; order Sphingobacteriales; family Sphingobacteriaceae; genus Sphingobacterium; species Sphingobacterium zhuxiongii. The sequence continues at coordinate 1,132,045 of NZ_CP045652.1, forward strand.
TCATAATTTTGAAGATCTTACATTTAGACCCTATATTGGACACGCCTCAGAGAAGTTATTAGCGAAGTTTGCATATGATCTTCCGAAAGGTATTACAATGACTGCTCCTGGATTCTATGGTCCGCAAGGGCGCGCCTTACGCACGAACAATACCTATCCACAACTTATAAAGCAAGCAAATCAATTCATAGTTGGCAATCGACAAATTACCAATTTAGAGATGGAGACTGCAGGAATCTATGCAATGTGTAATATGCTAGGCCATCATGCAATTTCAATTAATGCAATATTAGCCAGTCGTGTTCAAGAATCATTTTGTGAGAATCCTCAAGAGATTATTGACAACGCGATTAAACTTGTGCTGAATAGGCTTTAAATCCCAACGGTTCCTTTTCTAGAAGAATCAAATCTTAATAGAATAAACAATAGAATGGTGAATGACCATAAAGAAGATCCTCCATAACTGATAAAAGGTAATGGAATCCCGATTACAGGTACAATCCCGATGGTCATACCAATATTGATAAAGAAGTGGAAGAATAGGATAGAGGCGACACCGTATGCGTATATCCTCGCAAATGCCGTTCGCTGCCGTTCAGCAATATTCACAATTCGCAGTAATAGCGTTAGGTAAATCGCGATCAGCACCACAGATCCTACAAATCCCCATTCCTCGCCAACAGTACAAAAGATAAAATCGGTACTTTGCTCGGGAACGAAGTTATACTTCGTTTGCGTTCCTTGTAGATATCCTTTTCCAAAAAGTTGTCCAGAGCCTATAGCAATCTTCGATTGGTTTAGATTATATCCTTGACCTTTCGGATCATCCATTTTGCCTAAGATGATATCGATGCGGTTTCTTTGGTGAGGTTGTAATATTTTCTCGTAAGCAAAGTCAACGCACAATACGTAGACAGAGGATGCCGCAAATAGGATTGCCATATTGATCACATACTTTCTCTTCTTACGCATGGTAAAGGCGAAGAAGCCGCAAATTAAAGCAATACAGCCAATAATAATCCATTGGTTAACAAGTAAGGCCATAACGAATAAGAATATCGCCAAGCCTCCTATAATAAGAAATCCTGTGCTTAAATAACCTTCTCTATAGAACACAAATACCAATGAAAAGAATGCTAGCGCTGAACCTGTGTCGGGTTGCAACATAACTAGCGCAACAGGGAATAATACGATACATGCCCCGACAAATAAAGTCTTCATGTTGGGATTCTTATTTGTCTGATTGCTTAAATAATAGGCAAGCGTTAAACAAGTGGCTAACTTTCCGAACTCTGAGGGTTGTAAACGAAAGCTACCTAAAGGAATCCAAGCTTGATTACCTCCGACATTTCTACCAACAATTAATACGGCAATCAAAAGCAAGACTACTATAAAATAGATAATCGGTGCAGAAGACATAAAAAAGCGGGAATCAATAATCAGAATACAAATCCCAATAATCAATGCCGTGAATATATAGATTGATTGTTTTCCGTAATTCGTTGCGAGATTAAATAATCCTGGATTTTCAGGATCATAAACTGCTGCATGAATATTAAACCAACCGATAAGACAAAGTGAAAACCAAAGCAATATGGTAATCCAATCAATACGACCGAAAAAGCTTTTTTCTTGCAAACTATTCATGTGTTCTTCTCACTTGGCTATGATGTACTAATACGGCACTTTTTTCTTTCTTCGGATCATTAGCAGCCGATTTTAAAGGTGCTGAAACTGGTTTATTCTTCGTGCTGTCTTTAGCGTTTTTAGTGGTGTCCTTTTTAACATCTGCTTCTTTCGGTTTTTTAGGCTTCGGCAGAAGGTTGGCATTGTATACACGGTCCTGTATGTACTTAGGAAGGGTAATCGTATCTTTTAAATACTTCTCAACAAGCATGGAGGCTATTGGCGCCGCCCATGTGCCACCATATCCTGCATTCTCAACAAAAACAGCAATCGCTATCTTGGGATTATGTCGGGGAGCAAAGGCAAAGAATACAGCATGGTTTTCTCCATGTGGATTCTGAACAGTACCTGTTTTTCCGCACATTTCGATTCCCGCGATACGAGAAGCTGCACCAGTACCACCTTGGTTAACGGCTTGACTCATTCCTTCAATAACAGGCTCGTAATATCTGGGATCGACTCCTGCAGAGATCTTTTCAGTAAACTCTTCTTTAATAATTTGTTTCTCACCAATCCCTTTAATCAAATGCGGACGGTAATAGAAGCCGCGGTTCGCGACAATTGCCATTATATTAGCCATCTGCAGCGGCGTAATACCGAGTTCTCCTTGTCCAATTGACAAAGAGATATTATAACCCGAACGCCAACTACCATTGCCATAGCGCTTAGTATAGAAGTCTGAAGTCGGTACGAGCCCCGGTTTCTCACCAGGTAAATCAATTCCTAAACGATGCCCAAGCCCAAATTTACCCAAGGCCTCACGCCATAAATCGTAAGCTTTTGGACCACTCATACCTCTAGAGTCGATCATTTTAGCATAAACATATCCGTAGTACGTATTACACGACATCTTAATGGATTTCACTAAGCCCGTTGCACCATCCACGTGGGTACAGCGCATGATAGCTCTTCCGCCACCGTAACGATAACCACCTGGACAATAGAATACTGATTGTTCATTGATAACGCCAGCCTGTTGACCTGTCAGTGCAGCAACAACCTTAAATACCGATCCCGGAGGATACGATGCCTGTATCGGTCGTATAAACATAGGTTTGCTCTCATCATTCAATAACTTCATGTAGTTATTGCCTAGATCGCGCCCAACCATCATGTTTGGATTATAACTTGGGCTACTTACGAACGTTAGTATTTCTCCGGTTGATGGTTCGATGGCTACTACAGAGCCAAGCTTGTTCTTCATCATTTTCTCCGCTAAAACTTGCAGATCTTTGTCTAATGATGAGACTAATCCATCACCTGTAACGGCGACAGTATCATACTTGCCTTCCATGAAGCTACCTTTGGGTCTATTTAGTGCATCAACCATTTGGTTCTTAACGCCACGCTTACCACGAAGTAAGTCTTCATAAGCTCTTTCTACACCAGAAGCGCCAATATAGTCTCCAGGACGATAGAATCCTTCGGACTTTTCAATATCACGCTCATTAACTTCCTGAATATACCCTAAAAATTGTGCAGCAATGCTATCCGGATAGCTGCGGACGGTTCTATTTTGATAATAAAATCCCCTAAACTTATAAAGATGTTCTTGAAACTTAGCAAAGGTAGTCGCGTTTACCTGTTTCATAAACTGTGAAGCACGATACGGCGAATGCGCCCGAGCTTTCTGCATACGCGTGTTAAAGTCGGTTGTATCAATGCCAAGTAAATCGCATAGTAGAAGTGTATCTATGTCTTTGGCTTCGCGAGGAGTTACCATGATGTCATAGACCGGTTCATTCTGAACCAAGACCTGACCGTCGCGGTCTAAAATAACACCTCGAGCAGGATAGACTATCACTTTACGCATGACATTATTATTTGCTGAAAGCAAATAGCGATCATCAATAATTTGTAGATAGAAAAGTCTAGCAACTATAACCAGCGCGATGGTTATGAAGATACCTTGAACGACGAATTTACGGTTGAAGAAACTATTGTTCATGAATGAGATGACCGTAAGAAATATTAATTACCTAATAAGCGAGATTTCCGTTTGTAAAACAATAAACTCATCAAAATAATCAGCAATATGGTGAATATGGAGCTTAACAAAATACTGAATAATGTACTCAAGTAATTGCTAAAGCTAAAATATTCCACGTGCAACAATACGATATGATGAATTAACGTACCAATGGAAATATAAGAAAAAAACCACTTATTTCCCATTATACCTAGCGATGGTGTCTCGAAAGAACCCTGAACATCAACATCTAATGTGATGTTGCAGAAGAATATCCTAAACCAAACCAGTGCTACACATGCAGCTGCATGGACTCCAATGGAGTCGTAAAATGCATCCACGGTTAATCCTGTGATAAATGCAAAAAGGTATAGTAAGAAGTTTGATGTCCCAATCGGTAACAAAAAGATAAACAGGATATATGGAAATGGAGTCGCGAGATTGTAATAGCCAATGTTTTTGAACAAGACAACTTGCATCGCAATCAATGCGATAAATCGAACGATGTTAAATATAATTACTTTACCCATTGTTATCTTCCGTCAACACTTGTAATTGTTTTTTCTCATCCTCTAATAAATCCTTCACCACATAGACATGGTTCAGATTGCTAAAGTTTGTGCGCAGCTGAATGCGAACATCCAAGAAGCTTTCACCGGATTGAATTCCAGTTTCTGAAACTGTCCCGATCTCAATGCCTTTCGGGAATAGCGAAAAGCCCGAGGTGTAAATCTTCTGACCTTTTTTGACCTTCACATGGTTGGGGATATCTTTAACCATTGCAAAGCGAGGGTCTACATTATTCCCCCAAACCAAAGCACCGAAAACATTCGTTGTATCTAATGTTACCGAAATGCGGGTGTCTGGGTGAAGTAGGGACTGAATGGTACTAAAGTGAGGGGAGACATTTAACACAATGCCCACAACACCATTTGATGTAATCACGCCCAATCCTTTTTGGACGCCATCTAAAGCACCTTTATTGATGGTGATGAAATTACTTTTTTGATGAATACTATTGTTGACCACTTCGCCCATGACGAATTGATAACGATTCTCTTCAATGGAGTCTTGAAGTTGTACCGAATCCAGCGTATCTTTTAAAATGTAATTCTGTAATTGCTGACGTAATAAAGCGTTCTCTTGCGCTAAGTTTTTGTTCGCTTCATCTAGTGCTAAATAACTCTTCCATGAATTTAATTTGTCGTAAAAGGATCCTACGACCACATTTGAAGAATTTACAAAAGATGAACGCTGATAGCGGTTATTTTGAACAACTAAGATTAAAGCAACAGTAAAGAAGAGAACAAACCAAAAGAAGGCATTGTATCTAACCAAGAAAAGCCAAAGGTTTTTCATTCTTGTTGTCTTTTAATAGCTACGCGATATAACGTTATGAAACATTATATCGCGCAACGAATAAGTATATCTCAGTTTATTATTACTGCATTAAGAACTTGAAGCGTCCAATATTTTTCAACGCAATACCTGTACCTCTTACAACTGCGCGAAGTGGATCTTCAGCAACATGTACTGGTAACTTAGTTTTTGCTTGAATACGTTTGTCTAATCCTCTTAGCAATGCACCGCCACCAGTAAGGTAAATACCAGTTTGATAAATATCTGCTGATAGTTCTGGAGGAGTGATTTCTAATGCTTTTAGAATTGCTTCTTCAATTTTCGAGATTGACTTGTCTAGACAGTGGGCAATCTCTGTATAAGACACAGTAATCTGTTTCGGGATACCGGTCATTAAGTCACGGCCTTGAACAGCGAAATCCTCTGGTGGATCTGTGAGTTCAGGAAGTGCGGCACCTACTTCAATCTTAATTTTCTCTGCCGTACGGTCACCGATCATAATATTATGTTGGCGACGAATGTATTGCACGATATCTGAGTCGAAGTTATCTCCAGCAACGCGAATGGATTGATCACAAACAATACCTGATAATGCGATTACAGCAATTTCTGTAGTACCACCACCGATATCAATAATCATATTTCCTACAGGTTCCTCAACGTCAATTCCGATACCTACAGCAGCAGCCATGGGCTCATGAATTAAGTAGACTTCCTTAGCGCCTGCAATTTCTGCAGAGTCGCGAACAGCACGTTTCTCCACTTCGGTTATACCAGAAGGGATACAAACCACCATTCTTAAAGATGGGAAGAACCAACTTTTTCCATTATTAACAAGTTTAACCATACCACGAATCAAGTGCTCAGCAGCTGTAAAATCTGCAATCACACCGTCGCGTAATGGTCTAACTGTTTTTATATTGTCGTGCGTTTTACCTTCCATTTGCATAGCCTGACGACCAATCGCAATCACTTTGTTTGTCGTGCGGTCGAAGGCAACAATAGAAGGTTCATCAACTACTACTTTATCATTGTGAATGATTAGGGTGTTAGCTGTACCCAAGTCTATTGCAACTTCTTGCGTAAACCAATTAAAAAGCCCCATTTATATATGAAAATATAATTTAAAATTTTTATGCAAACCTAACGAAAAAAAATGGTTTTTAAATAATTACTAATTGATAAATATCATCTTTTGAACATGAGATTTATCAATGATTAGTATTATGGTATGTTTAACGTATTTGCAGGTTTTTTTATTGTATACTTAACCCAATGTAATAGTTAAACGTGTCAGCCTTAAGGGTTTCTTTTGTAAGCCCATCGAAGCGCATAAGTTTGAACTTGCTGCTTGGATGAATCAATTGTCGTTTTCCATCTTTGTCAAAGATATGTACCGGCATATTAAAATCCTCCACCTCAGAAATCCAACGAACCATAAATACCCCAGGTTGATTTTCAATGATCTCTAAGGTAGGAATACTTTTCTTTTGAACGTATTGCTCAAACACTTTTGTTAAGTCAATTCCGCTCTGTTCATTCATGTACGATAGGATATCTTGATAGTCGACCGTTTTGTGATAAAATTTTTCGTTTATTCCACGAAGTAATGCTCTCCATTTATCGTCGTTGTCAATCATCGTGCGTATCATATTATGTAGAACACCGCCTTTGTTGTACATATCACCGGAGCCTTCCTTGTTAACATGGTAAGGCCCTTGTAATGGGCTGTCATTCTGAATGCCTCTGCGATTCCCATTAACGTAAGCTTGACTTGCTTCTTTTCCATAGAAAAAGTCAATGAATAGGGCTTCAGAGTAATTGGTGAAACTTTCATGAATCCACATATCTCCAAGGTCTCTCGCGGTGATGTTGTTTCCAAACCACTCATGTCCCGATTCATGTACAACAATAAAATCCCATTTCATACCCCAGCCTGAACGAGAACCATCATTTCCTAAATAGCCATTTTTGTACTTATTTCCATAAGCAATTGCGCTTTGATGTTCCATGCCTAAATGAGCAGTTTCGACTAATTTATAACCATCTTCATAAAATGGATAAGGACCAAACCAATGCTCAAAAGCTTCTAGCGTTTCATTGGCATTTTTCTTTAGGTGCGCTATCTTGTCTTTGTTTTCTTTCAGAACATAGTAGTCAATTGCCAAAGGGCCTTTTTCGCCAGCATAGGTCTCCTGAAAATGAGCATAGTCTCCAATATTTAAAGCAATGTTATAGTTGTTAATTGGATTTTCAACCTTCCAATGAAATTTGGTGTAGCCACCTTTGATTTTTTCAGTCTTCAACAAACGACCGTTTGATACATTTATCAATCCGTTTGGTACAGCGACTGAGATTAACATACTTTCAACTTCATCAGATTGATGATCTTTATTTGGCCACCAAACACTAGCGCCTAGACCTTGGCAGGCAGTAGCAACCCATGGCTTACCCTGACTGTCCTTTTTCCAATCAAAACCACCATCCCAAGGCGCACGCGTAGCCTGTATCGGATTACCTGAATAGTGAACAGTGAACGAATCTAGTTTGCCCTTTTCAATATAATCGGGAAAGCTAACAAAAACTGCATTGTAGGATCGTTTAAATGGGAGAGCCTTACCTTTATATTCAACTTTATCAACGGATAAGTTGTCAAATAAATCAAATTGGAGCTGATTAAAACGCTCAACTGCGGTAAATTTGAATAGGTTCGTTCCAGAGATGAATTTATTGTCAATATCTACTTTAACATCCAAGTGGTAATACTGGATGTCATAACATGTGCGTAGGGGAGTAAGTTCACCTCGTAGGGAGTCTGCTTTAGTATATATGTCCTTCGCTTTCATTAACTGTGCTTGTGTTGTTGAAAAAGTCACAAGCATTGTTAATCCGAGGATAAGAGATTTAATACGAATCATAAAGATTAAACGATTTGCTTTTGCTGCGTAAAATAATTAGTGATTTGATCTAAATTGAATGCATTTAGACATTTGTCGGCTGAGAGGCCACCTTTTCTAGCTACATACACGCCAAATTCCATGTCTAGGAAACCTTCTTTGCGGTGCGCATCGGGATTGATAGATAGCAACACACCTTTTTCAAGTGCATACTGATGCCATCTCCAGTCGAGGTCTAAACGTAACGGGTTGGCATTAATCTCAATGACTACACGATTTGCCGCACAGGCATCAATCACCTTTTTAAAGTCTAGTGGGTACCCTGCGCGCGAAAGTAGTAATCTGCCCGTTGGATGACCTAAGATCGTCGTGTAAGGATTCTCAATAGCCTTAATTAATCGAGCAGTTGCTTTTTCCTCATCCATTTTCAAATTACTATGGATTGAAGCAACAACGAAATCAAACTTCGCTAAGATTTCATCAGGATAGTCCAAAGAGCCGTCCGACAGGATATCTGATTCAATCCCTTTAAATATCTTAAATGGCGCCATTTCCTGATTAAGGATGTCAATTTCGGCCCATTGCTGTGCTAAGCGATCTATACCCAAACCATTCGCATAAACTGCCGTCTTGGAGTGATCGCAAATGCCTAGATATTCCATTTTCAACTCATCACGTAAATATTGAGCCATTTCCTTCAACGTATGGACACCATCACTGTAGGTCGAGTGGTTATGGAGAGATCCTTTTAAATCGCTATACTTAATTAAGTTCGGTAGTGTATTATTCTTTGCTTGATCAATTTCAGAACCTCCTTCTCGTAGTTCAGACGGGATAAAGGCTAAACCTAAAGCTTTGTAGATCTCCTCTTCGTTAGCTAAAGAAGGAATTTCACCAACTGTTTTCAACTTTTCAAGATGTGCTTTCGAACCTGTCGTAAGGAGGAGGTTTTTAGCGAAATCTACAGCGCTACTTAAATATATTTTGAAGGCTGTGCTATTTTCATCTTGAAAGCTGATAAATCCTTCGCCTGTGTTAATCACTAATTCATTGTCAATCGCAGTGACCGCTTCGTTCACAACGCCTTCTGGCGCATCGGTTATTAATTCTACATATTGGAGTACTTCTGCTTTTCTGCGAAAATCACCAGTGAATTCAACTTGAAAGGATTTCAAAGTTTCCGTTAGTGTACTTTTAATCGCATTCGCAGATTGTAAAACTTTGGCGAATAAGAACCAACCTTGATTTGCAATCGAAAACTCGATTGCTTTTTTGATATCTTCTTGGGTTTTTAGACCAAATCCTTTCGCTTCAACTAATCTATTCTCATTACAAGCATAGTATAGTTCGCCAACTGATTCTATTTCTAGATCCTTCCAGATAATTTGAATCTTCTTTGGTCCTAAACCTTTAATTTTTAACATTTCGACAATGCCTTCTGGCGTTTTGTCCAATAACTTATCGAGGTCCGGGAAAGTACCACTCGTAATCACCTGCATAATTTTTTCTGCCGTACTCTTACCGATATTAGGTTGTTCACTCAGTTCTTCTAAATTGGATCCGCTAGCAGCAAACGGTAATTTGTCGATTCGAAAGGCAGCACTTGCCATAGCTTTAGTTCGAAAAGGATTCTCATTGTGTAGTTCCATTAGTTGCCCGCACAGTTTGAAAACTTTAGCTATGTCTTTATTTGTCATGATGATGATTTTGATGAAATCAAAAATACGAATCTTATTTCATTAAAAAATCCTGAGGCGGGGAGCCTCAGGATTTTTACCAAACCAATTATTAACCTAAATTATGAAATTTTTACTCTTTTGCTTTTTATACTCTAATAACGCAATCTCGATGCCTTTCGTCTCAAAGTACCTTGAGATTAACATTTTTTAACAAAAGGAGCGCTGAAATCGCGGGTTAAACAAGTAAAAAAGGCTCTCTATATTAATAGACAGCCTTCTCATATGTTTCGTTTGTTTTGTTTTCTATTTTTGTTGTTCAGAAATAGGTACAACCGGTTTACTCGGTTCAGGACGATTATATCGGTGGATAATTAATCGGATACCTGAATTCTTTGTTAAGAACTTGATTGTCCAGTTTACAAAAGTAACCAGTCGGTTTCTGAATCCGAATATCGACACTAAGTGAACAAACATCCAAGTTGCCCAAGCCAAGAATCCTTTCATGTGAAAGTTCCCTAGGTCAACGACAGCTCTTGAACGTCCAACAGTTGCCATAGATCCTTTGTCAAAATACTTGAAGTTATCTGTACTTTGTTTATTTAGCGTGTTGACGATATGTTGTGCAACATATTTACCTTGTTGCTGTGCTACCGGTGCAACACCAGGTAAGCCTCTTGGATTCTCTTCAGTAATCAATGCTGATACGTCACCGATCGCATAGATGTCATTTTCACCTTCAACGCGACATTGTTCATCAATCTGGATACGGTTACCACGTTGAATAATTTCTTCCTTAAGACCTGATGGCATTTGTCCCATAACCCCAGCACCCCAAATTACCGTCTTTGTCGGAATTTGCTCACCCGAAGATAAGGTTACGGTGTTTCCGTCATAGCCGTTTACCGTTGTGTTTAAAACGATATTTACACCTAATTCTTTCAAATAGTGTTCAGCATCGCGGGATGATTTTTCGGACAAAGCTCCTAAGATTTTTCCAGTACCCTCTACTAAATGAACTTTCATTTCGTAAGTAGACAATTCAGGATAATCGATCTTAAGCATGTGTTGTTGGTATTCAGCGATTGCTCCAGAAAGCTCGACGCCTGTTGGTCCGCCACCAACTACAACAAAATTCAAATAACGCTCTCTGTCGGAAGCATTCTTGCGTAAAACTGCTTCTTCTAGATTCTGTAACAAGTAACTACGGATGTTTAGCGCTTCAACAATATTCTTCATTGGTAAAGCATATTTTTCAACCTCCTTATTTCCAAAGAAGTTTGATGTCGCTCCAGTCGCCACAACCAAATAATCGTAATCATAATCTGCAACAGAAGTCTGTACGATTTTATTTGCTGTATCAATATGAAGTACATCCGCTAAACGAAAACGAAAGTTCTTTTGATTCTTAAACATTTTCCGAATAGGGAAGGATATAGAATCTGAAGCTAATGTCCCGGTCGCAACTTGGTACATTAAGGGCTGAAAAGTGTGGTAGTTATTACGGTCGATGAGTAAGACCTCCACTTCTTTGTTCTTCAATTGGCGTGCAACTTCCACACCACCGAACCCAGCTCCAATAACGATAACTCTTGGAAAGTTTCTTTCAGAACGATTTAATAACATAATGCTCTCTTGTTATAAGAATTTTAAAATAAGGCACAAATATCCGACATTTTCTTGTCTATTTCACTAAAATATTACATTATTTTAAGTGTAAGGAAGAGTTGTTTGCCGGATTTGCATCTATCTATCTTTTAATCAGTTGTTTACATTATGTCTTATTAGTGTTAAAAGTACACTATTGAAACCTTACTGTAAACTCCCTCGTATTTTCACCCTTAAACCCTCATTATTATTGTTTAAACGAAGCTGACATGCTAAACGACTATGATCTGTTAAATCTGGCAATGTATCGAGCATGTCAAGTTCTTGATCTTCTGGTTCCGACAGGTTCTCACTGCCTGCAAGAACCTCAACGTGGCAAGTAGCACAAAGCGCCATTCCGCCACATGTTGCCAAAATATCATATTCGGAAGCCTTCAAGATTTCCATTAAACTTAAATTAATATCTGTTGGTACTTCAACAGTTCTCGTCGTTCCGTCGCGGTCTTCTACTTGAATATTAATGATATTGTCCATTCTTAAAATGCATTTACACCATTGACGGTGGTATATTTGAAACTTAATTTTTGATCCGGATAAACATATTTAAAAGCGCTTTGTGCCATGAGCGCCGCCTCATGGTAACCACACAAGATAAGCTTTAGCTTGCCTGGATAGGTATTGATGTCACCTATGGCGAATATGCGCTCGATATTTGTAGAGTAATCAAAGGTGTTTACCTCTATTGCATTTTTATCTATCGTTAACCCCCAGTCAGCGATTGGACCTAATTTGGGACTTAATCCATATAATGGGATAAAATGATCTGCTGAGACAATCACTTCTTCTTTCGATTTATTCAATAAGTGTACACTTTCTAAAACACCATTGCCATGTAGTTTTTTTAGATTATGAGTTAGCAGTAAATTGATTTTACCTTCCTGAGCCAAATTGAACACTTTTTCTGCTGAATCTGGCGCCCCGCGGAAGCTATCGCTACGGTGTACTAATGTTACCTCACGGGCGATATCTTTCAAAAAAATAGTCCAATCTAAGGCTGAATCACCACCGCCAGCGATGACGATTCGCTGATCACGGAAACGCTCCGGATTCTTAACCATATAGTGAACATTTTGTCCTTCAAACTTTTCTAAATTTTCTAATTCTGGTTTTCTAGGTTCAAAACAACCCAAGCCACCGGCGATAACAACGACTTGACAATGGATAATCGTGCCTTCTGTCCCAATAACGTAATAGGAGCCATCGTCAAGCTTTTGTAATTGATCAACACGCTCACCTAGTGTAAATGTGGGATTAAATGGTGCAATTTGTTCCATTTGATTATCAATTAACTGCTGCGCCGTAATATTCGGATATCCGGGAATATCATATATCGGTTTATGGGGGTATATTTCCGATAGCTGTCCCCCAATTTGAGGAAGTGCATCAATTAAATGGCAACGCATTTTTAGTAAACCGGCTTCAAATACCGCGAATAGACCTACAGGTCCAGCTCCGATGATACAAATATCTGTTGTAATCATATTTATTTTGTTTCTAGATTATTGTAAATAGTTTTCAAAATTCTCGTAAAATGATCGAAATCCGCTTGTGACAGATTTTCCCAGGCTTTCATCCGAAAGTCTCTCACCAAGGGTGCTAGATCCTCTACCTTTGCTTTGCCTTCTGCGGTCAAATGCAATAATAAACAGCGACGATCACTCGGATGTTCCACACGCACAACATAGCCCTTTTTTAACAAGAGGTCAATGATTCTTGTCATTGTCGGTTGATCCTTTCCACAGATTGTGGCTAGTTCTCGATGAGTTTGATCAGTTTCCTCGTATAATGTTTTTAATACCGACCACTGATCTACGGTGAGGTCGATTCCATGGTGCGAGAAAGAGCTTTGGGCAAATTGTCTGACCCGTTTTGCCGTCTGATCGAGAATGAATGAATATTGATTGAAGGATTCCTTTAGCATAACAATTATTAGTATGACAAGTAAATCTATAAAATATTTAGCTTTTAACCTAATTCAGATATAATTTTTACATAGCTTATACGAAGCTTGTTCGATAAAAAGTGGCTTTCATGGGTTAAGGTACGAAACAGGTACGAGCGAGGTAGGTCAGAAGTGAAAGGAAAGATCAATACTATGAACCAATTTCTACGTGTTCATGCTTGTCATGAGGGGAACGAATTCTTCTAAAAAAGGGGCTAGTTACTTCACAAAAAAAGCCGTCTTCCGACGGCTTCTATATTCATTGAATGATCTATCTATTATTCATAGATCCACTTAAAGTTGTATTGTTTTTCTGGAATACTCATGCGATCTGCTAAACGTAATAAACGATCGGGAAGTCGCATTAAATAATCTCTTGCTTTTTCTCCTTTTTCATTCAAATCGCTAACCTTATCGATCTTCCAATCGGCTATCAATTCTTTGAGGATATCAACATAGTCGACTGCAGTATATACACCTAAGCGTTGAGCTGCGTCAGAGAAGTGAGAGAAGGCATCTCCTTGAGGTTCGCCAGATTCTCGCAAGAAGTGCGCAGGCATGACAATCTTCTTACGCATCATATCTTCAAATGCAATCATTACTTCGGAAGGGTCAACAGCAAATGCATGCGATATAAATGACATATATGCTTTGGCGTGACGTGCTTCATCGGCAGCAATCACTCCACACATTTTTGCAAGTAATTTATCTCCACTTTTCTTTGAAAGAGCAGCAACACGTCTGTGAGAAACGTTTGTTGCTAATTCTTGAAATGAAGTATAGATAAAGTTTCTATAAGGGTCAGCACCTGTGCCGATATCAAATCCGTCTTTAATTAAATACTGAACAGAAATTTCAAACTGTCGCATGTCAATACGCCCCGAAAGGTATAAGTATTTGTTCAACAAATCGCCGTGACGATTTTCTTCTGCTGTCCATGCACGTACCCATTTCATCCAACCGCCTTGCTCATTTCGATCAACCTCATCAACCATTGTTAACCATGATTCATAAGTAGGAAGCGCTTCTTCAGTTACCGTATCACCAACTAATACAGCGACAAGATCATATGGAAGTTCTTTTGCACTTTCCTGTAATTCACGTACCTCTTCAAAAAAAGTATCACGTGATGAGTCAGGTAAGAAATCAGCAGGTTGCCACATCTGGTCAACAGGCTTCAAATACTCAGACATCTCATTGATCATGAATGGTTCTAAGTAGGTCATCACCTCTTTTCTTGAGCCCTCTGGTATGTTTAAAGGTAATTCTTGCATAATTGCAACAAAGTTAATCAAAGTTAATTTAATATAAGTTCTATATTTTAATAATTCATCGCGTTATTTTAGTTTAAAGAACATATCCTTAAGACAGTGTAACTGCCGTTTTGTTTGGACTTTGCAGGCTAATTATTACGTTTATATTAGATAATATATACTAAGATTGTAGGCATTATTGTTAACTTTGCCTTCACATTAATACGTAATAAATTGAGCAATCTAGATATTCAGAAAATCCGTGAGGATTTCCCCATATTAAAACGCCAAGTGAATGCAAAGCCACTCGTTTATTTAGATAACGGTGCGACGACGCAAAAACCACAAGTCGTTATTGATGCGATTCTTGAGTATTATACCGATATGAATAGTAATGTGCACCGAGGCGTGCATTATTTAAGTCAGATTTCTACCGATGCGTTTGAGGTTACACGTCGAAAAGTACAGGAATTTATCAATGCAAAGCATGATTATGAAGTCATCATTACTAAAGGGACAACCGATAGTATCAATTTGGTGGCTACCTGCTATGGTCGTGAATTTGTACAGGCCGGAGATGAAATCATCGTTTCGGCAATGGAACATCATTCGAACATTGTGCCTTGGCAAATGATCTGTGAAGATCGTGGAGCTACTTTGAAAGTTATCCCGATGAATGAAGCCGGTGAACTGGATATGGACGCTTATGAATCTTTACTGAATGGAAAAACGAAATTAGTATCTGTTAACTACGTTTCCAATGCATTGGGGACTATTAATCCGGTACGTGAGATCATTCAGAAAGCGCATGCAATCGGAGTACCCGTATTAATTGATGCAGCGCAAGCCGTTCAACATATCAAGATTGATGTCCAAGAGTTGGATGTTGATTTTCTAGCCTTTTCTGGACATAAAATGTATGGACCTACTGGTGTGGGTGTGCTTTATGGTAAAGAAGAATGGTTGAATAAAATGCCTCCTTATCAAGGCGGTGGTGATATGATTAAGGATGTGACTTTCGAAAAAACAACTTATAATGAGTTGCCATTTAAATTTGAAGCAGGCACCCCAAATATTGAAGCTGGAATTGCTTTAAACGCTGCGATTGATTATATAAACGATTTAGGTATTGATAATATCAAGGCTTATGAAGATGAGCTTTTGGCTTATGCGACTGAGCAGTTAAGTACAGTTGAAGGAATTCGTTTCATTGGAACAGCGAAAGAGAAATCATCGGTTATTTCCTTCGTAGTAGATGGGACGCACCCTTATGATATTGGTGTACTATTAGATAAATTAGGAATCGCAGTACGTACAGGGCATCACTGTGCGCAACCAGTAATGGATCAATTTCAAATTCCAGGAACTGTTCGTGCGAGTTTAGCTGTTTATAATACAAAAGAAGAAATTGATGCATTAGTAGCTGGCGTAAAACGTGCTACTGCTATGTTGGTATAAAAGGATATGACAATTAACGAAATACAAGACGAGTTAATCGAGGATTTTGCTTTCTATCAAGATTGGATGGAAAAATATGAATTCATCATCCAATTGGGTAAAGAGCTTCCCCTGATAGACGAGTCGAACAAACAAGATCAATATATTATCAAAGGATGTCAATCAAAAGTTTGGCTTTTTCCAGAGATAAAAGATGGTAAGTTATATTTTACAGCAGATTCTGATGCTGTAATAACCAAAGGTTTGGTGAGTTTAATGGTTAAAGTTCTCTCAGGTCACACTGCAAAAGAAATAGCGGCAACTGACTTGTATTTTATAGAACAAATTGGTTTGAAAGAGCACTTGTCACCAACTCGCGCCAATGGCTTGCTATCCATGGTCAAGCAAATGAAATTATATGCCATTGCCTATCAAGCAAAAGGTATTTAGAATTGAATAAAGAAGAAGGTCGCCAATTTGGCGACCTTCTTCTTTTATTATATAATAAGTTCATCTGCGAGAGATAATTCCTTTTTCGTTTGCTTCGTAGAATCAGACCCTACACTTTAATACTTTGTGATTCGATACTTTTTCCAAAGAAAATATTAGCCTTTTGATTGAAATCACTTGCGTCATCGGTGGTGAAGAATTGTAGATTTCCACCCTTGCTACACTGCTCTTCGACTTCAGGATGGCGTTTGAGATAGTCGACTAAACTATCTGCAACAAGCTTTCCTTGTGAAATTATCTTTATTCCCTCGGGAACATATTTTTCGATTATTGGAAGCAAGAGCGGGTAGTGGGTACACGCTAATAAAATAGTATCGATATCCTTGGATTGTGCTAGCAATTCCTCAATATCTTGTTGTACAAAATAATGTGCGCCTTCACTATCTAATTCGTTGTTTTCAACAAGTGGCACCCAGAATGGGCATGCGTGTTGGAATACGTCAAT
The DNA here is from genome assembly GCF_009557615.1 of Sphingobacteruim zhuxiongii. Taxonomy (NCBI): domain Bacteria; kingdom Pseudomonadati; phylum Bacteroidota; class Sphingobacteriia; order Sphingobacteriales; family Sphingobacteriaceae; genus Sphingobacterium; species Sphingobacterium zhuxiongii. Next base: position 1,148,887 of record NZ_CP045652.1, read on the forward strand.
TTCTGGGTGGAATTTATTAATTTCGATTACATAAGACTCCGAGTTAACCGTGCCCTGTGTTGCTAAAATTCCTACTTTATTACTTTTTGTAAATTGGTTAACGATTTCTGATGTCGGACGTATTACACCTAATACTTTTTTGCCTGGCGGAAGATCATTTTGTTGGATAGAGCGCAGTGCTTTCGCAGATGCGGTATTGCAAGCCAAAATAACGAGGTTACATCCTAAATCAAAAAGCTTGAACACGCACTCTTTTGTGAATTCATAAACGGTCTCAAAAGACCTTGTTCCATATGGGACGCGAGCGTTATCGCCTAAATAAATATAGTCGTATTCTCCTAGTTGCTTGTGTATTTCTTTAAATACAGTTAAACCACCGTATCCAGAATCAAATATACCAATAGGTCCTGCTTGTTTATTGTCGTTCATATTTCATCGCATTGAACTCCTTCGTCCAATTTAATTTTAATGTGTCAACAAAGATGAGGTTTCTTTTTTCATTTGTCAATAAAAAAAGGCTGTCCTAGAAGACAGCCTTTAAGTTTATGCTTTTAATAGATGCGGTTTTTCTTTATACAATTTCCACATCAGTTCTCCGAATAACGTGTTTGTCCAGGCGAACCAATGGCGAGTGAATTTCTTTGGATCGTCCACATGAAATGATTCGTGCATAAAGCCAGTGTCTCCATGGGTGCTTTTTAGCATCTGAACACATTTCTTTATTTCAGCATCATCTGTCGACGTAAAAGCACGCATAATGATCGACATTGGCCAAATCATATCACGTCCTATATGTGGACCGCCAATTCCTTCTCCTGCTTTTCCTTTGAAAAAGAATGGGTTTTTATTGGACAAAATAAAAGCCCGCGTACGTTGATAGACTTCATCATTAACATCAACCGCCCCCAGATAAGGAAGTGCTAATAGACTAGGCACATTGGCATCGTCCATCATGAGGTAACTGCCAAAACCGTCTACCTCAAATGCGTAAACACGTCCGTGGGTTGGATGGTCAACAATGCCATAAGTGTTAACGGCTGTTTCTACCTCGTTTGCAAGAGCTTCTAATCGACCCGCTAATTCGGTGTTTTTCTTAACGTTTTTCAATATCTCTGCGGACTGACGTAAGCTAACTACAGCGAACAAATTCGATGGAATAAGGAATGGAAAGATGCTACAGTCGTCCGACGGCCGGAAGCTAGATACAATTAAACCAACAGGATTAACAGGGTAGCCATAACCGTCTACTTGAAGGGTGTCAGTTCCTCGAGATGTGGTGCGTTCAAATTTATATGGACCTAAGTTTTCTTTTCTTTGTTGTTCGACAAAAGTCTTATAAATTAACTCTTGTGCCTTTACCCAGGTGTCATCAAAAGGAGTAACATCATTTGTTAATTTCCAGTAATGATAGGCTAAACGAATAGGGTAACATAAGGAGTCAATTTCCCATTTACGCTCATGTAAGCCCGGCTTCATGGCGGTATGGTCCGAGAACCATTCACCTTTTTTAGTCGGATCATTATAGAATGCATTGGCATATGGGTCAATTAGTATACATTCCGATTGCTTGTTTATGAGACCTAGCACTAGGTCTTGCAACTTCTTATCCTTCTTCATAAAGGCTAAGTAGGGCCATACCTGTGCACTGCTATCCCGAAGCCACATCGCGTCAATGTCGCCAGTGATTACATAAGTTAATTTTCGATTCGGTTTGTCTTCTGAAAATACGGTTGTGTCCAACGTATTGGGTAAGCAATTATTGAATAGCCAGCCTAACTCTTTATCATTAACGTTTTTCTGGAATTCTTTAATCATTCCTTCAATAACTTTACTACTGAAGTGTCTTTTTGATTCTGGCGTTCGGACGACTGGAAACTCCGCGTTCATCGCGCCGAATGAGAACTTACTAGCGAACATTCCTGCGCCTAAAAGGGCAGAGTTCTGAATAAATGCTCTTCGTTTCATATCTTAATTCGTGAGGTTTTATAATTTCAATCCTAAGCAATATACAAATTGTAGTTGATTTTGGAAATAACAAAACGTTTTAGCATATGTTGCTCTTATTATAGGGTAGGATTGAGAATTAAAAAGTATTTTTGTTGTGTTTTAGGAATAGTATTTGTTAGAATAGCCCCAAACACCCAATCCATTATATGAAGCATATTATCAATGGTGCATTAGCTACGGTTTTATTGATTGGAACTGCAGACTCATTGCAAGCACAGATTAAAAATCAGCCATTTTCCCATCAGCAATATCAGAAGTTGAATGAAGAAATGTATTCGCCTTATACGCGTTATCATACTTCTTCGAAGCCCGTTCTTTTTAAAGGCGCCTTGTTAGAAAAGCTAGATTCAATCGAAACAGCTAATCAAACAATGTCTGATAATTGGATTATGAGAAAATTGTTCAATGAACATTTAATCGAAGTTGAAAAAGAAGATCATACATTTTATTTAGATGTATTGCCTGACTTTCAGATCGGTTCGGAATTAATGGGTGCTGATAAAAGAACGACTTGGTTAAATACACGTGGTGTTCAAGCCGGTCTAACTATTAAAGATAAGTTCACCTTTTACGGTAACTTCTTCGAGAATCAAGGTGTTTTCCCTTCCTATATTGACGATTATGTTTCTCGGAATATGCTAGTTCCCGGACAAGCGGCCTCAAAGAAACCTACCGAAAAAGAAAAGGATTGGATGTACGCTACAGCAAATTTGACCTATGATTTCAGTGATTACTTCCAAGCGACATTAGCCTACGATAAAAACTTTATTGGGGATGGTTATCGATCGGTCTTACTTTCTGATTTTTCTTCGAACTACGCGCATTTAAAATTCACTGGTAAAATCGGGAATGTGCAGTACACCTCAATTTGGGCGTATATGTTAGATCCTAAAAATCCACGTGTGGATTCATTGAATTCAGGAGGACGCTATGGAGATGGTATTAAATGGGGTGCTTTTCAATATTTAGATTATAATGTAACGAATAGATTATCGATTGGATTTTTTCAATCGGTTGTTTGGGCAAATAGAAATGAAGGTGGACATCGAGGATTTGACTTTAATTATCTAAATCCCGTTATTTTCTTACGTCCTGTTGAGAACTCAAACACTTCATCGCCCGATAAGATGTTCTTGGGTTTAAATGCGAAATATAAAGTGCTAGACAACGCAACGGTATATGGTCAGTTTTTATTGGGTGAATTTACTGCGAAGGAATTTTTTGCCAATAACGGATATATTCATAATAAATGGGGCGCTCAGTTAGGGGCGAAAGCATTTAATATTTTTGGTGTCAAGAACTTGAATGTTTTAGGTGAGTATAATATGGTTCGCCCATATACCTATCAACATTATGTTTCTATTTCGAACTATAGTAATCGCGGGGAGCCTTTAGCACATCCAAGAGGAGCCAATTTCCGTGAGTTGCTAGGTATTGCGAATTATTCATGGAAGAGATTTGATTTTTCTCTACAAGGTTTATACAGTCGTTACGGTACTGATGAAGCAACGGCATCAGGTATGGTGAATTGGGGAGGAGATATCTTCCAATCTTATAGAAGTGCACCTAATATGTATGGTAATAAGATTGGACAAGGTGTTCAAAACGATTTATATTATGCAGATTTCAAAGCGGCCTATGTACTGAATCCGAAATATAATCTACGTTTAGAATTAGGATATACGCAGCGATATAATAGAATTGAGGATCAACCAACACAAAAATCTGGGGTTATTAACTTCGGATTGCGCTCTAGTTTCCGCAATTTCTATGGTGATATGTAAGATTCTGTTATCTTTATCTTATTAATCAAAACCATGAAAAAAATATTAATATTAAACGGTCCTAATTTGAATCTCCTCGGTGTTCGAGAAAAGGGAATCTATGGGGATCAATCTTTTGAATCTTACTTAGAAACCCTCAAGGAACGATTCGCTGCTAATGCCGAGCTCGAATATTTTCAAAGCAATACGGAAGGGTTTATCATTGATAAAATACATGAGGTAGGTTTTAGCTATGACGGAATCGTTCTAAATGCTGGCGCCTATACGCATACTTCTGTAGCGATTGCGGACGCTATCGCTGCTATTAACACACCAGTAATCGAGGTGCATATTTCTAACGTTCACCAAAGGGAGTCGTTTAGACATCACTCTTATCTTTCTAAAAGTTGTAAAGGTGTTATTTTAGGTTTTGGCTTAGACAGCTATCGCTTAGGGATTGAAAGTTTACTGTAATACAGTTTTAAATATAAAAGAAGCGGGCTGATTGAATATCAGCCCGCTTCTTTTATATTGATATATTTTTTTAGATATCTACTTTTACTTTTCGTCTAGCAATTAAATGCAGGATAAGCGAAATTACAGCTCCCGCACACATCACCGACAACATGGGCCAAGGTGTTTCATTATGAAGGTAACTCACCAATGCAGACGAGAAAGCGCCCAGTGCCATTTGGAAACAGCCTAATAGCGCCGATGCGCTCCCTGCTAAGTGTCTCATTTCAGACAACGCAATGGCAGATGTATTCGGGAAAATAAAACCATATCCAAGCAAGAAGAAGAAAATTAATGCGAGTAGAATTGGAAGACTTAATATTCCAGTTGCTAATACAATAATCATCGATATTCCGACACCAGCCTGCCATATATTGGCATATTTACTGATATCTGCACTTGTGTTGTTTTTTAATAACCATCGATTTAACTGGGTGGCTAAAACCATCGCCGAGGCGACAAACGCGAATGCCAATCCGTACTCGCTTTTATTTAATCCAAAGTATTTTTGAATAACAAACGATGAGCCTGCTAAATAAGCGTATGTTCCCGATGATGCAATGGACCCAATTAGGCAATATGTGATAAAGACCTTATTACTTAAGACACTCCAGAACGTCTTAACGATAGATTTTGGTGCTAAGGATAGATCTTTGTTTCCAGAATACGTTTCTGGAAGCAAAAACATTGTTCCCACGAAAATCAACGTAGCCATTAATGCAAGTAATAAGAATATGTAATGCCAATCTAAATAGTTTAAGAACATGGCACCTGCGCTCGGTGCTAGAATTGGTGAGATACCAATAACCAGCATGAGCAAACTGAATACTCTAGCAGCCTCTCTACTGTTGTAATAATCGGTTACCATAGCTCGGGCACCAACCATACCTCCACAGCTTCCTATGGCTTGTAAGAAGCGAAGAAAGATTAAGTGATTGATGTCGCGTGTAAAAACACATAATATAGAGGCTACAATATAGATCGCCAAACCTACTAAAAGTGGTTTTTTCCGTCCATATCTGTCCAATAGTGGGCCATATATAATCTGTCCAAATGCTATACCGATGAAAAAACTTGTTAAGGATAACTGCACTTTTTCCAGCGGACTATTAAAGTCAGCAGCGATATTTTCAAAAGCAGGTAGATACATGTCGATTGAAAATGGTCCGATTGCGGAAAGAAGTCCGAGGATCAGTAGGGTGACCTTTCTGTTGTTTCTTAGTTTTTGCATAGGATAAAAAAAATGCCCTCTTTTTAAGGAGGGCAAATGTACTGTTTTAAATGCGTTTTGTCTCTTTTGGTTTTCGAAGTAACAAAAATATTCCAACTAGAATAAATGGGATACTTAATATTTGTCCCATGTTAAGTAGCATACCAGCCTCGAAAGCTACTTGATCTATTTTCACATATTCGATTACAAAACGAGCACCGAATAGTAGAATTAAGAAGAGCCCGAATAGTTTTCCAGGAATTGGTTTAGCGTTTTTCTGATACATCGACCATAAAATGATAAAGATGATCACATAAGCGATACATTCATACATCTGCGCTGGATGTCTTGGGATATTGTCAATATTGCTAAATACAACTGCCCATGGGAGCTCAGTTGGATTTCCAATCATCTCGGAGTTGAAGAAGTTACCTAAGCGAATAAAGGCACCTGCGATTGGCACAACGAGTACCAGTCGATCAGCTAACCACATGAAATTAGTTTTAGTATTTCGGCAGAATAACCACATCGCCGTAAGAATACCAATAGCACCACCATGACTAGCAAGACCTGTAAAGCCGGTCATATGCCAGTTTCCTGAAGGGTCTTTTTGGAAAGGGATAAATATTTCTAAGATGTGGTCTTTATAATATTCGAAGTCGTAAAACAAGCAGTGCCCTAAGCGAGCGCCGATTAAAGTTCCAACAAAAATATAAATGGTCAGTTTATCTAAAAGATCTTGTGATACATTCTCTTTCTTAAATACCTTTAGCATAAAGTAATAAGAGGCGGCAAATGCGAGAAGCCAGCAAATTGAATAGTATCGGAGGCCGAAAGCACCTATTTTGAATATTTCAGGCTTAGGATCCCAAATAATATAGCTTAATAAATCCTGCATAATTGTGTTTAATGTTCGGTAAAGATAAGGTTTCGGATTTTATTTTTGCGAAAATTAAGGAAATACTTATTTTGCAAAACTTAACAAGAAAAAGATGGCAAAGAAGAAGATTAAAGAGGATTCGCTTGGTACTGTTGTGACTGCGGAATCATTGGCTTTTTTTGAAAAATATATTAATAACCCTTCGCCTACCGGCTTCGAATGGGCTGGACAGCGTATGTGGTTAGATTATCTAAAACCTTATGTGGATGAAACATATATTGATAACTACGGAACTGCTGTAGGTATCATCAATCCGAAAGCAACATATAAGGTTGTTATTGAAGCGCATGCTGATGAGATATCTTGGTTTGTAAATTATATATCGAAAGATGGACTAATCTATGTGATTCGCAATGGCGGATCGGATCATCAGATTGCTCCGTCGAAGCGCGTCAATATCCATACCGATAAAGGAATCGTAAAAGCAGTTTTTGGTTGGCCTGCAATTCATACGCGCTCTGGAGAAAAAGAAGAAGCACCAACGTTGAAGAACATCTTTTTAGATTGTGGATGTACATCGAAAGAGGAGGTTGAAGAATTAGGGATCCATGTAGGTTGTGTGATCACTTATGAAGATGAATTTATGATCTTAAATGATCGCTACTATGTTGGGCGTGCATTGGATAATCGTGCAGGTGGCTTTATGATTGCAGAGGTTGCAAGACTGCTAACTGAAAACAAGCAAAAGCTTCCTTTTGGATTATATATTGTGAATTCGGTACAAGAAGAGATTGGTTTACGCGGTGCAGAGATGATTGCTCAGCATATTAAACCCAATGTTGCAATCGTGACCGATGTGACCCATGATACCAATACTCCGATGATTAACAAGATAACCCAAGGCGACTTAGCTTGTGGTAAAGGTCCTGTTGTATCTTATGCTCCTGCGGTACAAATTAATTTGAACAGACAGTTAATCGAAGTTGCTCATAAAAACAACATTCCTATTCAACGTCAAGCCTCTTCAAGATTTACTGGGACAGATACTGATGCTTTCGCCTATTCGAATGGAGGGGTGCCTTCCGCGTTAATATCATTACCTTTGCGATATATGCACACCACTGTAGAAATGGTGCATAAAGATGACGTTGATAATGTCATTAAATTGATTTATGAAGTGCTTCGCTCTATAGAAAAAGATCAAGATTTTAGAACATTCAGTAAATAATAATAAACAATCTAACAAACCATGGAAGATAATAATTTCAATAACCCGGAGGCGCAAGAGATTAGCATAGAGCTTAGTGAAGAAATTGCCGAGGGCGTATATTCTAACCTAGCGATCATTACACATTCTAATACAGAATTCGTTATAGACTTTGTGCGCATTATGCCTGGCGTACCTAAGGCAAAAGTAAAGTCAAGAATCGTATTGACACCAGAGCACGCTAAACGTCTGATGAGCGCATTGCAAGATAATGTTAATCGTTTTGAGGGGCAAAATGGGAAAATTGATTCTAAAGATGTCGCTTTTCCATTAAACTTTGGTGGTCCGAAAGGAGAGGCATAATCTTTTTTTAACAAATCTTAAGAGACAAAAAAGCATCCAATCATTGGATGCTTTTTTTTATTAATGTGTGTAGATAAATTTTATCTTTATGTGGAATGAATCGGAGGATAAGTTTTAGCCTGATAAAACAGGGCTTGTCGGCCGCAGCCTGTAATTTTAACCTAGAATTTTCTACACAATATTGATTTTATATGGAAGAACTCTTTAATGCGATGACATTTGAAGAAGCTTTCGAACGCTTTATCAAAGGACAAAAAGCAGTGGATTATGGGGTCCGTCAGCCAGAAGCGGTTATGCTGTCTAACGGATATCAGGCTTTTCCTTGTGGATACTATACACTGTTTGAAAATGGATTCAAATTAATAGTGTCTGGCTTTAATGTAAGCCCTAAGTCTTCTCAACATGAAGCATGGGTATTGGATGAAGATGATCGACCAGTTGGCTATAAAGAGGAAGCATTTATAGACTTTGATTAAGGTACATTTAACTGGTTGTATGAATTCCCAAAACCGAAACAATGAACATTGAAGACTGAACCGATATTTCATTTAGGATTCTAAATCGAATATATCTGTTTTAAGAACTGGAATGGCTTTTGCATAATAATCGTTAACATATGGATATTAAAGTAAGAAACCTTAGTAAACGAGATTACAAGGATTTAAAGTCTTCCATGGAGGAGGCTTATCATGGATTAGTAGGGGATGCTTGGACAAAAGAGAATATCGTTGATTTAATAGATATTTTCCCTGAAGGGCAAATTGCTGTAGAAGTCAATGGGAAAGTTGTCGCATGTGCGTTATCAATTGTGATCGACTCCAGTAAAACCAATATATACGATAAATATTATTCGATTATCGATGATGGTAAATTTGATAAACATGATTACGAAGGAGATACCATGTATGGTATCGAAGTATTCGTGCATCCAGATTTTCGATCGCTACGATTAGGTCGAAGATTATATGATGCGCGTAAAGAATTATGTGAAGAGATGAACTTGCAACGTATTGTTGCAGGAGGTCGTATTCCGAACTACCATAATTACTCGGATTCGATGACGCCGCGTACTTATATTGAGAAAGTCAAACGTAAAGAAATTTACGATCCTACCTTAACATTTCAGTTGTCGAATGATTTCCACGTTAAAAAAGTATTAAAGAACTACCTTCCCGAAGATTCTGAATCGAAGGAAGTGGCGACTTTGCTGGAATGGAACAACATCTATTATGAACCAGATTCCCGTTCGGTATCTGCATCGAAGCGAACAATTCGCTTGGGACTTGTGCAATGGCAAATGCGATTGCTAAAAGATATTCAGGAGTTTTATGATCAGGTAGAATTCTTTGTCGATACAGTCAGCGACTACGGTACGGATTTTATTATGTTTCCGGAGTTCTTCAATACGCCATTGATGAGTCCTTATAACGAGCTCCCAGAACGCATGGCGATGGAAAAATTGGCGGAACATACGAAAGAAATTATAGATAAAATACAGCAGTTTGCAGTATCTTATAATGTCAATATTATCGCTGGTTCTATGCCGGTAATGGAGCGAGGCAAGCTTTACAATGTATCCTACTTGTGTCATCGCAATGGTAGTTTAGACTCCTATAAAAAGGTGCACATTACGCCGAATGAGTTAAAGTATTATGGCTTAGTTGGAGGAAACGAGATTAAAGTGTTTGATACCGATTGCGGTAAAATAGGTTTGCTGATCTGCTATGATGTCGAATTCCCTGAGCTTGGACGTATATTGGCTGATCAAGGAATGCAAATTCTATTTGTTCCATTTATGACGGATACGCAGAATGGTTATATTCGTGTTCGTTCATGTGCGCAGGCAAGAGCCATTGAAAATGAATGTTATGTTGCCATTGCTGGTTCTGTTGGTAACTTGCCGAGGGTCAATAACATGGATATTCAATATTCTCAATCAGCAGTGTTTACACCTTCCGACTTTGCTTTTCCCAATAATGCGATAAAAGCAGAAGCAACACCAAACACCGAAATGGTGCTTATTGCAGACGTAGATCTTTATGCATTAAAAGATTTAAATGAATACGGTACAGTTAAAATACTTCGAGATCGAAGAAAAGATTTATATGAAGTCAAGCTTTTAAAAGACTAGAAAATAAAAGAGCCGTATTTAATACGGCTCTTTTATTTTCTATAGTAAGCTAGTTGCTATCTAATGACATGGAAATGCCTATAGTTCCCTTACCCAAATATTCCTAAAGTTTACTAAATCACCATGATCTTGTAGCGAAATAGAACCAGGACCATGGACTTTAAGCTTTGGTAACCCGATATACTCCGTTGTGCCTTGAAGTTCTGTGTTATATTGTACGACAACGCCATTATGTAAAAGTGTTACTTGACCACGCTTAATTAAGTGCCCATCCTTATTGAATTTTGGAGCAGTGTACAATACATCGTAGGTATGCCATCCATCTTCTGGTTTGCGAACTTCCACTAGGGGAGGTGTTTGCTTATAAAGGCTTCCAGCTTGTCCATTGACGTATGTTTTATTATCATCATTATCCAAAACTTGGATCTCATAAGCCCCATCGCTTAAAAACAATCCGCTATTTCCTCTTCCTTGTCCTTCACCTTTGATAACTTCGGGGCTCTTCCACTCAATATGCAATTGGATATCACCGAACTTACGCTTAGTCTGGATGCCTCCAGTTTTTGGAGCGACAGTCAGCACACCATTTTTTACAGTCCATTGCGGAGCACTTGTTTTGTCCTTGTCACTAACCCATTCATTTAAGTTTGTGCCATCAAATAGAACAATAGCATCGCTGGGAGCAGCATGTGATTTCGTATTCACTACGCGAACCTTTGGTTCATAAAACTCGGTGTCTTGCGGTTGAAATTTAGTCTGCGCATTGGAATTTAACGCAAAAGCTAGAGATGCTAATAAAAAGCTGTATTTGTACATAGGTTTAAGTTATTTTAGGTTAATATAAGAAATATGTCTAATTTTATTTAACATCATCCGTTAAAACTTTTAGATAATGGCTCAAATAACACAGAAAATCGCTCTTGAAAACGTTCGTTTCTTTTCACCTATTGGATATTACGAGGAAGAACAATTATTAGGAAACGAGTTTTTTGTAAACGTATCTGTAAGTTTCCCTTTTAAAAATCCTGATTCCGAGGATATTTCAAATACCCTAAATTACGAAGACTTGTATCGTATTCTCTCAGAGGTTATGAGTCCGCGCCGTAAGCTTTTGGAATCTGCTGCTGAAGATATCTTAAATAAGCTTTTAGAAGGCTATGCGGATATCGAACAGATTGCAATCAGTATCAAAAAGATGAATCCTCCTTTCGGTGGTGACTTAGCTAGTTCTGTTGTATCGCTCGATTTCCAACGTTAAACTTTTATTAACGCATATAATTCACTCCTTTTTAACGTTATTCCATTTATAAGGAAGCGCCTGTTAATTGTTGTTTCGGACATTTTGACCTGTTGTTTTGATTGCGATATGTCAAAATAGCAGATAAATAGAGCGCTAAATGCTTTGGTATGTAAGTTGAATAACAAGAAATGTATTCGAATAGAATAGTAAATAAATAAGTATAAAATATAAGGAGGAAATATATTATGGCATTAATTAAATTACCTGGAAAATCTTACAACACTGACGCAGTGAACCCATTCGTTAACAACGTATTTGATAACTTATTCAACGATTCTTTTATTTCTGATCGTTTAGTTACCAGAGTTCCTGCAGTAAACATTACAGAATCAGCTGATGCATTCAGTATTGAAGTTGCAGCACCTGGTTTACAAAAATCAGATTTCAAGATTAATGTAGATAAAAACATTATCTCGATTTCTGTAGAAAAACAAGAAGAAAAAGAAGAAAACGGTAAAGTATATAGTAAAAAAGAATTTAGCTATACTTCCTTTTCTAGATCCTTCACCTTACCTGATATCGTTGACTACGCAAATATCGATGCTAGTTACGAGAGTGGTGTCTTAGCCGTGAAAATTGGTAAAAAGGAAGAAGCGATTGTTGCAAAAAGACTTATAGAGGTTAAGTAAGAGGATTAGTTGTGGTTAGTTGAAAGGGGCTGTCTGTTAGACAGCCCCTTTTTTATTTGTCATTTTAATGTCTGAATATACGTAATGCTTTTGACTACTTAACACTGTTAAGTAGTTTTGTTTTACATGACGGATATTAAAGAGAAAAAGCAAAAGCATAAAGAGGATCTTAAATTGACGATTCTTGAGGCCGCGAAGAAGTTATTTGTGCAGGAGGGCTATGAATCCACTTCAATTCGAAAGATAGCTAAGGAGATTGGGTTTAGCCCGACAACCATTTACTTATATTACAAAGACAAAAACGATATTGTCTATGCTCTCCATCGAGAAGGTTTCCAACTGTTAAGACAACAATTTGGCGCGCTAGAATCTGTTGATGATCCTTTCCAACGTATTAAAGCCTTAGGACGAGTTTATATAGATTTTGCTTTCCGAAATCCTGATTATTATCAAGTTATGTTTATGATGAAAGAGCCGATGACCTTTCTAGAGACGCATTGTGCACATGAGCAATGGCCTGAAGGAGAGCGAGCATTCGATTTCCTTCGCGGAACAGTCGCACAATGCCAAGAACAAGGTTGGTTTAAAGGTCTAGATGGAAACTTTGTAGCCCTTCAAACCTGGGGAGCAGTGCATGGTCTAGTGACGTTATATCTCTCTGAGCATATGAGTAAGATTGCTGAAAATCTTGCGCTTGAACTCAGTGTAAGGGAATTGGTTAATAAATCATTTGAAGTGTTCGTAACATTTATTGAGCAGTCTAAAAAGTAAAAATTCACAATAACTTAACACTGTTAATGATGAAAACAGTAAATATTCATTTCCCTATCCTCATTCTCCTATTGTTGCTAGGTAAGGTTGGTATCGCTCAAGAATCCATCCTAGATACGTATGTCAAACAAGGGCTAGATAGCAATTTGGTACTAGTCGAGAAAGATTTATCGTTGAAGAAAGCGATGAACGGATTAGAAGTTGCACGCAGTATGTTTCTACCTAATATTACGTTCGATCTTACCTATTCGCATGCGGATGGTGGACGTTCAATTGATCTACCAGTCGGCGATATGTTAAATCCAGTTTATGCGACGCTGAATCAGCTTACAAATTCACAGAACTTTCCACAAATAGCGAACGAGAAAATAAACTTCCTTCCTAAAAATTATTATGATGCGAAGATTAGAACAGCGGTTCCTATTATCAATACAGATCTTAAGCATAATAAAACTATACGTGAACAGGTATTAAAAATGTCAAAGCAAGAAATAGAACTTTACCAACGGGAGTTGGTCAAGGACATTAAGGTTGCTTATTTTAACTATCTAAGTGCCCTTGATGCGGTCTCTATTTATAAAAACGCAATAAGCCTAGCCAATGAAGGCAAACGTGTCAATCAGAAGCTGTTAGATGCCGGAAAGGGATTGCCAGCTTACGTAATCCGAGCTGACGCTGAAATAGCACAACAGGAATCGAAGTTAGCGGAGGCAGAACAGCAATTGCTAAACGCACAATATTACTTTAATGCTTTATTGAACCGTAGCGCGACCGCTAAAATTGATATCCTTGCGGTGCAAGGTTCCATTGAAAGAACTTCCCCAGAGACCTTATCCGTAGGTATTGAAGGTAGAGAAGAGCTGAAATCCTTAAGCGACAACATTGCAATTCAAGAAACAGTACTTGAAATGAATAAGCAAGTATTTGTCCCGAAACTGAGCGCATTTTTAGATCTTGGTTCTCAAGCTGAAGGATTACGCGTAAGTAGCAAATCACAGTATTATATGATTGGTGCCCAATTGAGCTTTCCAATTTTTGCGGGCAATAGAAATCGCTTAAAGATTCAAGAAGGTCAAATCGCCGTAGCTGAGGCAGAGAATAAATTGGCGCAAGCAAAACAAAAGCTAGAGCTCTCCGCAAACATGGCTAAAAATGAACTCGTCGCTACGCAAAAGAATTTCGAAAGCTCGAAGATTCAGATGGAGGCAGCCGCAACCTATCAGCGATTAATACAACGTGGGTTCAATGAAGGTGTCAATACTTACTTAGAAACAATAGACGCACGTTCGCAGTATACCAATGCGAAACTCGCTCACAATATAGCCGCGTTCAAATTACTGTCCGCTGCCGCGAAATTTGAAAGAGAAACCGCAAGCTATCCATTAAACTAATTTCCACATGAAAACAAACCTTACAAGTATTGCTCTGGCAATCATATTATTCAGCAGCTGTCATCAGGAAAAAAGAACTGCAGGAATCCCAGTGCAGGACACCATACCGGTTAAATTAATACCTCTTCAACAAAACGGGAGAGCGACAATTATTGAGGCAACGGGTGTCTTTACAACCGATGATGAGACGCTTTTAGGATTTAAGAATGGAGGAGTTATCTCCCGCGTTTTTGTGAAAGAAGGGGATCCTGTACGGAAAGGACAAGTGCTGGCGGCAGTGCATACTTCAGAGGTGGACGCAAAAGCCGGACAAGCACGCTTAGGCGTAGAGAAAGCAAGACGGGACTATGAAAGAGCAGAGAAATTATACCGAGATAGTGTTGCTACGCTAGAACAATTGCAAAATGCCAAAACGGCTCTTGCCGTTGCTCAAGAGGACTTAAAATCGGTCGGTTTTAATCAACAATATTCACAGATTCATTCACCTGTATCGGGCTATGTATTGGCGAAGCTTGCCAATGAAGGACAGGTTGTGGGGCCAGGAACACCCGTGTTACAAGTGAATGGCGCAAATAATGGGACATGGATGTTAAAAGTTGGTGTGAGTGATAGTCAATGGGCACTTATAAAGGTAGGGGATAAAGCAAGTATACAAACTGACGCCATTCCTAATACTACGCTGCAAGCTCGTGTTGCAAAGAAATCCGAAGGCTTAGATCCGCAATCTGGGACCTTCAGTATACATTTAGTCTTGCAAGAAAAGCCTAGTGGAAAGCTTGCTTCTGGGGTGTTCGGTAAGTCGCAAATTGCTGTGAGTCCAGTAGCATCCAATAATAATTGGCGAATTCCATTCTCGGCTTTATTAGATGGTAATGGTTCCGAAGGATATGTTTTTGTGAGTGTTGACGGTAAGACGGCCAAGAAGCAAAAAGTTACGGTAGCCTCAATTGAAAAGGAAGAAGTTTTAATCTCTGCGGGATTAGAGGATGCGAGTGCGCTAATTATATCTGGATCGCCATATCTACAAGATGGTTCTCCAATCACGGTGAAAAAATAAAAGGATAACTCATGAGTTTGATTAAATATCCGATAAAGAACTACCAATTTACAATGATCATGGTTTTGATGATCATGTTGGTAGCTGCGACATCCCTGATGACGATGCCGCGCGCAGAAGATCCAGATATGAAAGCTGTAAGCTTTCCTGTAATCGTCGTACAGCCAGGTACCAATCCGAAGGATATGGAACAACTGATTGTAAAACCTTTGGAAGCGCGTTTCTATGGTTTAGATGATATTAAGCGAATTAAGACCACTATAAATAATAGCGTTGCATTCTTTTTTGTCGAGTTTGAATACGGAACAGATTATGACGATAAATATCAAGAACTTGTTCGTGAACTAAATGCTGCTGGACCAGAACTCCCCGATAATATCTACAGCATGGAAGTCAAAAAGATTGACCCGACGAATGTCTCCGTTATTCAGCTGGCGTTAGTATCTGAGAATGCATCTCAATCTACGATGAAAGGTTTGGCCGATAAACTTAAGCAGGAACTTGAAAAAGTAAAATCACTGAAGGAGGTCGAAATCTCTGGACTGCCCGATCAACAAATTCGTATTGATATCGATCAAGCAAAAATTGCAGAATTAGGGATACCGATGAATAGAATTATTCAAGCGGTTCAAAGTGAAAATCAAAATATACCTGCCGGTTCTGTGAATGCTGGAAACAAGACGTTTAGCGTTAAAACATCCGGTAATTATCAACAAATTGAAGATATTAAGAATACCATTATTGCCAGCGGACAAGGAAAAAATATAATCCTGAAGGAAGTCGCGACAATCTATCCAACTTTTGCAACGAACAATCATATCACTCGTCTAAATGGATATAATGCGATATTGATAAATGCGGCTCAAAAAATTGGAAAGAATATATCGGACACACAAAAAGACTATCAAAAAGTCTTAGATAAGTTTGAGAATTCACTTCCAGAGAATGTGGATATGATTGTCAATTTCGATCAAGCGAATAATGTAAACAACAGACTAAGTGGATTGGGAATAGATTTCGCTATAGCAATTGTATTAGTGCTTTTTACGTTATTACCCTTGGGTACTCGGGCATCTTTAGTTGTCATGATTGCCATTCCACTGTCTTTAGGATTAGGAGTCATTGCAATGAATTCTTTCGGCTATTCGTTGAATCAGTTGAGTATTGTTGGTTTCGTTGTAGCACTTGGTTTAGTTGTAGACGACAGTATCGTCGTTGTTGAGAATATCGAACGTTGGATGCGCGAAGGCTATAGCCGCTTGGAGGCATCGATTAAAGGAACCGAGCAGATTGCGTTGGCCGTTCTAGGTTGTACCGTTACACTCGTTATTGCATTTATGCCTTTGGTCTTTATGCCCGAAATGGCAGGTGAATTTATACGCTCCATGCCAATCGCAGTAATTACCTCTGTAATCGGTTCTATGTTAATTGCTTTGCTCGTCGTCCCATTTCTTGCCAGTAAGCTCTTGAAGCCGCATGAACATGAAGGTGGAAATGCAATCCTTAGGGGGATGCAAAACATCATCCATAAAAGTTATGGCGTCTTCTTAGATAAAGCGTTGAAACATCCCGGTCGAACTACCTTGATTGCTTTAGCAATATTCTTAGGCTCGCTAGCTTTGATTCCAGTAGTCGGATTCAGTTTGTTCCCTCCATCCGAGAAACCACAGTTCATGATTCATATTACCAGTGAATTACAGGATAATATGGAGACGACCAACCGAATTACGAAAGATATCGAACAGCAACTAAAAGCAATGCCCGATGTAAAGTATTTTACATCAAATGTTGGAAAGGGGAATCCTCGAGTGTATTACAACATGCAGCAAGGACAGGAAAACGTTTCCTATGCTGATATCTTTGTCCAATTGCATGGCGACGTAAAATCGGATAAAAAAATCGAAATGATTGAACAATTACGGAAACAATGGACACCCTATTTAGGCGCAAAGGTCGAGGTTCGAAACTTTGAGCAAGGTGTTCCAGTGATTTCGCCGGTAGAGGTTCGCATTTTTGGGGATAATTTAGACACATTACGTAACCTCGCTGCTCAAGTCGAAGACCTACTGAAGAATACAGCAGGATCTGAATATGTCAATAACCCGATTAAGAATAACAAAACCGACCTACGTGTCAATATCAATCGTGAGAAAGCGATGGCGCTTGGTGTACCCACTTCGTCAATTGATCAAACAATTCGTGTCGCATTAGCAGGATATACGGTGGGCACTTATTCTGATCCGAATAAAGACGATAATGACTACCAAATCGTCGTTTCTGTACCGCGTGCAAAAGATGCCACGATCGAGACTTTAGAAGGTGTGTTCGTCGACAACGTAGCTGGTAAAGCAATTCCACTTGCTCAATTAGCGAGCTTAACTTTCGAAGTGTCGCCTTCCAATATTTACCATATCAATAAGGAACGTACTGTTTCTGTCAATTCTTTTGTTGCCAAAGGCTATAGTAATGATGAAGTGATTAATGCGGTAATTGAACAAATGGAGAAATTTCCTTTGCCAAGCGGTTATACCTACGAAATGGGAGGAGAGGTGGAGAGTCGAGAAACGGCTTTCGGAGGTTTCGGAACAATTATATTGATTACCGTATTTATGTTTATAGCCGTACTGATTCTCGAGTTTAAAACATTCAAAAGCACGTTGATTGTCCTTTCGGTAATTCCGTTAGGTATTGTCGGTGCGGTAATTGCCTTGTTGTTTACAGGAAATACCTTGTCATTTGTTGCAACAATTGGGATCGTTGCGTTAGCAGGGATAGAAGTAAAGAATACCATCTTATTGGTTGACTTTACAAATCAATTGAGAAGAGAAGGAGTGGCTTTGAATGAAGCGATCGAGAAGGCTGGGGAAATACGATTCCTTCCAATTATCTTAACTTCTTTGACGGCAATTGGGGGATTGATGCCGATTGCATGGTCATCGAATCCACTCATTTCACCTTTAGCGATCGTTATGATAGGCGGACTGATTAGTTCTACGCTCTTATCGCGTATCGTTACGCCTGTGGTTTACAAATTAATACCACCGAAAATAGAGATGGAAAAGCTTGTTCATATAGAAGATGGAAAGAGCGAGTAAACGGTTTCGGTTGATTTAAGAGCGAAAGGTCGATTAAATAGCATGTTGGCTATTAATCGACCTTTCGATTTATCTATATTGCGCCTAATCTGCGTGCCTCAAAACAACACTGATGTTTATTTAGCGTCGTAGTATTTTTGTACTTGATCCCAATTAACGATAGACCAAAAATTACCCACATAGTCAGGACGTTTATTTTGGTATTTTAAATAATAAGCATGCTCCCATACATCCAAACCTAAGATCGGTTTTCCTTGTAATGCTACGCCTTTCATCAGAGGGTTGTCTTGGTTTGCAGTACCACCTACTTTTAATTTACCATTCTCGACAACTAGCCAAGCCCATCCTGAACCAAATTGTGAAGTTGCAGCTTTTGCAAATTGCTCCTTAAATTGGTCAAATCCACCGAAATCCTTATTGATAGCTTGTAGTACACTGCCGGTAGGCTTGTTATCTACTTTAGGAGAACGTAATAGTGTCCAGAACATTGCGTGATTAAAGGCACCTCCCGCATTGTTTCTTAGTTTTGAACTGTATTTATCAATTGAAGCAAAAATTGCTTTTGCATCTTTCGCTTGAACTTTTTCATCTACTAAAGCGTCGTTCGCATTTTTTACATACGTACCGTAATGTTTTTCGTAATGTATTTGCATCGTGGTAGCATCGATAGCACCTTCTAACGCATTGTAAGCATAGCCTAAAGGTACTTGCTCAAACTTGAATCCAGTTTGACCTAAGCTAGATAGACTCGCTGTTGCGGTTGAGTTCTTTGCAAGCAAAACACCTGCTGCTAATCCTAAGCTGTTTTTGATGAAATTTCTTCTATTTGCCATCTTCGAATTTTTAGTTTTTTATTTGATTAAGGACGTCAAAATCTGCTTAAAGATAATTGTTAAAATAGGTATTCCAAGGTTAAATTTTTATGAAATAGTCACAACATCGTCAAATGGAATATTATTGAAAGACAATAAATCGAGATAGTTGTAATAAATAGCAATAGTTGAGCAAAATCAATCACAAATCATGGCCCATTTGAGAGGCGAGTGAAAGAGATTTAAAAGGGATTTGAAAGGGATTTGAATTGGGTTTGAAAGGGAAGTAGACTGTAATTATTTAAAGAAAGAAGGCTACCTAAATGTGTAGCCTTCTTTCTGTTTTTATTTATAAATAGACAGACATAGGGAACCGTTAATTGTCCTTGATGCTGCGGTAATATTCATTTTTTAAATCTTCAAATCGATTTTTCCAATCGTCCGATACATTATTGGCTACTGTTTTCAAGCGCTTCAATTGAAACGAAAGAACAATAGATGCAAGTCCTGCAGAGATGATGGCAAATCCAGTCCAATAAACTAAGGTAAGGCCGGCAAATATTGGATTCCAAATGAGCACAAAGCTAAATAAGATACCCAATACACTGAATGTCGTGATCCAACCCCATTTTTTAATACCATAGTTTTTCATATCCATCGAAACTGATAATAATTGAAATGACTTGAAGAGCGAATAAAAGCCCAAAACTAAAGGTAAAGTAGCCATGGATATGGCAGGGTTTCCTAGCAAAATACAGCCGAATAGGGCATTGAGTATACCTCCAGCCAAATACCATCCCCATCCTTCAACTTCATTTTTATTATTTATGGCAAATATGATCTCCATCAAACCAGAGAAAAGGAAATACATGCTAAAAATGGTCGCTAAGGTTAAATAGGATGCTAGGGGAGTTGTTAGCGTATATATTCCTAAGATAATCAGTAGAATTCCGACAATCAATGGAATGTACCATTGTTTTATCGAGCTTTTAATGGTTTTAATAAAACTTGTTTCCATAATAGATTAATTTTATATGTTTGAACTTTTTGATTAATTAGTCAATAGTTTAGTAAATATAATAATAATCTTAGATATATGTAAGTTATAGCAATAGCGATTCTATTACTTTTTGGAAAATAGCGAAGGTTTAGAAGTAACGTTACTTGTAATTAAAGGTTCGTATGTAGGCTACAATACAGGTCTTTAGGTGTTTTCCTTGAAGTTTGCTGCAAAGTGTAGATGATATGTTTAGAATATAATATTTGTGGGTAATAAATGTGGTGGGTTTTTAGATTCAGGCAAAAGATTTAGCATTTGTTTTTAGGAGTTTCGATGCTAAGTCAGTTGAAATCTTCCCTGAATATAAATGCAAAAGGGCTATTGATATCAATAGCCCTTTTGCATTCTTTTTTATTGAAATTAGCCTAAGCTAACCAAACTCTCTTCCAAAATTTGGATCTTCGCCTCTGCATCGGCCTTTTTATTCTTTTCGTTCTCTACGATTTCCGGTTTCGCATTTTGAACAAATCGTTCATTTGATAATTTCTTATCAACGGCATTTAAGAATCCTTTTAGATATTCAATTTCTTTGCTGATACGCTCTTTCTCAGCATCCACATCAATGTTATTTTCTAACGCTACATAACACTCGTTCTTTCCTGCAAGGAAACTTACAGCGCCTGAAACCTTATCATTAACGAAACTTAGCGTCTCTATATTTGCAAGCTTAATGATATTCTCCTTGTATTTTTCATAATCCACTTCAGCAGCATTGATTGCTAATGGAAGCGCGATTTTTGGGGAAATACCTTTCGAATTACGAATATTACGAACCTCAGAAATAATTTGTTGAACTACGCTGAAGTCTTTAATGATTTTTTCATTGTATGCCTCAGCTGTTGGAAATTCAGCGATGATAATACAATCGTTGGCTTCACGTTGTCCGAAGATTTCATCGTGCCATAGCTCTTCTGTTAAGAAAGGCATAAAAGGATGCGCGAGTTTTAGTACCTTTTGAAATAATCTCTTTACTGTCTCTAAGGTTTCGGCTTCAATTGCAGTTTGATAAGCAGGCTTGACAAGTTCGAGATACCAGGCACAGAAATCATCCCAGATTAACTTGTAAGTCGCCATTAATGCGTCTGAAAGACGATAGTTGGCAAAGTGTTCATCAATTTCTACTAATGCTTGATTGAAACGGCTCTCAAACCATTCTGCAGCAGTTTTCTGTGCAGACGTAGCAGGTGAATCCGTCGTCTCCCAGCCTTTTACTAAGCGGAAAGCATTCCAAATCTTATTTGCAAAATTACGTCCTTGCTCACAATAAGATACATCGAACATTAAATCATTTCCGGCGGGCGAAGAAAGCAACATACCTACGCGAACTCCGTCCGTTCCGTACTGCTCCATTAACTCAATCGGGTCAGGAGAATTACCTAATGATTTCGACATTTTGCGACCTAATTTATCACGCACAATACCTGTTAGGTATACATTGCGGAAAGGAGGCTTCTGTGTATAGTCATGTCCCATGATGATCATACGTGCCACCCAAAAGAATAAAATCTCTGGAGCGGTTACTAAATCATTTGTAGGATAATAGTATTTGAATTCTTCATTCTCAGGGTTTCTTACACCGTCGAATACCGATAAAGGCCATAATCCTGAAGAGAACCAAGTATCCAATACATCATCTTCTTGACGAATTCCTGCTGTGGATTTTCCTTGTTTCGTTAGTTCTTCAATGGCTTCCTCTTCAGTTTTGGCAACTACCCACTCATTTTTCTCGTTGAACCATGCTGGAATTCGTTGTCCCCACCATAATTGACGAGATATACACCAGTCCTTAACATTCTCCATCCAATGCTTATAGGAAGCGAAGAATTTGTCTGGTATCAATTTGATTTCTCCGTTTTCTACGTATTCAAGTGCTGGTTTTGCGAGGTGATCCATCTTTAAGAACCATTGCATAGAAAGCTTGGGTTCGATTACAGCATCTGTACGTTCCGAGAAACCAACTTGCGATTTGTAATCTTCAATTTTCTCAATCTGTCCCGCTTCTTCTAATAAGGCAATTATTTTTTTACGGGCAGCAAAACGATCTTCTCCAACTAATATTTGGGCTTTCTCATTTAACGTTCCGTCATCATTTAGAATGTCGATGACTTCTAAATTATGTTTCTGTCCCAACTCGTAGTCATTTAAGTCGTGGGCAGGTGTCACTTTCAAACAGCCTGTACCAAACTCCATTTCTACATATTCGTCTTGGATTACTGGAATCTCGCGGTTCACTAAAGGAACTAAAACCGATTTTCCTTGTAAATGCTTATATCGTTCATCCAACGGGTTAATACAGATCGCTGTATCAGCCATAATCGTCTCCGGACGAGTAGTCGCTATGATAATATATTCTTTACTGTCTTTTACATGATATCGAACGTAGTAAAGCTTTTGATTCACTTCCTTACGAATTACTTCTTCGTCAGACAATGCCGTTTTGCCTTGAGGGTCCCAGTTCACCATACGAACGCCTCGGTAGATGTAACCCTCTTTGTAAAACTTAATAAACGTGTCGATTACTGCTTCGGAAAGGTCGGGATCCATAGTGAATTTCGTGCGATCCCAATCGCATGATGCGCCAAGCTTTTCTAACTGTTTTAAAATAATGCCGCCGTATTTTTCTTTCCATTCCCAAGCGTATTTTAAAAACTCTTCGCGTGTAATGGATTTCTTATCGATTCCTTTTTCCTTTAGCATAGCGACGACTTTAGCCTCCGTAGCAATCGAGGCATGGTCGGTCCCAGGAACCCAACATGCGTTTTTACCCTGCATACGTGCACGGCGAATTAATACATCTTGAATCGTGTTATTCAACATGTGACCCATGTGCAATACTCCAGTTACGTTTGGTGGGGGCATTACAATGGTATAGGGCTCTCTTTCGTCCGGTACTGAACGGAAAAAACCATTTTCCATCCAATAAGAATACCATTTGTCTTCTGCTTCTCTAGGATTGTACGTTTTTGCTATGCTCATTATCTAATTATAAATAATCTAAAAAGGAGTACAAAAATACGGATTTAACCGCTTATTTCCCATTATGTGAACGCAAATAAATACGGATAGATTAATTTAAAGTATAAAATTTGTTAAGAAAATATTTACACTGCTGAATTAAATGTAAATTTGCGCGTTTAGCGTATAACTTTCACATGCAAGATGTTGTAAATGAGCTTAAAGCCTTTGTTCGTTATTTTGGTTTTTGGCTACTAATTTGTTTTATAGACCGTCTAATTTTTATCAGCAGTTTTTATGAGAAAATTGGAGGTTCGAAGATAAAGGAGATTTTAAGGATGTTTTATCACGGTTTGAGTCTCGATTTCTCAACCGTCGCTTATATTAGCGCACTTCCTTTTGTTATTTATAGTTTGGTATCGTTCATTCCAAAATGGAAAATCGGTAGAAAATGGCTCGATATATACACATTGGTGTTAATAGTTGTCTTTTTTGTCGTTTCGTTTATCAATGTGAATGTCTACCGTGAATGGGGAGATAAGATTTCTAAACGTGCGATAGATGCATTTTTTGCATCCCCCTCGGGAGCAGTGGCATCAGCTGAATCAACGCCTATATTTTTTCCAATATTGGGAATGATTGTCGGCATTGTTCTGTTTTATTATATCTACAAAAGACTGTTTAAGGAGGTACATTTCGGACATATCAAGTCGAAATGGGGGTTGATTTTCCGATTGCTTATCGGTGCTGCCATTATTTTTACTTTCATCCGTGGTGGGTATGGTAGAGCAACATTAAACCCAAGTAAGGCATACTATTCGGAAGAGGCATTTAATAACCATGCTGCCGTTAGTACACAATGGGCTTTACTGCGCGACTATTTTAAAAGTAGCACACTCAAGAAGTCGCCCTATAATTACTTCCCTGAATCGGAGGACCTCTCAAACTATATTAAACCGGCGATTGCAAATAATCCAGATTCTGCCATCAATGTGTTAACCACACAAAGACCCAATATTGTATTAGTACTGTTAGAAGGTTTTGTTGGCGATTTGGTGGAATCGATGGGCGGGGAGAAGGGTATTACACCGCATATGGAATCCTTTATCAAGGAAGGTGTTTTCTTTGATAAAATTTATTCTGCCTCCGATCGATCGGACAAAGGGGTTATTGGAACGTTCAGTGCGTTTCCTGCGCAAGGACCGGAAAGCGTTATTAAGTATATCGCTAAACATGAAAATATGTATGCCTTCATGCAAGAATTGGATTCTGCAGGTTATCATAATTCATTCTACCATGGCGGTCAAAGTGAATTCTATAATGTAAAGTCCTATATGTTAACTCACGGAGTTGAGCGTGTTGTTGATAATGCTAACTTTTCGCCGGCAGAAGAACGGGTATCTTGGGGCGTGACTGATGAAGTGGTCTTGAATCGTATGATTAAAGATCTTCGAAAGGAAGAGACGCCATTTTATTCCAGTATTTTTACGCTGGTTAATCATGAACCATTCCAGCTTAAGGGGAACTATAAATTTGGCTCAGATAATAACGCGAATAAATTTAGAAGTACCGCCTATTATACTGATTCCGTGTTGTATGATTTTGTGGAGAAAGCGAAGAAAGAAGCTTGGTATAAAAACACCCTTTTTATTTTTATCGCTGATCATGGTCACCGACTTCCTGCTGAGAAATATGAGATATCACACCCTAACCGATTCCATATTCCCCTTCTTCTATTTGGGGAAGTTTTAAAGCCTGAA
The DNA here is from genome assembly GCF_009557615.1 of Sphingobacteruim zhuxiongii. Classification (NCBI taxonomy): domain Bacteria; kingdom Pseudomonadati; phylum Bacteroidota; class Sphingobacteriia; order Sphingobacteriales; family Sphingobacteriaceae; genus Sphingobacterium; species Sphingobacterium zhuxiongii. The sequence goes on from NZ_CP045652.1 coordinate 1,173,791, forward strand.
TTCATAGGTAAGAAAATATCAAGAATTGGAAATCAAACTGATCTAGCGACGACCTTATTACATCAATTAGGCTTACCAACAGAACATTTTCATTGGAGCCGTGATTTGTTTAATCCAACAACGCCGCAAGTTGCGTTTTATAACTCCAAAGATGCTTTTGGTATTATCACACCGGAGCAAAGCATTTCCTTTGATAATGTTGGAAAAGTAATCAATTATCAGGCGACGAAAGATTATCCAACAGCAAAGAACGATAGCCTTCTCAATGTTGCGAAAGCTTATTATCAGACTGTATACAAAGAGTTTTTAAAGTACTAATATGAAGGGGGAAATATTACTTAAAGGTTGGTTTGCACCCTATTTAGCAATAATCATTCGCTTTGTCCTTATGCTGTTTGTGTACCAGATCCTACGCGTTGGATTTTATGCTTACAACGTGGATCAATTTCCGCATGTGACTTTCGCAGAAATGTTAAATATGATGCTTGGCGGATTGAAATTCGATATTGCTGCCTTATTTTATTTGAACAGTCTTTATATTTTAATGATGGGCATTCCATTGCCTTTCAAATCTGATCCTTTGTATCAGAAAGTTGCCAAGTGGATTTTTATCAGTACAAATAGTATCGGAATAGGTTTAAATCTGATTGACTTTGCATACTATCCCTTTACCTTAAAGCGCACGACAGGAACTGTATTTGGTCAGTTCGCTAATGAAGAAAACTTGTTTAAGTTGACCGGTGATTTCTTAATGGATTACTGGTACCTACTACTAGAATTTGTTGTTATTATTTGGTTATTGATCAAGATTTATGATCTTGTGCGAATAGAATACAAGCGATTCAGCGGCTGGATGTTTTACCTCGTTCAACTCATTTGCTTGCTCTTCGTCGCTTTCTTATTCGTAGGCGGAGTTCGTGGCGGCTGGGCGCATAGTACACGTCCAATTACACTGAGCAATGCTGGAGATTATGTGAAATCACCGGAAGAGATGAATATCGTTTTAAATACGCCATTCTCTGTATTGAAAACCTTGAAGGCAGTCGCGCTGAAAGAAAAGCATTTTTTTGATGATCAAGAATTGCAAGCCATATATCCTGTTATTCATCAACCTGTAGACTCCGCAAAATTTAAACCTCTAAATGTCGTATTCCTAATTATGGAGAGTTTTGGTAAGGAGCATATCGGCTTTTTCAATAAGAATCTTGACGGTGGCACTTATAAAGGTTATACACCCTTTTTAGATTCATTAATAACGCAATCTTATACGTTTACGCGGTCCTACGCCAATGGAAGAAAATCTATTGACGCTCTTCCATCCGTTATTACTGGAATTCCTTCTATCGCTGAGCCGTTCGTGCTGTCAATTTATTCGGGAAATAAAACGACCAGTATAGCTAAGTTATTAGGCGATAAAGGGTATGAAACGGCGTTTTTCCATGGAGCTCCCAATGGTAGCATGGGTTTTTCTGCCTATATGCAGTTGGCAGGGATAAAAAACTACTATGGAAAGAATGAGTATAACAACGACGCTGATTTCGATGGTATTTGGGGAATTTGGGATGAACCATTCATGCAATTTATGGCGAATAAAATGAATACGTTCAAGCAACCTTTTTTCAGTAGCTTCTTTTCGTTGAGTTCGCATCATCCGTTCAAAGTTCCCGAACAATACGCTGGCAAGTTTCCAAAAGGAAAGTTACCTCTACATGAGCCGATTGGTTATGCAGATCATGCGTTGAGATCATTCTTCCAAACGGCTGCAAAAAGTGATTGGTACAATAATACTCTATTCGTTATTGTCGCAGACCATGCGAGCATGATTCATTTTCCGGAATACAATACGACTCCCAATTTCTTTGCAATCCCTATTATTTTTTACTATCCAGGAGGACAGCTAAAGGGTTTGTCGGATAAATTAGTTCAGCAGATAGATATTATGCCAACTGTTTTGAATTATCTTCAATATGATAAACCATATTTCGCTTTTGGTTCTGATGCTTTTGATCCAAGAAGGGACAATTTTTTAGTAAGCAATATTGGGGGAAGCTATAATTTCTTTATGGGCGATTACTTTATGACTTTCGATAATGAACGCGTAAGCTCTCTTCACAATTTAAAAGTAGACCCTAAATTGTCTAAGGATTTAGTGAAAGAAGAACCTGTTATAGCAGATTCCTTAAAAAAGCATTTAGAGGCCTTTATACAGCAGTACAATAATCGGATGATACATAATCAGCTTGTGGCTGAATAAGCGCTTCTAGTTCTTTATTTTACCTCCAAATCGATAGCGTAGCGTAAACTGTTGTTGATTGTCAATTTGTCCGGGGGAGAAGTGGAATGAGGCGGTAAATTTACCTTCAATCTTGTCTGATTTAAAAGGCATCCAACCTAAATCTAGTCGATTATATCGATCACGATGATAGAAAGAATCGCCATTTGGAAGGTTCATCGCATCTCCTAAATATAAGGTGTTTGCTAGGAAGAATCGTTTGTAACCTAAATGAATATTTGCGATAAATCCAGCACCTTTGTTTTCATAGGTAGAGCGCAAACGATCGTATCCTAATGCAGCGCCTGCATCAATCGTTAATGAATCTAAGAATGTTTTATGGCTCAAGTCAGCGCCTAGTCTCAACATGAGGATCGCATTATCTTGTATATGCTCGCTAATACTATCATTGCTAGTCAACGCATTGTGATATAGTAATCCGTCATTTGCAATATAGAAGTTACCCATTCTGTATTTTCCAGAAATACCTGCAACAAATTGCTCTCGATGCGTATAACTTTGTTTACTCATCCAATCGATATAAACTGCCTGTTCGAAATTGCTGTTTTTGTATTGGAAGTACATTCCTTCAACATTCGGGCGATCATACATTAATGTATCCGCCAATACTATTTTTGGGATATTCTTAAATCGTTCGTAACGAGGGATATAACCAATTGCGAAATCTATGTTATCGGTGTTGTAATTATAATAAGCAATAGGTTTGACGCGAACTTTATTATCAGCATGGGTCCCAAACTCTTGATTGACATGCACGCCACCGTAAAGTCGATGATTGTCCTCTAACTGAAAGTATAGATGGGGAGATATTGTAGCACCAAAGAATGTTTTGGGAATCGTATAGGGGGCTTTGTATTCGCGATTGTCAGCATATCCTAAGAAATCAATGCCATAGCCTACTTGTTGAGCGGCGCTATAATGTACTGTACCTAGAAAGAAAATGAAGAGTAGATAGCGTAGAATTTGGTCTTTCTTATATAACATGTTCGGAGATAAAAATACCTATGTAATCTTACAAATATAAAAGAAAAGGTCGTTAGAACAATCTAACGACCTTTTAATATCATGTTACTAATGATTATACTTCTAATAATAATCTAGCAGGATCTTCTAATAGTTGTTTAACACGAACTAAGAAGCTTACAGACTCACGACCGTCAATAATACGGTGATCGTATGATAATGCAATATACATCATCGGACGGATTACTACTTGACCATTTTCAGCAATAGGACGTTGAACGATGTTGTGCATACCTAAAATCGCTGATTGAGGAGCATTAATAATTGGAGTTGACATCATCGATCCAAACACACCACCGTTTGTGATTGTGAATGTACCACCCGTCATTTCTTCAAGTGTTAATTTGTTATCGCGAGCTTTACCAGCTAATTCAGCAATTGCTTTTTCAATTTGGTAAAGAGCCATAGCGTCAGCGTTTCTAATAATTGGAACAACCAATCCTTTAGGTGCAGAAACAGCGATTGAAATGTCAGCGAAGTCAGAGTATACGATTTCATTATCTTCGATACGTGCGTTTACTGCTGGCCATTCTTTTAAAGCGGTTGTAACGGCTTTCGTGAAGAAAGACATGAAACCTAGTCCAATACCGTGTTTTTCTTTGAATGTATCTTTGTATTTCGCTCTTAGATCCATGATAGGTTGCATGTTTACTTCGTTGAACGTAGTTAACATTGCAGTTTCATTTTTCACGGCTACTAAGCGTTTTGCGATAGTTTTACGTAATGAGCTCATTTTCTCACGACGTTCGTTTCTCGCGCCCGCAACTACAGGTGCAGCAGCAGGAGCAGGGCTAGCCGCCGGTTTTGCAGCAGCTTTAGGAGCAGCAGAAACTTGTGCTTTTTCAGCATCTTCTTTTGTGATTCTACCGTCTTTACCTGTACCTTTTATGGTTGAAGGATCGATTCCTTTTTCTCTTAAAATCTTAGCAGCAGCAGGAGAAGCAGTACCAGCAGCATAAGTCTCTGGACTTTCGTCTTCTTCAGCTTTTGCAGCAGCAGGAGCAGCTTCTTTAGCAGGAGCATCTTCTTTCTTCTCGCCAGATCCAGCAGGAGCACTTCCCTCTTCAATTGTACAAACGACAGCACCGATTTCTAAAGTGTCGCCTTCTTGTGCAATAATACGTAAGATACCAGCTTTCTCTGCAGGTAGTTCAAAAGTAGCCTTATCTGATTCCAATTCGGCGATATTCTCGTCCATCTCGACGTAATCACCATCTTGTTTTAGCCATTGGGCCAAAGTCACTTCCGTAATTGACTCTCCAACTGTAGGGACTTTAATTTCTAAGCTCATATAGTTATTTTTTTAAACCAGCCGTTGTACACTCTTAAAGATACAACGGCTGGTTAAATAAATTGTTTATTCGAATGATTTATTTATGATTGCTTCTTGTTGAGCAACGTGTTTTTTCATGTATCCTGTTGCAGGGCTACCACTTGCCGTACGTGCGATATAGTCAGTAAATTCAACGTCAGTTTTACGTAATGTACGACAGAAATAAGGCCATGCACCCATGTTCTCATTTTCCTCTTGTACCCAGATAAATTCTTTCGCTTTACTGTATTTTTTGTGAATCGCTTTTAATTGCTCGATTGGGCTAGGGTATAGTTGCTCAATTCTAACAATTGCTATATCCGTACGTTTATCAGCTTGTTGTTTCTCTAACAAATCGTAGTAGATTTTTCCTGAACAAAATAATACACGTTTAACCGAAGCTGCTTTTGCGTAGCTATCATCAATTACTTCTTGGAAATTAACTTTTGTAAAGTCTGTTAATTTAGAAACAACTTTTGGATGACGCAATAAGCTTTTTGGCGTAAATACAACCAATGGTTTACGGAAGTCACGTACTAATTGACGACGTAATAAGTGGAAGTAGTTTGCAGGTGTTGTACAGTTAGCAAGAATTAAGTTGTCATTAGCACATAGCTCTAAGAAACGCTCAATACGACCTGAAGAGTGTTCAGGGCCTTGACCTTCCATACCGTGTGGTAACAACATCACTAAACCATTGGAACGCTTCCATTTTGTTTCCGCGCTACTTAGGTACTGGTCAACGATGATTTGAGCACCATTGTAGAAGTCACCAAATTGAGCCTCCCATATTGTTAATGAACTCGGATTCGCTAGTGCATATCCATATTCAAAACCTAGAACGGCATATTCAGATAACAATGAGTTATAGATGTTGAAGCGATCACCACCATTAACTTGCGCTAATGGAATGTATTTCTCTTCAGAATCTTCTAATGTTAATACCGCATGACGGTGAGAGAATGTTCCACGTTGAACATCTTGTCCTGAGATACGAACGCGTTTACCTTCATTTAATAAAGTCGCGTAAGCCATTAATTCTCCCATTGCCCAGTCGTAAGAATCATTTTTGATCATCGCTGCACGATCTTCAAATAATTTGGAAATCTTACGGAAGAACTTTTTGTCTTTCGGCAAAGTAGTAATCTCTGTAGCAAGTGTTTTAAACTCTTTCTCAGAAACCTTTGTGTTTGCTTCAGCAAAGATATCAGATTTCTTAGCGGGGCGAAGACCTTTCCATGCTCCACCGAACATAGGGATTTCACCTTCTAAGCTTTCTGCTTGTTTAGAAGCATCTAATTGCAATTGTAAATAGTCTTTGAATTCTTTCTCAACTTCTTTCGCATAGGCCGCGTCGATAGTACCTTCATCTTGAAGTTTCTTAGCATAAACCTCTTTCGGATTAGCATGCTTCTCGATTGCTTTATACAATAAAGGCTGAGTGAATTTAGGCTCATCTGCCTCGTTATGTCCATAACGTCTGTAACATAACAAGTCGATGAAAACATCAGTCTTATATTTCTGACGATATTCTACAGCTAAGTTAATCGCATAAACAACTGCCTCTGCGTCATCACCATTAACGTGGAATACTGGAGAAGAAGTGATTTTTGCAACGTCAGTACAGTAAGTACCAGAACGCGCATCTTTATAGTTTGTCGTAAAACCTACTTGGTTGTTGATAACAATATGAATTGTACCACCAGTACGGTAACCTTCTAACTTAGACATCTGAGTCACTTCATATACGACACCTTGTCCAGCAATTGCAGCATCCCCATGAATTAAGATAGGAGCAATTTTAGATGCATCTCCATCATATTTCATGTCTATCTTAGAACGAACAACACCTTCTACAATTGGATCAACTGTCTCCAAGTGGGAAGGGTTAGGTGCTAATGATAAGTGTATTTGTTTGCCAGAATCTGTTGTGATGTCAGAAGAATATCCTAAGTGGTATTTTACGTCTCCACCGAATTGTAATTCAGGATCCTCATCAGCATACATCTTACCTTCAAACTCCGAAAGGATAGTTTTATAAGGCTTACCCATGATGTTTGCTAATACATTCAAACGACCACGGTGTGCCATACCAATCATAAACTCTTGGATACCTAGGTTGCTACCTTTTTCCAATACAGAGTCTAATGCAGGAATCAATGCTTCTGCACCTTCAAGAGAAAAACGTTTTTGACCTAAGAATTTTGTTCCAAGGAAGTTTTCAAAAACGACTGCTCTATTTAGTTTCTTTAGAATACGTTGTTTTGTTTCTTTATCGTAGTTCGGCTTGTTACGATCTGCCTCCATACGATCTTGAAGCCATTTAATCTTCTCTGGGTTACGGATATATTTAAATTCCGCACCAATCGAACGACAGTAGGTGTCTTCGATCAACTGACGAATATCACGTAATTTCGCAGGACCTAATCCAACTTCAACACCTGCATTAAATACAGTGTCCATGTCAGCTTCAGATAATCCGAAAGTTTCTAATTCTTTGCCTGGGTAGTATTTGCGACGCTCGCGAACAGGGTTTGTATGAGTGAAAAGGTGACCACGATCTCTATAGCCGTGAATCATATTAAGAACATCGATTTCCTTTAAAGCGTGTTCCGAAACATTTTCAACATCTACAGAACCAGATACGCCTTCAGAACCTTGTCCAAATTCAAATCCTTCAAAAAACTTTTGCCAGCCAAAGTCTACAGCGTTTGGATCGGCTTTGTACGCTTGATATAATCCGTCGATATAACTCGAGTCGGCATTACTCAAATATGTCAATTTGTCCATGTGGATAGGTAAGATAAAATTTTGCCAAATTTATAAATAATAAAAGAGTTTTCCTCATTTAAAGCTGATAAAATACAATGTTTTAACGGGATTTCCGACATTTTTTAAATATTTAAAATTATATGTCGATTTTAAATAAATAAACCCATTAATACTGTAAAAAAGACAAGATTTTCAGATTAAATTTATAATTATGCTTTTTGTGTTTCTAGTTTTTTTGCAAGCTCATGCCAGCTGCTTGCTGTGTTCTCTTTATCGCTTGTTCCGACTCCTGCAATATGTGACCAATAGCCATAATTTGAGGCCGGATTATAGTCTAGTAAGTGTTCCTCGAAAAAGGAAGCGCCTAATAGCCAATTGTTACTTACTTCTTGCATGTAATAACTTGCAAGCAGTCGACGATTCATATACGTCAAATTGCCGCTACGCAACAACTTTTCCATAGATTCATCGATTAAATCTTCACCCGTGTTTCCACTCATCCATTTTCGAATAGCTTCGCTATCGAGTTCTTCCGAGAAATGTTTGTCATCATGCAAGCCATTCGCTTGGAAAAAAATGTTGGGATATTTTTTTAGCATAAAACGGAAATAATCTCTCCATAATAGTGCTGTTAGTAATCGATCAAAGCGTTTTTTATTTTGATTCAGATTTGACTTAATCATCTCATCATAAACATATATCGGAGATAAAGCACCAACGGATATATAGTGAGAGATCAATGTGAAATTCTGAAAATCACTGTAATGTGGATCTAAAAGTTGGTTTAGCTTTTGGGTTCCTTTGGCTTCACCACCTTCAAATGTTTTTCCTTTCGTTTTCTCAATTTCCGATTCAGAATAGCCTAAGTCGGACAGCGTCGGGAGCTCTGTCGGCTCTAAATGCTGTGGGCTAGCAATCTTTTCCGGTGAAGCAATCGGTTTGCGAACCATGCTTTCACGTTCGATTTTCTTTCGGAATACATTAAATTTGTTAGGGATATCTTTAATTGGAAAGGGTAAATCTTCTTTGTGGTAAAGCGTATGCCCAATAAAGTGTCGGAGATTAATTTTATTTTCCCAAAGAGCCGACTCCACTAACTCCGAGATCATAGTTTCCCGATAAGCCACTTCGCGATGATGATAAACTTCATCAACTTCATACTTTGCGCAAAGTTGTGGTAGGATCTCTTCAGGATATCCAACGAAAGTCATTAAGTCACTCTGCATGTTTTGCAATTGCTCTTTCAAATGCGAGACCGACTCAAGTACGAAGGAGGCACGAAGAATTCCCGTGTTTTTTTGTTCGAATTTATTGGTTTTAAAGTAGCGAGGGTCAAAGCAATAAACCGGAATAATCAAGTCGGATTTATTTAACGCTTCCACTAATACTTCATTATCATGCAAACGTAAATCATTCCTAAACCAAACTAATACGACTTTTTTACCCATTTCTTTTTGTTCCCCAATTATGCTAATTCAGCAAATATAATGTATCGAAAGCATCTAATTCCGTGTTAGAAGGTATTTTTACACACTATAGACAATGTTTTTATGTAAAAATTCTTTTGATTTGTAAAATTATCAGAATCAAGAAACATTCAACAACACTTGTCTGTTAGACAAGCAAGGTGATTAGTGAAGTTCTGGATTTTGGATTAGAATCAATGGAAGTAATAATATCGGGCTTAAACTCCTATTTGGGGAAAAGAGCAATGAGCCATCTAAATAAAGAAGATTTTCATGTTCACGGACTTGTTCGTGACGTGGAATTATTTCGCGCAAGGACGAATGAAGAACTCACAGGATCGCTTAATAAAGTTGATTTATTACGACGTGGAAAGGAATTCGATGCATTCAAATTGGAAAAAGATGCCGATTTAGCAATCTATATTACCCATGTTCCTGAACTGGGGGAGATGGTCAACTTAAATTTAGAGATCATTACCTTAAATAACTTTATAGAACTCGCACGAAGAAATAACTGTTCACGAATTATATATATCGCGCGCCTAATGGATAAGCCTTTCGTTTCACCAATTAAGGCAGCCCTGGAAGCAAGTGGATTGACGTATACGGTAATCCTTAAGAATCTTGCTATTGGAAGGGGCAGTGTTCTTGATCGTTATATGCGACAAGTATTCCGAGGGAAATATCTACCTTATGACTCCAGTATTGCTTCTGTGAAATTCAGCCCCATTTCAGCCTTAGATTTGCTACGTTGGATTTACAATGTGGATTGGAAGAAAAACTTCTTGAATGAAACAATTGAAATTGGAGGGCCAAATACATTAACGATTCAAGAGATGTTTCGATTGTATAGGAAGCATTTGTTTCCTGATTCTCCAGTCAAAAGCATTCGATTACCCCATGCAATCATGAGTATATTTTACAAGAAATTCTATCATATCAACAGTGAGGACCTTGTAGAATTTAATCGCCTAATGAAAAGAGAATATCCTATTGATAATTCAAATTGGAAACAAATTATCCTGTTTTCTTTTACACCACTTGATCAAATTATAAGTGGTGGTTAAAGACCTTTAGATTTTCTTTATCCCACGAATTCCGTTACATTTGTAGTTAAGCTATATTATTAATATGGGATACAAAAGCTTGCACGAATGTGTAATAGATTTAGAAAATAACGGACACTTAATCCGAATTAAAGAGGAGGTTGATCCTTATCTAGAAATGGCTGCAATTCATATGCGTGTCTATGATGCGCAGGGTCCTGCAATCTATTTTGAAAATATAAAAGGGTCGAAATTTCCAGCAGTCTCTAATCTGTTTGGCACATTGGATCGATCGAGATTCATGTTTCGAGATACCCTTGAGCATGTAAAACGATTGGTTGATGTGAAAATGAATCCCATGTCTGTTTTAAAAAATCCGCTACGCTATGCGGGCTCTTCGATGGTGGCTTTAGGCGCTCTTCCTTGGAAGAGAAAATCCAATGCACCTATATTGTATGGGCGGACAAGTATTTCGGAGCTTCCTCAAATTGTCAATTGGCCAATGGATGGTGGACCATTTGTTACTATGCCGCAAGTATATACTGAGGATATGACAAAGCCGGGCATTATGAATGCCAACTTAGGCATGTATAGAATTCAACTTGGGGGAAATGAATATATACAAAACGAAGAAATCGGACTCCATTATCAATTACACCGTGGAATCGGTGTTCATCAAACCAAAGCAAATCAACTAGGGAAGCCTTTAAAGGTCAGTATCTTTGTTGGAGGTCCTCCTTCGCATCCGCTTTCGGCGGTGATGCCTCTTCCAGAGGGATTATCTGAAATGATCTTTGCTGGCACATTAGGGAATCGAAGATTCCGCTATTTTTATGACGACGAAGGGTTTTGTATCTCAGCAGATGCTGATTTTGTTATTACTGGAACAGTTTATCCAAATGAAAATAAACCGGAAGGACCTTTCGGTGATCATATAGGTTATTACTCCTTAGTGCATCCTTTCCCTTTGATGAAAGTGCATAAAGTTTACCATAAAAAGGATCCTATTTGGTCATTTACGGTTGTAGGGCGTCCGCCTCAAGAAGATACAAGTTTTGGGGCATTGATTCATGAAATAACTGGAAATGCGATTCCTCAGCAAATTGCTGGTTTACATGCTGTTCATGCGGTAGACCCTGCTGGCGTTCATCCGCTGTTATTTGCAATCGGTAGTGAGCGTTATACTCCATATCAAAAAGTGGAAAGACCCCAGGAAGTTTTAACGATTGCGAACCAAATACTAGGGACAAATCAGCTTAGTTTAGCGAAATATCTATTTATCTCTGCATTTGAAGATAATCCAAAGCTGGATATTCATGATATCGAAGGGTTCTTTACCCATATATTTGAAAGAATAGACTTAACTCGAGACTTACATTTCTTAACAAAGACTACGATAGATACACTTGATTACACTGGCGATGGCTTAAATGCTGGTTCTAAAGTGACTTTTGCTGCTGTTGGGGACAAAAAACGTGAGCTCGCGCGAACGTTGCCTGCTGGTTTTGAATTACCAAGACCTTTCCAAAATGCTAAGTTGGCTTTGCCAGGTATAATTGTTATCGATGGAAAGTCTTTTTCAAGCTACGAAGAGGAAGCAAAAGTATTGGCGGAGTGGACAAGGGCTGCTTCGAATTATGATTGGACTGGAATCCAATGTATTGTTCTCGCTGATGATGCTGGATTCGTGGCCGAGAATGAGAATAATTTTGTGTGGACGACATTTACTAGAAGCAATCCTTCGTATGATATCTACGGGATAGATAGCTTTACGGAATACAAGCATTGGGGCTGTCGCGGTCCTGTCATTATTGATGCGCGAGCTAAGCCACATCATGCTCCAGATTTGATTAAAGATCCGGAAGTTGAGCGCCGTGTAGAACAGCTAGCTACTAAAGGAGGCTCATTGCACGGAATAATATAGAATTAAAATAGGCAGCGGTGCCTCAGATAACATGCTCCATATTCTTTGTGTTAAACAAAAGAATATGGAGCATTTTTATTTGGTATATGCGCGTTTCATACCGATGATCAGAAACCTTTTACATCTTGCTATTGTGTTTTTTCTACAAACTAAGGATTGTTATGTTCTAGGTTGTGATGGGAATGTTTTAATATGCTTATGCTGCTTGTTTCAAAGAAAAGGCTTATATGATGATAAAAACACAATGAAAAAGAAGTATTATTGATAATTTATCAATAAAAATTAAAAAACATTATGATATTAATTATATAATGCTTTACTTTGTGTCATTCAATAAACAAAAACAAGAATTAGATATTAAAATTTAAATTTTATGTGTGGAATCGTAGGAGCATTTGATTTGAAACAGTCCTCAGGGAGCCTTAGATCGCAGGTCTTAGAAATGTCGAAAAGAATTCGTCATCGCGGACCAGATTGGTCTGGTATTTTTAGTTCTGATCGTGCGATATTAGCTCATGAGCGCTTAGCTATTGTAGATCCAAAATCGGGAAGTCAACCTTTATTTAGTCCAGATGGACAAGTTGTTTTAGCTGTAAATGGAGAGATATATAACCACCAAGACCTACGAAATTCTCTTCCAAATTATCAGTTTTCAACACTTTCTGATTCAGAAGTTGTATTAGCGTTATATTTAGAAAAAGGTCCTTCCTTTGTGGAAGAATTAAACGGAATCTTTGGTTTCGTACTATACGATGGTCGTGATGATTCGTTTTTTATCGCTCGTGATCATATGGGTATTATCCCGTTATATTACGGTAAAGATGAATCGGGGCAAATCTTCGTGGCATCTGAACTAAAATCGTTAGAAGGTTTTTGCGTAGAGATGGATCAATTCCCTCCAGGACATTATCTATACAGTAAAGAAGGGTTAACGCCTAAAAAGTGGTATACAAGAGAGTGGGAGAGTTTCGATACAGTGAAAGACGCGACAACTGATTTAGATGTGTTGAGAAAAGGATTGGAGGATGCTGTTCATCGTCAGTTGATGTCTGATGTACCCTACGGTGTATTATTATCAGGAGGTCTAGACTCTTCAGTAATTGCTGCTGTGACTAAGAAATTTGCTTCAAAGCGTATTGAAAGTAAGGATCAAGAGGAAGCATGGTATCCACAGCTACATTCATTTGCTGTAGGTTTAGTTGGCTCACCAGATTTGATTGCAGCTAAAAAGGCAGCTGACCATATCGGTACCATTCACCACGAGGTAAATTTTACGATCCAAGAAGGCTTGGATGCTATTCGTGATGTTATTTATCATTTGGAAACTTATGATGTTACAACCATTCGTGCGTCTACACCGATGTATTTGCTTGCGCGTGTCATCAAATCGATGGGTATCAAAATGGTATTGTCAGGAGAAGGCTCCGATGAATTATTCGGTGGTTATTTATATTTCCATAAGGCACCTAATGCTCAAGAATTTCATGAAGAGACCGTTCGTAAACTGAAGAAACTGTATTTGTATGATTGCCTTCGTGCGAACAAGTCTTTAGCGGCATGGGGAGTAGAAGGCCGTGTACCGTTTTTAGATAAGGAATTTATGGATGTTGCGATGAGCATTAATCCTGCGGACAAAATGATTAAAGATGGTAGGATGGAGAAGTGGGTTGTTCGTAAGGCCTTTGAGGATTATTTACCAGAGAGTATTGCATGGCGTCAAAAGGAACAATTTTCAGATGGTGTTGGATATTCTTGGATTGATACCTTGAAAGAACAAGCTGAGCGCCTTGTCTCGGATACTGAATTTGAAACGGCAGCTGGACGTTTCCCTATTAACACGCCAAAGAACAAAGAAGAGTATTTATATCGTAGTATTTTTGAAAGACATTTCCCTTCAGAAGCTGCGGCGAAGACTGTACCTTCCGTAAAATCGGTTGCATGCAGTACGCCCGAAGCATTATTATGGGATGCATCTTTCCAAAACTTGAATGATCCTTCTGGTCGTGCAGTAGCTTCCGTACATAATGAAAGTTATGAAAAAAGCAAACCTGCTTCGATTGTAGATTAAGACTAGTAGAATAGTGAAATACATACAAAAAAGGAGATCTATTTAAGATCTCCTTTAGTTTTTTATAGACTTATTTGGTTTTCGAGAGACCGAAAGCCTGTTCGAGAATATCAAATGCTATCTCCGCCATTTTATTACCCTGCTTATCTAACAATGGATTTACTTCGACGATTTCGAAACAAGTTACCCTTTTGTCCGCTAAGAGACTATTTATGATTTCTTGCACTTCGGAAGGTAGAAAGCCTTTCGGGACAGGGGTTCCTGTTCCCTCAGATACTAAATCACTATCCATACTATCCACATCAAATGAGATATAGAGTATTTCGCAATCTTGAAGTCTTGTTTGGCATTCTTCAAGACAAGAGTTAATTCCCCTTTTTTGAACTTCTTCAACTCTAAAGTTCTTAATGCCAAGCTTGTCAATGAGATGGTCTTCTTCTTCTTCCGTGTCGCGAACGCCGAAATAAACGATATGTTCTTTTCGAATTGGGGTGCTTTGATCCACCATTGCCTTGAGCTTTTCCCAGTAGGCATGTGTCTCCGGAGTTATATCATTTTTTTTTGCCGACGTATTGTCTATGCCTAAAATTGCTGCAATAGGCATTCCATGCATATTTCCTGAAGGCGTGGTATAGGGCGAATGAATGTCGGCATGTGCATCAATCCAAATGATGCCTAGTTTTTTGTTCGGAAATTTAGCCCGAATACCAGCTACAGTGCCGATAGCAGAGGAATGATCTCCAGAAAAAACTAACGGGAAATTCCCTCCCATTAAGCTGTTCTCTACAATGGAACTCAGGTCTTTACATTGCTGATAGATCTGTTTAATATGTTTTGCACGAGTATTTCCTTCAATTTCATAAATTGATTCATTTCTCGTTGGCACGTCAATATGTGGGTACTTTTTGAAGAAATAGCTGCCCTTATTGATTGCTGCGATCTCCATAGCGTCAATGCCTAGGTCTGCACCGCGGGTTCCTGCGCCGATATCCGACCTATTCTTGATCAATTCAATTGGTCTTTCCATAATTATTCAGTGAATTTACTCAAAGACTTTTCGATCAAGCGAAGACTTTCTGTTATTTCTTCTGGACTGATAACTAAAGGAGGGGCTAAGCGTATTTTATTTCCATGAGTAGGTTTTGCTAATAAACCATTTTCCTTAAAGGACAAGCAGATGTTCCAAGCAGTTTCGTCGTTTTCGTCTGCATCAATAACAATTGCATTTAAGAGTCCTTTACCGCGGACATTGGTGATTAAAGGACAACGACTTGCAATGTTGTTTAAGCCATTTCTAAAGAGTTCTCCCATTTGTTTGGCATGGTTGGCAAGATCTTCATCAATAACCGTTTGTACGGCTTCTAACGCTACTGCACAGGCTAAAGGATTGCCACCATAAGTTGAACCATGTTCTCCCGGATGAATGGTCATCATCACCTCGTCATTAGCAAGAACAGCTGAAACGGGCAGTACACCAGCAGACAACGCTTTCCCTAATATAATAACGTCAGGTTTACTCATTGAATGCGGATCCAAGATATCATAGGAAGCTAGCATACTTCCTGTACGTCCAATTCCAGTTTGAATTTCATCAGCAATGAATAATACACGGTACTTTGTGCATAATGCTCTGACTTTTTGGAGATAGTCTTCTGCTGGTACAATAATTCCAGCTTCGCCCTGTATAGGCTCTACAATAAATCCGGCGATATGTGGTTCGGTTTGGAATAAGCGCTCTAACGCTTCGATATCGTTGTAAGGAACCTGCAAGATTCCCTCGATGAAAGGTCCAAAGTTGTGGGTAGCCGTCAAATCATTGGATGCGGAGATCACTGATAATGTTCGTCCATGGAAATTATCCTTTGCAAATACAATCTTTGCGCTATTTTCTGGTAAACCTTTAATCTGATATCCCCATTTTCGACATAATTTCATGGCTGTTTCAACAGCTTCAACACCAGAGTTCATCATGAGTGTTTTATCATATCCAAAAAGTTGACATAGAAAAGATTCTAACTCACCTAATTTATTATTGTAGAAAGCACGGGAGGTTAATGTGAGCTGTTCTGCTTGCTTTTTCAATGCGTTAATAATTCGGGGATGGCAGTGGCCTTGATTTACGGCAGAGTAAGCAGAAAGAAAGTCAAAATATCTGTTGCCTTCGACATCCCAAACATATACACCGTTTCCTTTTTCTAGAACTACAGGAAGGGGATGGTAGTTATGCGCGCCATATTTTTCTTCTAAGTTGATATAGTGCTGAGCGTTGTTTTTTTTACTCGAGATATTCATAATTAAAGAATTTTTACGTAGGTTCGAAAAATCAAAATTAAGTTATTTTTTTTCAAAAACAATATGTTTTGAGTTTGATTGACTTAATGATATTTGTTATTAATTTAATTTGACTTTTTCTACTTCTATGGATAACGCAAATAAACTAGACGATTTTGACGTCAACATACTCAAGATTCTTGATCGAGATGGCCGTATAGCCTATTCTTCTATTGCTTTGGAACTTGGCGTTTCTAATACGATGGTTCATCAACGCATTAATCGCTTGACAGAACAGGGGATTTTAGAAGCCGTTCGTCCCGTGTTAAATGAAAGGGCATTGGGTTATGATTGGGGGGCATATACAGGCCTTAGTTTAGAGAAAGATGGCGACTCAAAAAGAGTTATTGAAGAATTAAAGAAGATACCAGAAGTAACAGAGTGTTACTACATCACGGGGAATTATACGCTTTACATTAAGATTCTTGCAAAAAATCATGAGCATATGCGCCAATTGCTATACGAACAAATTGACAATATCCCTGGTATAGCCAAGACAGACTCTATGATAGAATTGGGATGTGCGTTTAAAAGAAATGTAATCCTATAAACTAGATTGGGTTAAATGAGTTTGGAATTAAGCTCAGCGTCTTCTAATTGATAGTTTTCATCCATAATTAGACCGAAGCACGTAAAGACAGCGTTTGTAAAATCTATCAATATTGGAAAATTATCAACGGTATCAATAGAATTGAGCATGTTTTTGAATGTTTGCCAATGCGACATAAAATCCTCTTTGTCGCCAAGAAAGAATGTTAGACCTTCGTTTATTCCTTTTTTTTGAAGCATTTGGGCAATGTAGCGACCGCCTAAAGAGGATCCTTCTAAAACATATTGGGCAACGAGCGCTTCTTCAAAATTTTGTGGAATAGGAGAGGATCTAGTCACGCTATTTGGGGATTCCTGACCTAAGACATTTAAATCGTTTAGTATCATGGATGATCTACGAGAGCAAAGCTCCTTAGCTACAGGGTTTTGCTCTAGATAAGGGAAAATAACATCTTCAACCCCTTTATAGAATTCATAAAACTTATTAAGCAAATTGATGTAATCGTCCTTTGTTTCGATTTCCTTGATTTGCTTAATCACTATTTTCTCCACTCGTTGATGAGATGTTAGCGTTTCGTTTTTTAGTGTATCTGATAAAAGCGTCATAAAGTGTCTTAATTATTATCGTCGTAATTTGGAAAGTAAAGATATATTTCTGTACCGATTCCTACCGTACTTTGGATCGATATCTTTATTTCGAGCTTATCTACAATTCTTTTTACAATAGCCATTCCCACCCCAGATCCATCAAAGCCTACTGAATTAGACATACGTTTGAAGATCTCGTAAATAGAATCTAGCTCTGCTTTCTCAATACCGATACCATTGTCTTTAACGATATACATAACGCCGTTATTTTCTAAATAAGACTCGATCTGTACTGTAGGATTTTTAGATTTTGCAGAGTATTTAATTGCATTGGCGATAATGTTGAGAAATAGTTGATAGATCAACGTTTTCTCTCCATATACAGGTAGTAAGTCACCGCATACAACATTTGTTTTTTCACCAGAAAATCTGTCCTTACTATGAACAATAATTTCATCAATAAACTTGTCAGTTCTTACTAATTCCGGTTCATACTTGAAGACACTAGATTTTGAAAACTCGTGTATCTTGTCAAGCATGTTTACAATGGTTTCGACTCCATCCAAGATATTTGAAGTCATACGTTGTTTCAAATGGTCAGGAATGTTTTCTTTTGAACGTAGAAACTCGCCCGAAAGCTTTATCGCAGAGAGCGGATTTTTTAGATCATGACTTATGGTATACGAGTAGGTGTCTAAGGCGTTGTTCATCTCAATAAGTTGTTCATTGAGATGCGATATCTCGGAGGCCTTTTTAAGTAACGTTACTTGCAAAAGATCTCTAAGACGTTCCACGAAAATAGATTCACGGTAAGACCATTTTACAGATGTTCCTTTAACTTCTTCCATCCATAGGTTAAAAGACGTTCGTGGAGAAGGGATGTTAGCCTTAGCTTTGTCATCAAAAACGTAAGGTTTCTCGGGTTTCCCGGCCCATTTTTTCAAGGTCTCTATTTCTTTTCTGAACCACACGATATGAAAACCTTGTGGTCCTCTTATATTCAAATAGGCAACACCTGGAAATGCTTGAAATGACTGCTGTACACCGTCGATTGAATGCTCATGATGATGATTCGAAAGATAAATCTCTTTGTTAAGCTTGGTTAATGAATTGACGAATTCTGTTATTTTTAATCGGGCTGGCGTTTTTCCAAAAGTATGGATTTCATTTTCTTGAAGAATAGCTAATCCTTGACTTTGCATGAACTCATTTAAATCAAAGCTAAAACTCTTCAGTTCTTGAAATACATTGTTTTTCAAAAGGATTGACTCTTTTATTTTGCTTTCAAGTTGGAGTGATTCTTCCACATCTTGCAACTGCTTTTCATTTAATAACTGTTGATATCTTGCCGCAGCATAATGTGTAACCGTCAATGCCAAATTACGCTGTTGTAAATCAATACATAGCGGTTCACGGTGTTGGCAGCATACTAAACCCCATAACTTCCCCATCACCAAGATTGAAATACTCAAACTCGCTTTGAATTCGGCATTTCTCAAATACTGTAAGTGAATTGGAGAAAGCGAACGAATGGCTACCTGTTGTAAATCATAGGGTTGATTATTGAGGGATCTCATCCGATGCGGTTCAACGTTTACGTCGGCAATAAAACGTAGATGGTTTTTTGTGTAAAGCTCACGTGCCTGACGAGGAATATCAAATTCAGGATAATTATAACCTAAATAACTTTTAAGATTCTCATCCGCTAGCGATTCAGCAACATTTATCCCACTACTGTCTTCATTAAACTTGTATATCATGACGCGGTCAAATGGCATCAATTGCCTTATAATCTTGGCAACATCGTCCCAAAGGCTATCTGTAGATCGTGAAAGTGTGTTTAAATGACTATTAAAGGATAGGTTTTGAGTGAATTTTGTTTGCGACTTAATTTCGAATTCTAAATAGAAAAGGTCGTCGATCTTATAAAGGGAACCATAATATGGAATGTCGCCTAAATTTACCTCTTCAGTTAAGCGGAGGGAATTCTGTATATCCATATTGGATAGTGCCTCTTCTAATTCTGGATTTAAGGTTTTCCATTGATTTGTAACAACGTCGGAAAACTTCTTCCCCAGGATATCTCGAGTGAGAAATTCAGTGTCTGCATTCTCTGGGAGATCGCTATGCGCTAAAATTGTTTGATTTCGATCCAAGATAAATAGAAATCCAATAGGCTGAATGAGCCCAAGAAGATGGATTTGCTCGTCTTCACATTTCTTTGCGTCGATCGTCATAAATTGCAGTAATTAGAAGAAATATAGTGTGTGTTTATTTCTTGTAAAGTGTGTTTAAACAGCTTTTTTCGAAATACGGAAGCAAGATAAGTAAATTTTTGAGAAAGTCGCCTCTTATTCAATCCCGACGGAAACTTTTCAATTCTTTCCAATGGAACAAAGGAAATCGTCTTCAGGAATCTTATTTTTTACTATTTAATCGAAGATGGGATAGCTTTTCTACTGTTGTCTAGGACTGTTCCAAGGGTTATTCCATACTGAGCAAGCATGTAGGTACCCATGATGATTAATCCTGAATTAGCGATATAGGCAACAAACTTATTAGCAGCCAAGATAGAATCAGAGATTATAAAGAGTACCGCTCCAATCATAATGGCTAAGAAACTCCACAAATTGGTTTGATATTTTCTTAAGAATGCAAAGTAGCCCATCATAGCAATGACGAAGATATAAAGTATGACTGGGTATTTTTCAATACCTAAACTAGGCGATAGCAGGTTGTAAAAATTGTATGAATACAGCGATAATATGAGGGCAATTAAAAGGCGTATCTTATGTTTATTTAATTGGATAAAGTAGACCTGTTTATAAAATGCAACTACATAACAAATATGTCCGATAAGAAAGGCTCCTAAACCAAATAAGAATTTGTTTGGAAGCATTAGAAAGATATCGCCAATTAACCCAAATGCTAGCCCTACGGCAACAAGCTTTTGAAAAGTACTTTTTAATCTGGTCGCCTGGAATAGGTACGCAATCAGAACAACACAGATTAATGGTTTTGTTGCCATTCTCAAGCTCTGTAAATCTTCTGAAACGCTATACATATGAATAGCAAATAGAAGAAAATACACAATATGAGGAATGGTCTTTTTCAATATGTGAATCGGCTATGTCTCTAAAGTCTTCTTTTTGTTTTTCTCGACAAGCTTATAGCTAATAAACAGTAGAATTAGCCATAGAGGAATGAGTTCAACTGATATTTTTAAGCCTGTGAACCACATCATCACAAGGACACCAACCAAGAATACCAAACTGAAATAATTACTGATTGGATATAGTATTGTCGGGAATTTGGTTTTAATACCTTGCTGATCTTTCTTCTTGCGGAAGAACATATGAGTCAACGTAATCATAATCCAATTGATAATTAATGCGGATACAACAAGTGACATTAAGATTCCCAAGGCTTCCTTTGGAATTACTTTATTGATCACAACAGTAATCGCAACGATTCCTGCTGAAACTAATATTGCATTGACAGGGGAGTGGTTTTTATTTAGTTTTTTTAAGAATTTTGGTGCATTTCCTTGTTCTGCCAACCCGTAAAGCATTCTGGAATTACTGTAAACACAACTGTTATATACTGATAGCGCCGCTGTCAGTACAATAACGTTTAATGCATTCGCAATAATCGTTGTGAAGTAGAATGTTTTACCAAAGAGATGGAATTCAAATCCTTTCAATGTTGCAAAGACTTCAACAAAGGGACTTGTATCAGCGGAAATTGACCGCCAAGGCATTAATGAGAATAATATAAAAAGAGCACCAACGTAAAACACGAGGATACGCCACAACACTTGATTAGTTGCCTTAGGGATATTCTTTTCAGGATTTTCAGCCTCAGCTGCAGTGATACCTACCAGTTCCAGACCGCCGAATGAAAACATAATTATGACGAGCGCGGCGAGTAATCCTTGATATCCTCCAGCGCCGTCTAGCGCTAACCATCCTTTCGGGAGAAACCCACCATCGTTATATAGATTGGCGACGCTTGCACGATCGCCTCCATTTCCTGAGAGTAGGAGGTAGGAACCGAATATTATCATCGCAATAATTGCCAATACTTTGATGATCGAGAACCAGAACTCCGTTTCTCCATATACTTTTACAGAAGCGAGATTGATGGCATTAATAATAAAGAAGAAGAATAAAGAGGATGCCCATAAAGGGATTTCTGGCCACCAAAATTGCACATATTTTCCAATAGCTGTTAATTCTGCCATGCTGACGAGAATATATAGAATCCAATAATTCCAGCCAGAGGCAAAGCCAGCAAAAGGCCCCCAGTATTTATTTGCAAACGAACTGAAGCTTCCTGATATTGGTTCTTCAACAACCATTTCACCTAGCTGTCGCATAATGAAAAATGCAACTAAGCCTGCTATCGCATAACCTAAAATAACAGATGGTCCCGCAAGTATTGCCGCTTGACCAACGCCTAAGAATAAACCTGTTCCAATAGCTCCTCCTAAAGCAATAAGCTGAATGTGACGATTGCTTAATCCTCTTTTAAGTTCTTTTTCTTGATTTTCCTGCACCTTGTAGATTATTTTTTTGCAAATGATTGGAGCTAATATAGGTTCTATCTTGCCCAAAGATCGCTCTCTGCTGCAAGATAGATTTTTCATTTTACTTTTCAGGAATCATGCGTAAAAATTGGGGATATTTTCGCATTCCCTAATTATTCAATAAGAGGAACTATCTTGAATATATAATATATTTATTGTTCGCTATACATCCAGATTACAACCACACCCTTTACCACAACCAGCAGTATTTTTCTTTGATTTTCCAGGGAAAAATGAACGAAAAATAAAGTATAAGGCCCCTATAAATAAGAGAAAGATAATGATGTACTGGATGATTAAACTAGTTTCCATTACTTTAATGTTTGATACGCAATCAATGCCGCTAGGTAAGCAAGACCCGTCATAAATAGGGTTTGTATCAGCGTCCAGCGCCATGAGCCAGTTTCCTTACGGACAACTGCTATAGTCGCCATACATTGCATTGCGAAGGCGTAAAATAATAATAACGATATTCCTGAAGCCATATTATAGGCTGGCTGTCCGGTATTTGCATTGATTTCAGAACGCATTTTTGATAGAAGCGTGTTCTTTTGATCGTCATCTTCAATATCTACATCATCCCCGAGACTGTATACAACAGCCATAGTTCCTACAAATACCTCTCTTGCAGCAAACGATGAGATTAAACCGATACCCATCTTCCAATCGTAACCTAAGGGGCGTACAATAGGTTCGATTCCCATGCCGATATATCCTAAGAAAGAATGCTCCAGTTGGTACGATGAAACAGCCTTAGCAAGCTCGTCTCCTTCTAGATTTGGACTAGTTTGCACGACATAATCTTCCGCTTTGTAAAACTTATCGTTAGGGCCGAAATTACCTAATACCCAAAGTACGATTGAAATTAATAGAATAATTTTACCAGCATCAACAAGGAAGCCTGATGCCTTATCCCAAACGTTAGTAGCCACGTTTTTCCAATCTGGCATTTTATAGGTCGGCAATTCGAAAATCAAAAATGAAGAACGGACGCTTTTAATAATTTTATTGAGTATCAGAGCGGAGAAAAGGGCGCCTATAATACCTAATATGTACATAGCAAAAAGCGCAATACCTTGCATATTGAATCCTAAGAATTTCTCATCAGGAATCACTAAACCGATAATAACAATATAGATTGGTAAGCGCGCAGAACAAGTCATAAATGGCGTTACTAACATCGTTAGAAGTCGTTCTTTCGGGTTCTCAATGTTTCTCGCAGACATGACAGCAGGTATAGCACAAGCTACGCCAGACATCAATGGTATTACTGATTTTCCATTCAGCCCGAACGGCTTCAACCATCTATCCATAAGAAAAACAACCCGACTCATATAGCCTGATTCTTCCATAATAGAAAGGAATAGAAAAAGAATAACAATCTGTGGAACGAATATTACAATTCCACCAATACCCGCCACAATTCCGTAGATGAAAAGTGAAGAAAGCGGTCCGTCTGGTAACTTGTCGTCCAAATAAGCCGTTAAATCACCGAAAGCGCCATCAATCCAATCCATCAAAGGACCGGACCAAGAATAAATCGCCTGAAAGATTAGAAATAATAGACCAAAGAAAATGATATATCCGAATACGGGATGCAGTAAAAACCTATCGATTTTATTGGTGCTGTCTAATTTATGGTTTTCAGTCTTTAAGATGAAAGAATCTAAGTCCCCACTTGTTTTATCATGTCGAGTAAGTGATTCTTGTTTTTGTAAATCATGCGCATTTAGTCCATATCGATTTCTGATATTCGCTAATTTATCTTGCGTTTCTTTAGGCAGGTTACTGATATGTTCCTGAGCAAGGTATTGCCAGGTCAGGTATTCCGTTGCTAAAGGGAACAATGCTCTTGCCTCATCCATTGCTGCTTGATATGCATCGGGGATCTGGTAATTACCGAAATAATGACCAACTTTTTGATCCAAGCCTTTGATGAGTTCATCGATTCCTTTTCCTGTTCGCGCATTGGTCTTGTAGACCTTTGCTTGCAGATAGGCTTCGAGCTTATTGAAATCGATCTGCATGCCCTTCTCTTCAAGTTCGTCGATCATGTTCAATACAAAGACCGCTGGAACACCAAGTTCACGAGCTTGTTGGTAAAGAATAATGGATCGTTTAATCGTGGAAGGTTCTGCGACAACCAGTGTTAGATCTGGATATAGTGGGTTGTTTTTGTCGCTTAAAACATTAAATACTATCTCTTCGTCTAATGAGCTAGGAAATAGTGTATAAGTACCTGGAAGATCAACTATATGGTACTTTTTGCCGTTCGCACTAAGCGTTCCTTCGCGCTTCTCGACAGTGATACCAGGGTAGTTACCTACTTTTTGGTTTAATTTCGTAAGTCTGTTGAATAGGGATGTTTTTCCAACATTAGGATTCCCTAATAGAATGATTGTTGGGTTTGCCATTAGATTCTTTCTGCGACGATAAGTTTTGCTTCAGATTTTCGGATTGCGATTAGTGCGTTGTTTTCGATGATATTAACACATATAGGGCCGTTCAAAGGCGCTTTATGTTTTACTTCAACTAATGAACCGGGGTAGAATCCGAGTTCATAATATTTCGCGGGTATTTCTAGGGATTGTATTTCGTTGATTTTAACTCTATCTCCAATATTTAGCTTGTCCAGGCTAATCACATCTTGCATCTGTACTTATTTAGATTAAATTTTAATAAAAATATCTCAACGGAAGCAAATATAAAGAATTAAAATCTTTTAATTTGTAAGCTAAGTCACACTAATGTATTAAAATATGCCAAAGATTGAAGAGCTAGTAAAGGTCAGAAAATTTGCTAGTGCTTGGCATCGCGCGACCATTAACATCATTTACAGTAACAACTGGCTGAATGTGGTATTGGAGAAGAGAGCCGGTGCGAAGCAGCTGACGTTACAACAGTTTAATGTACTTCGGGTATTGAGGGGACAATATCCAAATCCAGTAACCAACAATTTACTTAAAGAGCGATTGCTAACTAAAACGCCTGATATTAGTCGTTTAGTCGATCGCATAGTAACCAAAGGGTTGGTTACTAGAGAAAAAAACAGCATCGATAAGCGTGCTGTTGATCTAGTTATTACGCAGAAAGGATTAAATCTACTCGAAGAAATCGAAAGCTCAATGATGCTCGACGACCTGTTACCTAATCACATCACTGAAAAAGAATGTCTTCTACTAAGTGAGTTATTAGATAAATTTAGAGGACCAAGCAACGAAGAGATTTCAGAAGTCTAGCGATTAATGATTGTGGTCATGTCCTTCATGATCATGATTATGATCATGGCCATCTTCAGTGTGGTCGTGTTGCTCCTGAGCAGGACCATGATTATGGTGTTCATGCTCATGAGGGAATAGGAAATTGGTTAGAGAAACCAATACGCCTAATAACACGGCTGCCATTTTCTTTTTGTTGAAGGTGTGGTGATCTGCAGAACCTGATTCAAATAGAATGGTGGTAGAAATATGTAAGAATATACCAATTACTACGGCCATCATTTTATCAAAATACTGCGACATATCACCGATATCACCTTGAGATAGGCCTTTGCTTATTAGAAAGCCTAGTGGTGTCATTGCTGCAAATACAGCGATGAACATGGAGATTGTTTGTTTCGATAATTTCGTATTAATCAATAAACTTCCTAAGGCGAACGCTGCCGGAATATGGTGAATCGCGATCCCAAAAACCAATTCATTTCTGTGCCCTGACGCAAGAGGAAATCCCTCTAGGAACGCGTGTAAGCATAAACTGATTAAAATTCCAACAGGAAACTTATGTTCGTGTTGATGTATGTGTCCGTGTTCAATACCTTGTGAAAAATGTTCAAGTACAAGTTGGAAAAGAAATCCCCCAAGTATATATAGTCCGATTACTTCTCCAGAGGTTTGTCCGCTATGGTACACTTCTGGGATTAAGTGGAGAACGGTAATTGCAAAGAGATAGGCACCACTAAACGATAAAATTAGTTTTAGAAGTTGTGTGTTGTCTTTTTTTACAAAGAATACAGCAATTCCGCTAATTAAAGCAGAGAGAAATAGAATGGATACAATTAGGAAACTACTCATGCAGGTATTGTTGGTGGAATATTATTTTTGGGTTCGAAAAATTTCGGAAAGAAACGTTTAAATAGGTAGCCTGTCCCTAAACCTATGAGCATGCCAACGATGGCACCACAGAGAATATCGAGCGGATAATGCACGCCTACGTATATTTGTGAAATGGATATAGAAGCCGCCCATAAAATACATAACCATAAAGTATGGCGCCATTTTCTACGGAATAATACAATCCAGAAAAAGGCCATTGCAAAGTGGTTGGTCGCATGAGATGACGTGAAACTATAGCCTGATCCACAACGCGCTCTTAAATTAATTTCATTTTTAAAGACGACATCATTACATGGTCGTACTCGTTTCACCGTTTTCTTAATCAGGTGTGAGGAGGTGGCATCAGAGATTCCAAACGTCGCCAAAGTACATGCGACGATTAATACACCAACTTTCCCATAGTGTTTAATGAAAAAGATAATTAAGAATAAATATAGCGGAGACCAAGTATACGGATTTCTCAAGATGGGTAATAACCAATCGAAGACTGGGTTGCTAAGTCCTTGATTGATGGCTAAGAAGAAATCTTGATCGAATTGAATTATTTTATCTAACATATTTGCGAAATAGATTTGTCTAAAATTTATCAAACCAAATCTAAAAAAAAAATGCAAGTAGCCTTTCGATTATTGCAAATGAAACATAGTTGCAACAAAGATAGATAAATATTGGAAAAAAAGAATAATAATCGAATTAATTGTTTAAATGCTTTAAATTTACCGCCAATATCAATTTGAACATCTATGGCATTAATAAAATCTATTTCTGGTATTCGTGGAACAATCGGTGGACGACCTGGTGATAATTTAACACCTGTTGACATTGTGAAATTCACGGCTGCGTATGGTAAAATCGTTACGGAAGGTGCTGACAACAAAACTATTGTTGTTGGACGTGATGCTCGTGTTTCGGGCGAGATGGTTGCTAATCTAGTAATTGGTACACTACAAAGTATAGGTATCGATGTTATCGATTTAGGACTTTCGACAACACCGACGGTAGAGATTGCCGTTCCCAAATTACAAGCCGCAGGTGGTATTATCTTGACAGCTTCGCATAATCCTGGTCAATGGAATGCTTTAAAGTTGTTAAACAATAAAGGTGAGTTTATCGATGATGCTAAAGGGAAAGAGGTTCTAGAATTGGGCGAAAGCTTAAACTTTGATTTTTCTCCCGTGGAGGAATTAGGTAAAGTAACTAAGGATGATTCTTTTTTACAGAAACATATTGAAGATGTTCTAGAGCTTGAATTCGTAGATGTAGCTGCTATTAAGCAAGCGAATTTTAAAGTTGCTGTAGATGCTGTAAATAGTACTGGTGGAGTTTTTATACCTGAGCTTCTAAAGGCATTGGGTGTTGAAACGGTCTATAAAATTCACTGCGAGCCCAACGGATTATTCCCACATAATCCAGAACCATTAAAAGAACACCTAACGGATCTTTCGAAAGCTGTATTGGATAATAAGGCTGATTTAGGGATTGCGGTAGATCCAGATGTTGATCGCTTAGTTTTCATGATGGAAGATGGCGAATTATTTGGTGAAGAATATACTTTAGTTGCTGTTTCTGATTTTATCTTAACACATAAAAAAGGTAATACGGTTTCTAATCTTTCTTCAACTCGTGCGTTGCGCGACGTTACTTTGAAACACGGTGGTGAATATTTCGCTGCTGCTGTTGGCGAGGTGAACGTAGTGACGAAGATGAAAGAAGTAGATGCGGTTATGGGTGGCGAAGGAAATGGAGGCGTAATTTATCCTGCCTCACATTACGGTCGTGACGCCCTAGTAGGTGTAGCCTTATTCTTAACGCATTTAGCCAAGTTAGGGAAGAAGGTTTCTGAGTATAGATCTGAACTTCCGCAGTATTTCATGTCGAAAAATAAAATTACGCTTACTCCTGGATTAGATATTGACAATCTATTGGAAAAAATGCAAGAAAAATACGCACATGAGCAGCATTCGACCATCGATGGATTAAAGATTGATTTTGCGAATGAATGGGTTCACTTACGTAAATCAAATACAGAACCGATCATCCGTATTTATTCTGAGGGTCATACGCCAGAAGCTGCAGAAGCTATCGCTCAAAAAATTATGAATGAAATTCAAGAGATTGTTGGTTAAAACATTCTTACGATATTAATAAATTAAATCCCCCAAAACAGCTATTTTATGTTTTGGGGGATTTTGCTTTTTTTGCTACATGAAAAATCTATTCGCACTTCTACTTACCCTTCTTTTATTCTGTCCATTTTTCACTAATGCTCAACAATCGGTGAACATCAAAGCGAAGCAGGATTTTAAAGTAATTCCAATTGTGAATCACCAAGTGGAACTTTCTAAGAATTCATTTAAACTCATGTTCCATGTGAAAGGGTTAGAAGCATTTTGCATTGCTTTTACAACCGACAAAGATATTTACCGATCAGCTCTTGGTGAGGCAGACTTAGAGGTAATGTGGTTCGAGAATACCGGTATGGCGGAAGGCGTTTTTAATGATGATAAAACCGTTCTATTGTCTGACGAGGCTCCAAGCTATTGGTTTTACTCTTCGATAACAGAGCATAGATTCGATAAGCATCCTCAAGGGACCAGCAAGGAGTGGACTGCGGAAAGAACGATTGATAAGTTTTATCAGGTGGAAGAAGATAAAACCTATAAAATTAGCGAATTGAGTGGCCCCATCTACTATGTTGTTTATCTTCCGATATACGATGAAGATTATCAGCTAATCGATAAGACGATTTTAAATTATGGTGAATTGAAGTGGAAGTAGCAGTTCACAGCAATATTTTACTTAGCAAACGGCTAGACTGGGGTCATAATTGTGGAATCGACGAACTGTATTCCAAATACTAACTTTGTTCTGCTCTTCTTTTTTCGACTTTCAAAATATTTCTTTGAATATCCTGCATAATCCATCTTGCCCATATGCCAGCGTAGAAGTTAAAGGTCGTATCAAGGGTAAAATGACTATAAAGATGAAGTCTATATTTATCATCGGCTAATTTCTCGAGCTCATAAGTCCCATTCAGAACATCGAAGAAATTACCACCAACGACAACGTGTTCATCTAATGTTGTGGATGGAATTTCATAAGGATTTGCCTTGATGCTAAAGCTCATGCTTTTCTGATGCGCATAATGTGTTACGGTCTCATGAAAGACTAAACCATTTGTGAATATTGCTTTGCGATAGGCTCCTACACCCTCGTAGTTAAGTTCAGCCTCGACTGGACGCGGAAATCCTAAGGCTTTATTCAACCAACCTGTGTCTTCCTCTTCTTTAATTTTAGATACACGAGTCACTAAACTCCAAATCTTATCCGCCGGAGCTTCAATATCAATGTAATTATACGCTTTAAACGTTTGTTTATGACTACCAATCCAAGATTCAATGGGAGCAGAAAATAATGGAAGTAGAACTAGGAGCGATACGAGTATTGTATCGTGTTTCTTCTGGAAGCTTTTTCCAACCAGTCCACCAATTGAACTAAAAATCATAAAGATTGGGAATGCCATCATCCAACATGCCCAGCCTTCGAGTTTCAAAATCATGGTCATTATAGCGAACAAGGTTAAAGGAATGTACGGAGCAAGTAGGGTATATGCATTCTTTCTCGTTTGTTCAATCGGGGAGAAATAGATAGTTAGTGCGCCCATAACAAAAGGGACAAGGAACAGAAAACTTATCGACATTAATACAAACAAGGATGAGAAATTCGATAGATCGAACAACAATCGCATTAGCAAGGCGTAGACTAGCGGCATCACTAAGGCGTGGAAATATTTGTTTCTCAGAAATTTTGGAGTCATAGCTTGATTTACGTTTTAAAGATATTAAAATAAGTTTGCTCGAATAAAAAATATATTTTATCTTTGCCACTCATTAAATAATAACATTTAATTCATAACAATGTACGCAATAGTAAATATAGCAGGACAGCAATTTAAAGTTGCTAAAGACCAATTCCTTTTTGTACACCGTTTACAAGGAGAAGAAGGCGCTAGTATTGAATTTGACAATGTATTGTTAGCAGAGGACGGTGGTAAATTTACTGTAGGTACGCCAAGTATCTCAGGTGCTAAAGTTTCAGCTACGATTTTGTCTCATTTAAAAGGTGAAAAAGTAATCGTTTTCAAGAAAAAACGTCGTAAAGGCTACAAAAAGAAAAACGGTCACCGTCAACAATTCACTAAAATCCAGATCACTGGTATCAGTTTATAATCGAATTTTTAATCTGACGTAAGTCATAAATTAGAATAAAGAAATGGCACACAAAAAAGGTGCGGGTAGTTCCAAGAACGGCCGTGAGTCACACAGTAAGAGATTAGGTATCAAGATTTTTGGAGGTCAACAAGCTATCGCTGGTAACATCATCGTTCGCCAACGTGGTACTCAACATAACCCAGATGCTAACGTAGGTATCGGTAAAGACCATACATTATACGCTTTAATTGACGGAACAGTTGTATTCCGTAAAAAAGCTAACAATAAATCTTACGTTTCTGTATTAGCTACAGAAGAGAATAACTAAGATATCTCAAAAAACAAAAAAAAGGCTAGCAGTAATGTTAGCCTTTTTTTTGTTTTTATATATTTCTCATGGAAGGGGTATGAATTCGACGGTATTGTGGTGAAGGATTTAAGTTATTAGAATTTGATATAGATTACTATGAACCTAAAGTAAATTTCTGTATAGTGTAGAAAATACTTTATAAATTAAATTATAGTTTATAACTTGTAAGAGTTTCTGATTTATAAGGTGGAAAGATACAAGTGTTTTCGAGAAAACTACAATTTATTTGACGGATGTTTCACACAGCAGGTTAAACCAATTGTGTTGAATAGCAGCCTAAATAGTAACTAGTAATAAATGTAAAATATAACTTCTATGAGCAAGACAGTTATACGAGGAAATTTTGTCGTAGCGACAAAAGAAGGCCGTCTATATATTAAAACTTCTGATTTTTTTAAACAAACAAAAGTTAGAGAGACAATTGAGAAATTGAAAAACTCTGAGATTGTAAAAAAAATAGGTGAACATAATAAAAAGCTCGCTGGAGCATAATGATATTAAATTTACTTGTCCTTCCTTTAGCAGCAGGGTATTATATTCTCACGAAGTCATATAAATTTAGATATAGAACCCAGAGATTGGACAGAAACTCGTTGTTTTTTGAGACTGTTATTTGTGCTGTATTTATTTTAATAGGTGCATTCTTTATAAAATTATTTTTATATGATCAGTTCATTACGAATAGTTTCAAAGAATCTTTTAGAGCGTTAAATCCATTAAAAACTACACCACTCTCAGGGTTAGTTGGATTAAGTTTTCTTTTAGTGGTACTAATTACTTATGTAAGTAATTTTTTGTTAGATCGTGAACAAGAAATTCATGCGGCTATTATAGCAATAGGCAATGAGTTTGAATTACTGGCTTCGAAAGCAATTAAGGAGGAAAAACTCATACTTTTGTCATTAAAGAACGATAAGTTTTATATCGGCTGGGTTAAAGAATTGCCTATACCGTCTCAATCAAACTACTTAAGGATTATTCCAGTATTCAGTGGCTATCGGGATAAAGAAAAAAGGCTTCAATTTACTTCTCAATATATCGAAGCTTATTCTCTTCTTATCGAAGATGGTCAAGGAAGTAGTTTTAATGATTTTAATTCGGATGTATTGATGCCTATATCTGAAATAATAGCAATATCTTTTTACGACCAAGAGATATATGATATTTTAAATTGACACTGCCTTCGTTAAGAGCGGATGTCGTTTTTTATCTATTTACAATTGCAAAATGTCCGGTCAACATATGTCTTGTTATTATTTTTATTGATATAATAGCAGGCACCCCTAGGCCCCTCATATAAAGCTTTCCCTTTGTACGTACATTTCGTTTTAGACTGATATAAAAATGAATTGTTATCCCCGGCGTAGCTATTCGTAAAAAGAATAACAATAAACAATAAAAGGAATCTTCTCATTATAATTGGTTTTGAACCAAATATATCAATTAAATTCACCGAACCTTATGCATAAGCGTAATCATAATAAACAAAAAAGCGTTAATTTTTTAAAAATTAACGCTTTAAGTAGTTTTGTTGTGGAGAATAACGGAGTCGAACCGATGACCTCTTGCCTGCCAGGCAAGCGCTCTAGCCAGCTGAGCTAATTCCCCGCTTGCGTGCCTGCCAAAGATATAAATTTGTTTTACTTTTTATCGAGAAATGGTAAAATATATCGGTAGGAATCACTGAATGTTGCGTCCTTCATAAATTGAGTAAATGCCGCATAGCTCTCTGCAGGATACTCACCCTCTCTAATTTGTATTTTTCGATAACAATACATTTTTCCGTCTTTCATTTTGATAGACATCTCATAAGAACCCATTGGTACTTCATTTTTTACATCTGCAGGCTTAATTCGGGCATCTAGATCTTCAGGTAATTCAATTTCAATTTCATCGATATCGGTATAACCTCTGGTGATCTTTACAGGGTTTATACGCTTCGCTAGTTCAGTTATTGCGCTAGCTTTGTTGAACACATTGGGGTATATGGTTAGATTATTTCCGTTTTTTATCGCATAATTTGGGACTTCAATTGTTAGGTTTTCCGTAAATACGAGGTTCTTATCATCTAAGCTGTATTTTACATCTGTAAATTCAATTCTATCGATATCGTATTGTCCTCTCAATTCTTTCTTTTGATCGTCCAAGCTCTTCTTGTAATTTGTGAAGTGATTATCGAATTGAGTTCCCATAAACTTTGTTTCTAATGTGCCTTTCAGTAAACCTGTTTCATCGAGTTTTAAAGTCGATTTTCTATGTTGCAAATTTTGCTCAAAATTAAAGCTCTGGGTGCGCATTATTTCCCCGCCAGTCGGTGTTATAGCAAGTACCAATCGATCGTCTGTAAAGTCTCCTAAATAGCCAAATGGACTCTCTGAGCTCGTGCATTCAAGCCAAGTTGTATCCTTCTCAGAAGGCAGACAAAGAATAATATGGTTTCCTTGTAGACTAGCAAAATCCTTGTATAGATCTGATTTGGTTGTTCCAGCGGTTACAACAGAATAGTAGGAGGGTATATCAACGACATCAAGTAAAGCCTTCATGTAGTTGGCGAGGGCTTTACAATCACCATAGCCTAATCTATCTACCTGTTCAGCAGGGAAAGGTTCGTTTCCGCCAACACCAATTTGTATACTGATATACCGCGTTTTCTTCTGCATGTATTCATATAGTGCTTTTGCTTTCTCGCGATTGGAAGATAGGTTTGCCGTTAATTCCTTGACCTGTGCTACGGTGCTAGCGGGCAATGTTTGCTTATCTTTCAATAAGGTTTCATTCATCCATAATCCAAATGTTTTCCAATCAGTAACTTCGCCCTTGTATTTATAAAATTGGAAGCTTTTAGGTATAACTTCAACGAACATCCCTGTCGTTCTACGACTTGGGCTATAGGGCTCGCTACGTTCTGCACGAATATTTTCTACAGTCCAAGTATAAGAGTTGAATTTAGCTTCTTTTTTTGTAATGACTGGATTCGTTAAATTGCGTTCATTTATACGCAGATCGATCTCAGGAGAAGTAATTACCTGAAAAGAACTTTTTTCAACGGAGAGGTCGATTGAATAATTTGGTTGCCAACTTGGTAAATTCAGTGTTTGTTGATGGCGAATTTCATATTCGTATACAATCGTGTAGGGGTATGTGCGAATCAAGGGACTATAACTTTTTACTCGATCATCTGCGTAAAGGTTTGATTGTCCGCTGGCACTATAGTCTTTAAAATCCTTCATTCCGAATTTGCGAATTACTTTGCCATCCTCGTCTTGAATTTCGCCTTTAAGGTCTTTTATTTGCCTAATTTTATCATAAAAGATGTAGAGATCGGCATATTCGTCGCCGGCTTTATTATGTATTGTAATGGCGCTTTTTTCAGTCTCTATCGCTTGATTAAACGACTTAATCTCGAGCACAGTTTCTTTAAATCTGACCGTCGCGGAAGCACGACTTAACATTTCTTTTGGAATTAAGTTCGCTGCGTATTGTGCTTTACTTTGAAAAGCGGTACATGCTAATATTGTAAATAGCGTTGCTGCTAGTATTCTCATATTTTCTTGAAAAGGAAGTCAGTATTCTGATGTTGAATTAGTAGTGAGAAGAACTCTTTTAAATGGAAGTATTCTTCGGGGGTGTAAATTGCCTGATTTAGGTTGGTGACTTGTTGAACCATGAGCACATTGTCCGAAAAAGAAGACCGATAAATAAATTTAGCGGCACCCTCTGGTAGCGAATAAGAGGTGTTTTTTGGGAAATTATCTAATTTATAGCCTTCTGGGAAAGTGATGTTAATATTATACTGTTCAGCTCGTGCGGAACCTAAATCGACATGGAAGTTTCTCTCTGATAAATTAAAAGGATTTTTCCGCTGGCGCTCATACATGATTGGGTTCAATAGAATTTGTGTGGCATTGAAATTTTCGCGCATGTCAAACTCGAATTCCATTGATTCCACTAAAGGATTGTCAAGTTCCGTAAGGTTCTTAATTTTATTGCTAAGAATCTTAAGCCCCGAACTCTTTTCGATCACATTTTCCTCGTACTCCTCAATGGTAGGGAATTTTTCTATTTCGCTTCGCTGGATATAGGCTTCCAAACCGACATAGTATTTTTCAATTTTACCTTTCATTTTGCCGTCTTCGGAAATCGTCGCAAATATATTGTATGTCTTTTTTGTTGGAATAGTATTCGTAAGTTCAATCCAATCGGAGCTTTGTTTGGAGTATATAATTCTTCCTCGTTCATTAATCGAACGTAAAGACAATAAGCCAAATGTTAGGTATTTGTCGCTGGCATCGAGTAGGTAGGACTTTCCATCAATTAATGCCGCCACGATGACCGCATTGAAATCGGATAACACCGGATGTACAACATTGGGAATCCCATTGTTTCGAGTGGAGATAATAACAGGATAAGCTTCAATATCGGCATTGTTTAAAGCGGATACCAAACTTAAGTTAATATCCCCGATATTTCCTTTCTTTTTCTCCAATGCGTCCTTAATACCATTTTCAGCGTATTTACCTAATGTTTTATTCCATACGATATTTTGCTGAATGTAGTTGTAGATTTTCTTTGCGTTGAATAATTTAGATGAGTCTGGAGAAATAATACTAGGAAGTAATTTTCCATAGACGGATTTATTTTTTATTTGCCCACCGAAATCTTTGTCGTTAAGAAGTTCTGTATCTACGTCTTTCCAAACGCGTGTATAGTTTTTTATAGCTCCGCTTGGCTCGTGGAATGTTTTAAGTTCGAAGTTAACCGCAGAAATGTAATTGATGGGAGCCAGCATATAATCTTCTTCTTTGAATGCTGGAATATCCTTCATAATATAGGTCATTCGTGAGCAATCAAAACGCTTACTGTTTAATAAGAAATGCTCGCTTAGTCTTGCTGTTTTTAAGTCACTGATTGCGTAGTGTCCTTTTAGTGTGACGTTGTATTCAAAGACAGATGGGATGACAGCTACGTATTCACTGTGCAATTTTGGGATTTCATCTTGAAAATACCAAGTCTTTAAATTCCATATTGCTGGCGTATTTGTTCGATAGCTATATTCAATAATTGAGTTTTCTTGAATGTTGGGTAAGGTGAATTTAATGACCTGGTAGTGGGCACTAACTTTCTCTGTGAAAATAGCGTCCTTTTTCAGCTCATCAGCTTGAATTTGTCCATCGATTAAATTGTACGTCGATCCCTTTATTTCGGTCACTCGTTCGAAATCTGATCCATATTTGTAAACTGGGATTTCAATCGTAGCGTGCTTATCACCATCTTTCTTTAGGATCTTTATCCGTACGTGACAATAATGGTTAACACCTATTGAATTTTGCGATTCGGAGACTTCAATTTCTGATCGTCCGAATTCGTACAGTACAACAGCTTTAGCTGCGGTGTCTACAGATTGATGGTCATGCTTGAAAATAGTGACGTCTAATTTAGGCATGGAGGAGTTCTGGGCATAGCCCAATGCGCTTAAGAGAATTAAGCAGCAGGTTAATAAATAGCATCTCATAATTGTGTTTGGCTAATATGCTTTAACACAAATTAAATGAAATATTTTGAAATTATACGAGAAATATTTGATTTTTAATTTTAGCTAAGATTCTAGCAATTGTTTATCGTAAAGTGAGCTGTATTCGCCATTTAAAGCCAATAATTCTTGATGCGTTCCTCGCTCAATTATTCGACCTGCATCCAACACTAATATTTGATCTGCATTTTTAATTGTCGAAATTCGATGTGCAATGATAATTGACGTTTTACCCTGCATTATGCGACCTAAATTATGTAGTATTTCCTCTTCGGTCTTCGTGTCTACTGCCGAAAGACAGTCGTCAAATATCAGTATATTCGGATCTTTAACTAATGCTCTTGCAATAGAAACACGCTGTTTTTGACCACCGGATAATGTGATTCCTCGTTCGCCTAAATGAGTCTCAAAGCCTTCTTCAAAGCCGACGATGTTCTCATAAACAGCCGCATCTTTTGCTGCTTGTTCAATGCGCGGCATATCGACCTGGTCTAAACCAAATGCGATATTACGGGCAATGGTGTCGGAAAACAGAAAAACTTGTTGAGGAACAAAACCAATTTGTTCTCGGACAGCATGAGTTTTGAATGCTTTGATATTCTTTTGGTCATATAGAATTTCACCTGCGTCAACATCGTACATACGGAGTAATAGATTTGCCAATGTAGATTTTCCAGAACCTGTTTTTCCAATAATGGCTAATGTTTTTCCTACAGGGACATGAAAACTCACTTGATCAATAGCCTTGATTCCGGTATCAGGGTAAGTGAAGGATATGTTGTCCACACGAATGTCTCCTTCAATTTTTACATCACTTTCTCCTTCTTTGATTTCTGATCGCGTATTTAGGAATTCATTGATACGTTTTTGAGATGCTGCCGCACGCTGCACTAACGAGGTTACCCAGGCTAGCGACATCGCAGGGAATGTTAATTGATTGACGTAAATAATAAATTCAGCAATATTACCTGCCGTAATGTTACCATCATTAACTTCTAATCCGCCAATATAAACTGTAATAATTGTACTGAAACCAACTAGGAATATGATTAAGGGAAAGAAAATGGCTTGAACTTTAACCAGATTTAAATTGATGTTTCTATACCGATCACTTTCAATTTTAAAGGAGTCCATTTTATCTTTTTCGCGGGTATAGCTTTTAATCACACGGATTCCTGAAAATGTTTCTTGTACAAAGGAAGATAAATGAGATAATTGCCGTTGAATGCGCTCACTTCGTCGGTTGATTACTTTATTGACGAATAGAATTAATATCGAGATAATTGGAATTGGAAGAAGTGAATAGGTCGCTAATTTCGCATTCACATTATACATGGCGTAGATAATCATAATCGACAATACAACAGTATTTATCGCATACATGATTGCAGGACCTAGGTAGTTTCTTACTTGATTTACATCTTCGGTTGCTCGGTTCATTAAATCACCGGTGTTATTTCGGCGATAAAATGCGAAGTCTAGTTCCTGATAGTGCTGATAGATTTCATTTTTTAGATCATACTCTATATGACGAGACGTTAAAATCAACGTCTGACGCATCATAAACAAAAAGATTCCCCTGAGTAAGGCCAACACCAATACTACAATACCGAAGAATAGCAAGCTGTTACCAAATATCTGATAGATGAGGGTTTGGCGTTCAAAGCCGTCATAAAGTCGATACAGATCAATATTTTCTTTTACTAAATCGAAAGCCTCGCGAATTACTTGTGCAGGTAGTATTCCGAAGTAATTTGAAATAATGACGAAGATGACACCAGGTACTATCTTCCAGCGATACTTGTAAAAAAACTTATTGAGGTAGGCGAGATCTTTCATGCAAGAACAAAAGTAAGGGATATATTTAAATAAAAGTACTGTAAAGATATCCGAATCTGTTATCCAAGAGTCATGATTCAAGTCAATAGTTGATTATCGGGGCTGAGATAAATGTGTTGATTTGTTTAAATGTTTAGCAGGTTGATAACACAAGGGGATAATCGTTTTAGAATTTTAACTAAAAGGGAATGCATGCTGCATAAAATTTCAAATCTAATGGCTCTAACCTAATATTTTGTGGGTGCATAGCGTTCGATGCAAAAATATTGCTATTTTTGTAGCTGTAAAATTATGTTTAATTATGCAAAGGGATAATTCCTCACTTTTCGACTTGATGCGTATATCTGACCATCAGAACCTTTTTTTCTGTAATGATAAAGAGGTAGGACTAAAAGCAATCGTAGCGATTCATGACACAACTTTGGGCCCAGCAATTGGTGGAGTCCGTATGTTGCCATATGCAACAGAAGCAGAAGCTATTGAGGATGCATTGCGTCTTTCTAAAGCCATTACCTACAAATCTGCATTAGCAGGTTTGAACTTAGGAGGAGGTAGTGCAATTATTATCGGCAATAATCGAACAGAGAAGTCAGAAGTGTTAATGCGTCGTTTCGGACGTTTTATCAATGGGCTAAACGGTAATTTTATTGCGTCTATTGATGTTGGTACAACTCAAAAAGATTTAGAGCATATACATGGTGAAACGAACTATGTTGCTGGTCTACCAACTTCATTAAATGGTGCTGGAGACACAACTGTTTTTGCAGCGAAAGGTGTTTATTACGGGATCAAAGCGGCAATTAAGGAGTTATACGGTGACGAGAACTTGGCGGGTAGAAAAATCGCAGTTCAAGGTGTTGGAAGCGTTGGAGAGCATTTAGTATCCTTATTGCGAGCTGAAAATGCACGTGTATATGTTTCTGACATGACAGAAGAGCGCAAGATGAAAATTGCGGCGAAATATAAGGCTGAGCCAATAACTTACTCTACGAGTTTTGAATTGGATGCCGATGTTTATGCACCTTGTGCGTTAGGAGGAACCGTAAATCCAGATACAGTACCGCGTATGCGTTGTAAAATAATCGCTGGTTCTGCGAATAATCAGTTATTAGACGAAGAGGTTACCACACAATTATTAAAAGATAATAATATTCTTTATACACCAGACTTTTTGATCAATTCGGGCGCTTTAATTAGCTGTTTCTCGGAGTTGGAGGGTTACGGTGCAGATCGTACGGACTATTTGATTCGTCATATCTACACAGCAACAAGACATGTGATTCAAAAAGCAAATGAAGAAAACATTTCGACACACCAAGCTGCAAAAGAGCTTGCGGAAAAACGTATTTCCGATATGAAAAAGTTGAGATAATAGTATAATATCGTTCTTTATTAAATATTCGTTCTTTATAAAATTATGCTAAATAGAAGACACCTTAGGGTTAAGGTAATGCAAGTACTGTATTCCTACAGTTTATCGGAAGATAAAAACCTTCCAGATTTTCAGAAAAGTCTACTGAAAAATGTAGAGGAAGTTGATGAGATGTACATTTGGACTCTGAATCTTTTGGATGAGGTTGCGGAGTATGTATTAAAAGATGTGGAAGGTATTGCCAATAAATGGATCCCTTCGTCGACAGATCAGACCTTTTCTTCAACAAAATTAAACAGCAATACGTTTATTGAGTCTCTACGTCAAAATAGAGAGTATTTGGAGAAAGTAAAACGTTACGATGTTGATTGGAGTTACGATCCAGAGATTGTTCGTTCTATTTTTGCTCAACTGAAAGAATCTGAAACCTACCTAGAATATTTGCAACAAGATGATAGATCTATTGCTACGGAAAAAGATATCATTAAACATATCTTTAAAAAGCTTATTCTAAAATCTACAGACGTTGAACAAGCTTTCGAAGCTCGCTTTATCAATTGGCCGGTAGATCGTGAAGTTTTACAAGCGATGATTGCGAAGACTTTCAAGAATTTCAGTAGTGAGGTTCCTGCAAAGAATCAATTAGCAGACTTGACGCCTTCTTGGATTGAGGATAAAGATTTTGTCTTAGATTTATTGAAGCTTACTATTAAGTATACAAAGGAATACCAAGATCTTATCTCTGAGAAGACTAAAAACTGGGAAGCTGATCGTATCGCGTTAATCGATAATTTGTTAATGAGAATGGCTATCACGGAACTGATACATTTCCCTACGATTCCTGTAAAAGTAACAATTAACGAGTATATTGAACTTTCAAAGTCCTTTAGTACGTTGAAAAGTAGTACCTTTATCAATGGTATTTTAGATAAGATTTTATCGGACTTAACGAGTCAACGTCGTATTAAGAAAGAGGGTAGAGGATTAATCGCATAACATAATGAAAAAACTAAGTTTAATATTGTTAGCAAGCGGATTGTTTTTCACAGCTTGTAACAACACAAGTAAAGAAGCAACGGCGGGCAAAGCAGATTCAACTGTAGTTAATGCTGAGCAAGCAGGTGCTGGCAAAATGGAATTCGAAGAGGATGCATTTAACTTTGGAACAGTTAAAGAGGGTGAAGTTGTAGAGCATGTTTTCAAGTTTAAAAATTCAGGAGATTATCCTATTGTTTTAGCACAGGTATCGGCAAGTTGCGGGTGTACTACGCCAACTTATACTTCAACGCCAGTAAAGCCAGGTGAAGTTGGTGAGATTGCGGTGAAATTTGATAGTCAAGGTCAGGTAGGTCAACAACAAAAAATTATTACTATTGCTTCCAACGCTGAAAAGCCGGTGACAACGGTTCAGTTAAAAGGTGAAGTTGTAGTAAATTAAAAGCAAACAAATAAATTATAATAAAACAAGATGATTTCAACTATTTTATTACAAGCAACAGGTGGGAGTGGAATAATGCAATTCCTTCCAATTTTATTAATGGTGGTGGTTTTCTATTTCTTCATGATTAGACCACAAATGAAAAAGCAAAAAGACCATAAAAAATATATCGAGGAATTAAATGTAAATTCTAAAGTAGTAACTACAGCTGGTATTCACGGTAGAATCGTGGAAGTAACAGATACTACCTTTTTAGTAGATGTAGGTAATGGTGTTAAAATCCGTTTCGATAAAACTGCGATTGCTTTAGATGCTTCAAAAGCAGCAAATGCTAAAGCTTCGGCTTAAACATATTAACAAAATAAAAAAGGCTATCTGATTATCAGATAGCCTTTTTTTATTTTTTATCAACCCATTTCCAAGCAAGAATTCGATTAATCTTATTCCCTTGGGACATATTGATTACTTGAACATCTTTAGCCTTGTGGTATTCGATCACTGCGCGAAGCGGTCTAATATTGTCTTTATTCGACACTAAAGCGGTGCAATAGCCAATTTGATCCTTGAAAGTTAGGCTTTCATAAATTAACTGCGTTATAAACTTTTGTTCGCCACCTTCTGTCCACAGCTCTGTTGCTAATCCCTGATAATTTGAATTGGCATCCTGAGAAATACGAAGATTCTTATTTTTCCTCGAAACTTGTGATTCATGATCCTCTCTGGATTTAAAAAATGGAGGGTTACACATAATCGCATCGTAGTATTCATTCGGGAGAATAATATCCTTTAAAATATTCGTTGGGTCGTTTTGTTGTCTAAGACGAATAGATTTCGCTAACTCTGGATTATCCTTCAGGATAGCATTTCCGTTAACTAGCGAGGGAACATGAGTCTCCGATCCAGTAAATAACCAACCATATTCTTTGACTCCTAGGATAGGATAAATAATGCTAGAACCCGTTCCAATATC
Organism: Sphingobacteruim zhuxiongii; assembly: GCF_009557615.1. Lineage (NCBI taxonomy): Bacteria > Pseudomonadati > Bacteroidota > Sphingobacteriia > Sphingobacteriales > Sphingobacteriaceae > Sphingobacterium > Sphingobacterium zhuxiongii. The sequence continues at coordinate 1,215,593 of NZ_CP045652.1, forward strand.
AAGAATCTGAACAGAACGTCCTGATTTTCCTCCTAATAGATCGGCAAGATAATGAATGTAGTTTAAGCGTCCTGGTACTGTTGGCACTAGACTATTCGGTAATACGCGCCATCCCTTGATTCCATAAGTAGATTTTAACAAGGCTTTGTTTAAGTGAAATACAGCTTCAGGATGCGTGAAATCTATTGATAGATGATCATGATCAACTTGAATGACATAACTTCTTAAACTTGGGGTATTCTTCACCAGTTGCTCAATATTGTAAGATTTATTGAACTTATTTCTGGGATGTAAATTTTTTGAGATATTTTCCATTAATTTTATACACACAAAGATACCTATTAATAAATGATTGAGTCTAATATTTTATTGGTCATGATACTATTTTTCTTCATGGCTATGTTATTTGTTATAAGTCAGCGGTTTAGCGTTTCTTATCCAATCCTGCTTGTTATTGGAGGACTAGTGATTTCACTGATTCCCGGAATGCCTGAAGTAAGTATAAATCCGGATATTGTTTTCTTAATATTTCTGCCGCCACTGCTCTTTGAGGCTGCTTGGTATACCTCGTGGAATAGCTTCTGGAAATATAAGCGATCAATTATGATCATGGGCTTCGGTCTCGTTTTTGTCACCTCGTTGGCAGTCGCGTATTTATCTGTACATATTATCCCGGGATTTACTCTTGCATTAGGATTCTTACTTGGAGGGATTATATCTCCACCTGATGCTGTTGCCGCAACCTCTGTATTGAAAGGTGTTAACATGCCTAAGCGAGGGATAACACTATTAGAAGGGGAGAGTCTAGTCAATGATGCTGCCTCACTTACTGTTTTTCGATTAGCCTTAGCGGTGATTATTACCGGAAGTTTCGAACCTCAAAAGGCAATTGTTGACTTCTTTACCTTAGCCATTATGGGAATATTTGTAGGTCTGATTATCGGTCATATCCTTTATGTTTTCCTACGTTATGTTGCGAAATCTTCCAGTATTACAACCCCGATTACTTTAATCGCCCCATATATAATGTATATCGTCGCCGAGCATTTTGAATGGTCTGGCGTATTGGCTGTAGTTGCTGGGGGATTATTTCTATCCTTCCGTTCCAAAGACTATTTGGACTATCATACCCGTATTCAAACGCGGGAAGTATGGGATACTGTTGGATTCCTTTTAAATGGCTTTGTCTTTATCCTGATCGGCTTGGAGCTACCAATTATTATTGCTGGGATTGAGGACGTTTCGATGGAATGGGCAATTCAAATGGCACTTGCTATTACCGCAATTATCATTGTGCTGAGGATTATTTTTATTTATGGTTCAGCCTTTATTCCAAGAATGCTGTTCAAAATTATTCGTAATAATGAATACTCTCCAGGATGGAAACTTCCTTTAATAATTGGATGGGCAGGCATGCGAGGTGTTGTTTCGCTAGCTTCAGCATTGGCAATTCCATTGACACTCAGTGATGGTACAGCCTTTCCGCACAGGAATCTTATTTTATTTATCACCTTCGTCGTAATTCTAGTCACGTTAGTCGTTCAAGGGCTTTCGCTTCCTTGGTTAATCAACGGAATTAAATTGGAAGGAAATTCAGAAGAGATCCCAGAAGACGTGCAAATTGAAGCTATTCGTTATCGATTGGCGCGAGAGGGCATGAAATTGATCGAAAATAAATATACCAATGAGTTGCGAGAAAGCTTTACCGTAAAGGCGATTTATACGCAAATGAAAAGAAGATTAGATACTTCTGCGTCGACGATAGATGAAGAATCGAAGATGCGAATCGCAAATGAAAAGGATCTTTACAAGCGCGTTACACAGGATGTGATAAATCAAAGACGTAAGACTTTATATAAGATGCATTCGGAAAAGAAATATGACGATTCACTATTGCGGGAGTTAGAACATAACTTAGACTTAGAAGAATCGCGTTTAAATAGAAAATAGTGATGTTAGATAGGAGTATCCTCAAGGTTACTGGAAACCTTTGGTAACCCATGATTTATGTGTGAAATAAAAAATGTAACTTAATCGATAATAACTTCCATCACTCTTTTTATCAGCAAAAAGAGGGGGAGAGTACAAAAATTGATTGAATTTTATTACACACAATTACTCTAATAAAAGCCAACGTTTTTAAAATGTTTATTAAGATAGCTATCCCGAATAGGGCTAGCTATTTTTTTATTGTTCACTAGGACGGAATATCTTAGGATTTCTAAATCAGAGAAGCAGTAATTTAAATCGAATGAAGATGTTTTGAAAAAATAAACCAGCGTATAAAACAACCTGTTTTTAAGAATTCTTCGTTCTACTAAGGAATTTGGCGAACGCTGTAAAATAGAAAACACTTCCGATTAACGGCACGAAAACTATAACTAACGCGATGTAAATAGAATTTATGAAATTCAACTGCTTATTCGTGGCAACATGAATTAGTGCAATAACCATCGCCAGTACGTGCGTGATAAAAAACAGTTGCCAAATAAATAAGGCGTATGATAACTGGTCAATTAACATAGTCGTATGAATTTAAATTACCTAAAGATAAATGTTATTTCTGAATATTGAATAATCCTACAGAATATGTCTAAGGTATTAGTCGGCATCTCTTTGTCTAAATCAAATTGTGGAAGTGTAGCAAATAGACTAGCGAATTCTTTAAGTTAATTTCTATCATAAGTATGATTCATCACAATCCAGTTGCATTTCTACCATAAAAGATGCTTTAACCAAATTCCAGTCATACCGAATCAAATATTCTTATCGACGTCACGACGCAAACATCATCAAAAAACTAGATATCTAAAGCAATCAGATAGAGTGCTATTTCGAGGAGTTGAATGTTAGAGGTTTAAAAATAGAAAGGAGCCATAAATAATATGGCTCCTTTCTTATTCTATTTATTCTTGTGCTTCACGCTTTAGGAGTGATCGCTAAATTGGCTGAGCCCATTTAGCAACAGCTTGATCAAAATCATTCTCTATCTGTTTAGATAATACCGCCTTTTCTTTCCACGCTGAATCGCCATAAACGCCAGCTTTTGTGTAGTCAAATTTTTTGAAACCTATCTTTTTAATGATTTTATCATTCTTAAATCTGAAGTCAAAGTTTGCGGGATCTCGAAAATTTGGATCAGCGATAAAACTGTGTTCATCACGTCCAAGTTTTTTCCAATCAGCAAAGTTTAATTTAGCGAATTGAAAAGTTTTACTTCGCGTATCCCAATAACAGTTGTTATCGATATCGACTTTCGCTGTAATCCATTTATCTTTTTCATTACTTCTATAAAGAACGCCCTCATTGAAATAAACAATATTGTTTTGAAAGGAAAGTGAACGATGATCCTCTGATCGAGTCAGCTGAATTTGGAAATACTGATTTAGTGCAAAGATATTATTACGGATCATATTATCTTTTCCATAGTGCTGATGGAAGCCAGCGCTTTTGCATTTATACACCAAATTGTTTTCCATAACGATTCCGGTAGAGCCTTCATCAGTATAAAGTCCCCATCCCCCATAATCATAGGAAAAGACGTGGTGTACGACGTTATTACTGACTGTAGTACCTTCTGATGCACCTAGGGTGTAAACACCTCCCATATCGCTTAATTCTGCCCAACCTAGGTGATGGATATGATTGAATTCGATTTTATTCCTTTTGGAAGGACTCGGAGCATATCCCCATACCCATCCTACAGAAACTCCAGAATATCTAAAATCAGCAATATCGTTATGTGTTATTTCATTGTCGCTTCCATGAATGATAATCACGCCTACTGCACAAGGGAAAATGTAGCCACCATGCTGAATGATGTTATTGTGGATTTTTATATGATGACTTAATGCAATTGGGTCACTTCCAATCTTGACTCCACCTCCTCCTAAATCATAAAGGTGACATTCTTCGACCGAGGAGTGAGAAGTATTTTTATTGAACCATATACCGTATCGCCCTGTATGTGCGATATCGCAGTTCTTAAAATGAATGTTATCGGCATAATCAATCATGACAGCCGCATCTAGGTTAGCAGCCGCTTGTACAGGATCTTGACCCTCTGGAGGCGTCTGTGTGGAAACATATTCAAAACGAATATGCTCGAACCGAATATTGGAAACCTTTTTTTCTGGACTGCCTTTTATCACTAGGAATTTCTCCGCAACCGGATAAACGGCCTCTGTATTTTCCAACGTTTCGCCAGGCATCGGGATATAGTAGAGGAAGCCGTCTCGTTCGAGATACCACTCCCCAGGTGAATCTAAAGCTTTTTTATAGTTTTCTATAACGTAAAGGCTCTTGATTGTCAATGGATTTACGGTATGTAGTCTACCGGTTAGATACATGCTGGAGTCTACTTTATTGATATACTGAATCCGTTTTCTAGTATTATCCCATTTATGATAGAATACAGCCTGCACATCATTCCATTCAGATTTTTCTATATCGTTTAAAATGCTTAGCTCGCTATCCTTTAATGTGATTTTTTGTGAGGTGTAGGCATTTGTAGAATCTAATTTATTGACAGTTACGCGTTTTGGTTTGAAGAAGTCGCCCTGATTAGGAGTTTGTGCTCGAAAGCGACGCTCACCATTGATATATAGCTGCTCAAAGTAAAAGCCATAGTTTGCGACTTCGGGGATATAAACCCGCCAAAGCTGAGGTGTCACTGCTTCAAATCGACCGGTAGTTCTACCACCAGTAATTAATGGACGATCCTTTTGATCACCACGGAAAATAATGGTTGTTTTGGAGTCGGAAAGCACTGGATAATCCAATGTAATTGGTCGATTAATTGGATAAGTGCCAGATTGAATTTGAACAATGATACTGTCATTTGCTTGTAATCTTGAGCGGAGTTCTTTGATTTTTAATTGTGCCCCTTCGATACTTGCAAGTGGGGATTCTATTGTTCCTTTGTTCCCATCATTGCCGTTTGGAGCAATGAAGATGGTTTCATTCCCTGCATAGGAATAGGAGACTAGAAATACTAGAAAAGTAAGCCAGATTGTTTTCATTTGATTGTATAGGTTTAAGTAGAGGATAAATATACGATTTGCCTGAAATATCCACCGACTGAAAACAAACAAGGGGCTAACTCTTCAGTTAACCCCTTGTTTCATATTGCGTTGTTTCCAACTTATTTGTTTTGATTTTCAATCCATTGGCGTGCATTAACAAACGCTTCCAACCATGGAGTTACTTCATCTTGACGTCCTTCAGGGTAATTAGCCCAGTTCCATTGGAATGTAGAACGCTCAATATGAGGCATCGTAACTAAGTGACGACCAGTTTTATCACACATCATCGCGGTGTTGAAATCTGATCCATTTGGATTGTGAGGATATTGATCGTAAGCGTATTTCGCTACAATATGGTATTGACTCTCTGTGTTTGGAAGATTAAACTTACCTTCTCCATGAGAGATCCATACGCCTAAAGTGCTTCCTGCTAAAGTTGACAACATGATCGAGTTGTTTTCTTGAACTTTTACAGAAACAAAATTAGATTCGTGCTTCTGAGAAGTGTTGTGCAACATCTTTCCATGAACTTCGTGATCAGGATTGATCAATTCAAGCTCCATGAACAATTGACATCCGTTACAGATACCAACTGAAAGTGTATCGGGACGAGCAAAGAATTTTTCTAAAGCTGTTTTTGCTTTTTCATTATAAAGAAATGCACCTGCCCAACCTTTTGCAGAACCCAATACATCAGAGTTTGAGAAACCACCAACAGCACCAATAAACTGAATATCTTCTAAGGTTTCACGGCCGCTGATTAAGTCGGTCATATGGACATCCTTAACATCAAAACCTGCCATAAACATCGCATTCGCCATTTCACGCTCGGAGTTCGAACCTTTTTCGCGAATAATAGCCGCTTTAGGGCGTGCTTTGTTTGCATCAATTGCAGGCTTCTTCCCGTCAAACTGACTAGGGAAAGTATATTGCAATGGTTGATTTTTATAATTATTAAAACGCGCTTCAGCAGTGCCGTTTTTTGATTGTTTCTGATCTAAAAGGAAAGACGTTTTAAACCATGTATCGCGTGTTTCAGCGACATTGAATGTAAACTGATCTGCATTGATTTTAAAGGTCACTTCGTTGCCGTCAATCGCTTGTCCAATTTTCACAGCTTCGACTTGTGCTTCAGCCATTGCTTGCTCAAATGCAGTATCATCTTTTGCTTGAAGAATCACTGCAATATTTTCATTGAACAATGCTTTTACACTGTCTTGTTCCTTTAATCCGCTTAAATCGTAATTTGCTGCCAGATTTACATCAGCAAAACACATTTCCAATAAGCTGACGATTAAACCTCCTGATCCAACGTCATGTCCAGCAGCAATCTGATCATCTAAGATGAGCTCTTGAATTGTATTGAACGCATTTTTGAAAGCATTCGCATCTTTAACTGTTGGAACTTCTTTACCAATCTTGTTCTGGATTTGAGCAAATGAAGAGCCTCCTAACTTAAAGCTATCTTTGGACAGATTAATATAGTAAATCGAACCAGCAGTTTTTTTCAATGTTGGCTCAATGACTTTGTTAATGTTTGTACAATTTCCTGCAGCTGAAATAATGACAGTTCCTGGCGCAATAACATGCTCTCCATCAGGATACTTTTGTTTCATCGATAGGGAATCCTTACCTGTAGGGATATTAATTCCTAAAGCAATCGCGAAGTCAGAACATCCTTGAACCGCTTGATACAATCGTGCATCTTCACCTTCATTATTACATGCCCACATCCAGTTAGCCGATAGTGAAATACCACTTAAGCCATTTTTAATCGGTGCAAAAACAATGTTCGATAAGGCTTCTGCGATAGCATTCCTAGATCCAGCAACTGGGTCTACTAAAGCCGTTAACGGCGAATGACCTACTGTTGTCGCAATCCCTTCTGTAGACTTATAGTCTAAAGCCATTACACCAACATTATTTAACGGTAACTGTAATGGACCAGTACATTGTTGTTTAGCAACACGTCCGCCAACACAACGGTCGACTTTATTCGTTAACCAATCTTTTGCAGCAACAGCTTCTAATTGTAAGACTTGGTTTAAGTAACTTGGAACTTGATCAGCTTGATATGAAAGATCCGCATATGGACGATCAATTGTTTTGTCGTTCATAATCGTTTTTGGCGAAGAGCCAAAGAAATCTTCCAATGCATAATCCATCGGTTTTTCACCAGTGCTTAGCGATTCAAAAGTAAATCGGTGATCATTCGTCACGTCACCAACAGCATACATCGGAGCACGTTCGCGATCAGCGACGTCTTTTAACTTTTGAATATCATCTTGAGCAATAACAAGCCCCATACGTTCTTGGGATTCATTACCAATAATTTCTTTTGCAGATAGGGTAGGGTCTCCAACTGGAAGTTTATCTAAGTCAATTAGCCCGCCTGTATCTTCGACAAGTTCAGAAAGACAGTTTAAATGTCCTCCAGCTCCGTGATCGTGAATCGAAACAATTGGGTTATGATCTGACTCTACAAAAGCACGGATCGCATTTGCCGCTCTTTTTTGCATCTCAGGGTTTGAACGCTGAATAGCATTTAATTCGATACCAGAGCCAAACGCGCCAGTATCTGCTGAAGATACTGCTGCTCCTCCCATACCAATACGGTAGTTTTCTCCACCAAGGATTACAATTTTGTCTCCTTCTTGCGGTTTATGTTTTTTTGCTTGATCTAATTTGCCATAGCCGATACCACCAGCTTGCATAATCACTTTGTCGTATCCTAATTTGCGACCAGCCTCTTCATGCTCAAATGTAAGTACCGAACCAGTAATTAATGGTTGACCAAATTTATTTCCAAAATCTGAAGCACCATTCGATGCTTTGATTAAGATGTCCATAGGGGTTTGATATAACCATTCACGCTCTTGCATACCGTTCTCCCATGGGCGGTCAGCAAGTAATCGCGAATAAGCTGTCATATAGATGGCCGTACCTGCCAACGGCAATGCACCCTGACCACCAGCAAGACGGTCACGAATCTCGCCACCAGAACCTGTCGCTGCGCCTGAAAACGGCTCAACCGTAGTTGGGAAGTTATGCGTTTCCGCTTTAACCGATATGACCGAATCAAAATCCTTTTCCTCGTAATAGTCGGGCTTGTCGCCAGTTTTAGGAGCAAATTGAGTTACTCGCGGACCTTTTACGAAAGCGACATTGTCTTTATAAGCAGAAACAATACCGTTCGGGTTTGTTTCTGATGTTTTCTTAATCAATTTGAATAGCGAAGTTGCTTGTTCCTCACCATCGATGACAAAAGTACCGTTGAAGATTTTATGACGACAGTGCTCCGAGTTGGCTTGTGAGAAAGCGAATACTTCAGAGTCTGTTAACTTACGGCCAATTTTGTCAGAAAGACGATTCAAATAATCTACTTCCTCCGGACTTAAAGCCAAGCCTTCAGATTTGTTATAAGCATCGATATCTTCGATATCCAGAATAGGCTCTGGTGTGATATGGATGGTAAACATATCTTGAGTTAATGCACTATATTTTTGAGAGATCATCGGATCAAACTCATGAAACTCTGCATTAACTTTTTGAAACTCTTCAATACGAATAATCCCCTCAATGCCCATGTTTTGAGTGATCTCTACGGCGTTAGTACTCCAAGGAGTAACCATTGCAGCACGAGGCCCTACATGGTAGTCATTTAATGTCTGATCGTTGAGTTTATTAGCATTTCCAAAAAGCCAGTTTAGTTTAGAGATATCTTCGGTAGATAAGTCTTTTTGGGTTTGAACAGCATATACAGTGTTCGATTGGTTCACGAAGAAATGAATCATTATGAAAGTGAATTTTGAACGTCCTTCAATTAAAGCACAAAGTTACGTATAATTTTGTCAATAAGCGGATAAGGAACGGGAACTTTTTGCGAATAAAAGCGGTTTTTTTACCGTGAATCGACTCTAGGATGGGGATGTAATTTTTAGTTTCAAAATAGTACATTTGTAAAATGGCTATGAGGCGTATCAGTAAAGTACAACGACGTAAATTATCTATTTTTTTACGTTGTATCCTTATTTCATTTCTAGCATGGACATTATTCGCAATCTCCAGCGATTACACTTTCTCTAAGAAGGCAAGTATGACCTATGTGAATTTGCCAGAAAGTAAAGCCTTCCATCCATTACAATCCGATACAGTCACGGTCAAATTAAAAATGTCTGGTTGGAAAGTTCTAATGGAGCGCGTTCGTCCGGATACTGCGAAAATACAAGTCGATCTAAGTGGATTGAAAACAAGAAATTTTATTGTGTTCGGTAGTCAAATCGGATTTATAAACCGTCAATTTCGACAAGAGGAACAAGTAATCGGAGTGTCTCCAGATACACTTTACTTTGACTTCTCTAAGCAAACACAACGAAAGGTTCCAGTGAAAGTCGTTCATAACCTGACCTTCCAAAAGCAATATGGCATCATTGGAGCTACCAAAGCAAGTCCAGAATATGTGACGATAACAGGCCCGTTAGATGATGTGGCAAGCATTGAATACCTAGAAACCGATACGATCAAGGGGAAAGATGTTAACACGGATGTGCGTACAGTTGCCTATTTGAATAAGCAGCAGCGTACGAACATTACAATCTACCCGACTTTCTCCGAAGTTGTGATTCCTGTCGGTGAAATCACTGAGAAGATTATTGAGTTACCATTAAAAGTCGAAAATGGTAAACAGTATACCTCCGTTCGTGTTCTACCTGGAAAAGTGAAGGCAACGATCTTAGTGGCCGTGAAAGATTATAATAAATGGACTTCCAGAGACTTTGAAGCTGTTGTTGATCTAGAAGCTTGGAAAGAGCATAAAGTTCAAAGTTTGCCGGTAATCATCACGAAGATTCCCGATTTCTGTCAAGTTATTAGTATTGAACCTCAAAATGTAGATTTCTTCGTTCGAAAATAATATGGGATTAAAAATTGGGATAACCGGAGGAATAGGTGTGGGCAAAAGCTTAGTTTCAAAGATTTTTAAGATTCTTGCTGTTCCAACCTACGACGCGGATAAAGAAGCCAAGGACATCATGATTCGAAGTGAAGCAGTGCGAGCTGCATTGATTGAGACTTTTGGTCCTGAAGTCTACTTTGAAGACGGAACGTTAAATCGAGTATGGCTTTCTTCACGTGTTTTTAAGGATGAAGTTGAATTGAAAAAATTGAATTCAATTGTTCATCCCGCTGTGATTAAGGCTGCTGAAGATTGGGCTGCCGCACAAAGCTCCCCTTACAGTCTAAAGGAAGCTGCGCTTTTGTTTGAAAGCGGGTCTTATAGAAGCTTGGATTATTGCATATTAGTAAGTTCTCCTGAAGAACTGCGTATTCAGCGAGTGATGCAACGAGATCAAGTGGATGAAGAAGAAGTGAGGCGACGAATAAGTAAACAAATGCCAGAAAAGGAAAAAGAGGCATTAGCCGACTTTATCATATATAACGATGATGACCACAGCTTGATAACACAAGTGATGGCATTACATCAACAATTCTTATCGAGTAAATAGCTGTATGGCTGAAATAATTGAAGATTTTCTAGTAAAAAAAGATCAAGGCTACTATTGTGCCTATGGTGATTTTTATATTGACCCGCTCTATCCGGTTCAACAAGCGGTTGTTTCGCACGCCCATGGTGATCATGCGAGCCCCGGACATCAAGCGATATATTGCACAGAAGCAACTGCTGCCTTTATGCAAATTCGCTATGCTAAACAAGCCTTGTCATCGTATCAGGTTAAAGACTTTGAACAAAAATTTCATCTCAATGGCGTTGACATTTTATTTTACCCTGCAGGACATATTCTAGGTAGCGCCCAAATACTGATGATTTATCAGGGAGTTCGGTATTTATATACCGGCGACTATAAACTTCAAGAGGATAACACCTGCGAACCTATAAAAATTGTTGAGGCTGATGTGTTGATTACAGAGACGACTTTCGCGGATCCAAATGTGAAGCATCCAGACCCTAAGGAAGAGATTTTGAAATTAGCTGTCGCAAGTAATATTATGTTGGGATGTTATTCGCTAGGGAAGGCTCAACGAATTACGGCACTGTTAAATCAATACCTTCCTGAAAAGGAAATCTTAGTACATCATAGTATGCTAGCGTTCCATCGCATTTATGATAAGTTCAACGAAGTCCCCATGAAATATGAACTCTATAATCGGAAGTCGATGAAAGGTGATGAGAAGAATAAAGTTTATTTGATACCTCCATTGACATTTAATAGTTATAGGCGAGCAAAAAATGTATTAAGGGTATTTGCATCGGGCTGGGCGAGACTTCAAGCAAGCAACGATCTTAGTTTATACCTTTCGGATCATGTTGATTGGGAGGATATTCTGACGTTTGTAAAGCAAGTAAAGCCTAGAGCTATTTGGACTTTACACGGTGATGGAAGGCAACTTCACGCACATTTATCTGATGATCTTATTATACGCGATATTTTTACGCAAACATATAGACCTGACTTTTGTTAGATAATTAATACTAACAAGGAAAACTATATGAACAAATTTTTTAGAGCATTAATTGCCGGTTGGGGAGCAAAAAAGATGGGGCTAGGTTGTTTTGGAACCATCGTCGTTTTTATTATTATCTATTATCTTTTAGGATATTTATAAAATTGAAAAAATGGCTAGTAGATTCTACTGGCCATTCTTATAAAACTAATACCCGAGCGGGTGAACATGAAACAAACCCTTACCAGTTTATTCCCTACATTAACTATTCGATCTTGACGATGTTTGTTGGAAAGGCAAGAATCTACGTTGTGTTTAACTTATACTAAGTTATCCAATAAGGGTTTGATAGTAAATACCTAGAATTCGGTATTTTAAACGGATGTCTATAAGTCATTAGCGCTTCGCGCAACTTTTCAGGTGTTTAATCCTGCCTGGGCGTGGACCTTTCACAAATTGAATGTATTGTCTGAAAAGTTTTTTGGAAACGAAGTTGTATGAATGTACCAGGTATTTTTAAGGCGCAAAAAAAAATCCCCTATCTTTTTCGATCGGGGATTTCTGTGGTGCCAGCTGGATTCGAACCAGCGACACAAGGATTTTCAGTCCTTTGCTCTACCAACTGAGCTATGGCACCTTTACAAGCTTTTGTTTTGAATCTGTTACTTGTCAGATTTTGGTGGTGCCAGCTGGATTCGAACCAGCGACACAAGGATTTTCAGTCCTTTGCTCTACCAACTGAGCTATGGCACCTTTTTCTGCACTTCCGTTACCGAACTTGCGTTGCAAATGTACCGTCTTTTTTCGAAATCTAAAACTTTTGTCAGATTATTTTTAAAGGTTTTTAGCAAATGGTTGATTTTGATTGAGATAAAATTACATCAAATAAACATTGGTATTCCTCATTTTACGGTATCTTTGCACTTCAATAAAATAATATGAGTAAGAAAGGGAGAGTATTGGTAGCCATGAGTGGTGGGGTCGATAGCTCGGTAGCGGCAGTTATGCTTCATGAACAAGGCTATGAAGTCATCGGTATTACGATGAAGACATGGGATTATGCAAGTTCAGGAGGCTCTTCAAAGGAAACAGGTTGTTGTAGTCTAGATAGTATCAATGATGCAAGAACTTTAGCTGTAAATTACGGATTCCCTCATTATATTCTTGACATTCGTGATGAGTTCGGCGATTACGTTATCGACAACTTCGTTGATGAATATATTGCAGGTAGAACGCCAAATCCGTGTGTGCTATGTAATACCCACATCAAATGGGAAGCACTAATCAAACGTGCAAATAAATTGGATTGTGAATTTATCGCAACAGGTCACTATGCGAATATTCGTTTACATGATAATGGACGCTATGTAATCTCTAAAGGTAGAGATGAGAATAAAGATCAATCCTATGTCCTATGGGGCGTGTCGCAGGAGAACCTAGCGAGAACACAATTTCCTTTAGGAAGCTTTACAAAGGCCGAGATTCGTCAAATGGCGTTAGAAATGGGCCAACAGGAGTTGGCTAATAAGTCGGAGAGTTACGAAATATGCTTTGTTCCCGATAACGATTATCGTTCATTCTTGAGACATAAAAAACCAAATTTAGATCAAGAAATTGGACCTGGGAATTTTATCCTTTCGGACGGAACCGTAGTTGGTCAACATATCGGATATCCATATTTTACGATTGGACAACGTCGAGGATTAGGTATTGCATTGGGAAAACCAATGTTTGTCATCCAGATTTTACCGGAGAGTAATTCGGTCATGCTAGGCGAGGAACATGAATTAGAAAAATCACAAGCGTTTGTCCGTGATATCAACCTTGTAAAATACGCTTCGATTGAACAACCAATGGAAGCAATTACAAAGATTCGTTATAAAGACGCCGGAGCGATTTCAACAATTACTCAACAAGGAAGTATCATGCAAGTCGATTTCACACATAACGTGAAGGGAATTGCGCCAGGTCAATCTGCAGTATTCTATGAAGGAGATGATTTACTTGGTGGTGGTTTCTTGATGAAACAAGACTAGTTAGAATAATTTATCAGTTATATAAAGCGAGACCATCGATAGCGATGGTCTCGCTTTTTTATTTTCTAGACAATGCATTTGGAAATAAGCTTAGGCCTAGCTGAGCCTTACCTTAAGCATACCTTAACCCTTGTTTTGTCGAATTAAAGGGCTTAGGTGTACGCGGAATAGGCATGAGCTGGATTTTAGAATAAGGGATGTCGTGGCTGTTGTCTTCAGGGGTAGATACAAAAAAAAGGGAACTCTATATAGAATTCCCTATTTTTTTAAATGCGTTTGGGAGATTAGCTTAATTTAGCAACCTCTTGCGCTAAGTCGATAATTTTGTTAGAATAACCCCATTCGTTATCATACCAAGAGATAACTTTTACGAAGTTGTCATTCAATGAGATACCAGCTTTAGCATCGAAGATTGAAGTACGCTCATCGCCTAAGAAGTCTGTAGAAACAACCTCATCTTCAGTGTAACCTAATATACCTTTCAAGTCACCTTCAGAAGCATCTTTCATTGCTTTTTTAATATCTTCGTAAGAAGCTGCTTTGTCTAAACGAACTGTTAAGTCAACAACAGAAACGTCAGCTGTAGGAACGCGTAAAGACATACCAGTTAATTTACCTTTTAATTCAGGTAATACTAAACCTACTGCTTTAGCTGCACCTGTTGACGAAGGGATAATGTTTTGGTAAGCACCGCGACCACCTCTCCAGTCTTTTGCTGAAGGACCGTCTACTGTTTTTTGAGTTGCTGTAACAGCGTGAACAGTTGTCATTAATCCTTCAACGATACCGAATTTATCGTTCAATACCTTTGCGATAGGCGCTAAACAGTTTGTAGTACATGAAGCGTTAGATACGATATTGTACTCAGGTTTCAAATCTTTATGGTTTACACCCATTACGAATGTAGGGGTATCATCTTTTGCAGGAGCAGACATGATTACTTTTTTCGCGCCAGCATCAATGTGTTTTTGTGCTAATTCTTTCGTTAAGAAGAAACCAGTAGATTCAATTACTACATCAGCACCAACCTCGTCCCATTTCAAGTTTGCAGGGTCTTTTTCAGCAGTAACACGGATAGTTTTACCGTTAACTACTAAATGACCATCTTTTACTTCAACAGTACCGTCAAACCTTCCATGTGTAGAATCGTATTTTAACATGTATGCTAAGTAGTCAGGCTCAACTAAGTCATTGATCCCTACTACTTCAATATCACTGCGTTTTACAGCAGCTCTGAAAGCTAAACGACCGATACGGCCAAATCCGTTAATTCCAATTTTCATTTTAACTAATTTTTATTTAAATAATATTTTAATAGGTTCTGTACAGGTTCACGAATAATAGTCCCCACATTGAGATGGTATTCCGCTGCTATCGCTCTCAGCCATTCGGAGTAATTATTGGCTACGGAGCCCGTAAAATGTAAGGTTACATCGGGATACGTCTCTGATAAAGGAACCAAATAGGTTTTTACATACGTGTCCAATCCTTTTTTTATAATATTCTCCATGTAGGGATCATCTTTGTTTTCTAAAAAGAAGTCCGCAAAAGAGGTTAAAAATATATTTGGGTTGGGTGTATTATAAACTTTATCTAAAATTGTTTTTCTGTCGATATTGTGTTTTCTCAATAATTTTTCTCGAAATCCTTGAGGCATAGATTCCGTTAGGAAATCTTTCAAGACGTATCGTGCTTGCCAGTTTGTCGACGCTTCGTCCGCCAGAATATAGCCTAAGCCATAGTTGTTTTCGATTATCTTACGACCGTTATAATAAGCTGCGTTGGACCCACTGCCGATGATACCAATAATACCCTTTTCGTTTCCAAATGTAGATATTGCCGAGGCAAGTACATCATGACTTGCTTTTACCTTCGCATTTTTAAAGAATTGCATAAAGACTTTTTCAATCTTGGCTTGTCTTTCACGCGAAGAGGCACCCGCACCGAAGAAATAAATCTTACGGATGCGTTCGGCATTATTAATAAGGTGCGTGTTTTTATTCAGTATTTGGTAGATAAATCGCTCGTCTTGTATATATGGATTAATTCCCGTTGTACGGAAACCGTGCAAAATTCGTCCCTTTTCTGCTAATCGCCAATCGGCATATCTTGATCCACTATATACTACTGCTATCATAGATTATATGTTCATTACTTCGGAAATTGTAATTAGCTCTTCGTCAAGTTTAAATTCTTTTCCTTTCAGGGCGTCTTCTAAACTGGTCGAGGTGATCTTACTGCCTCGGATTCCGACAGTGCCTTGGGAATTGCCACTTAACAATTCGTTGACTGCGAAATATCCCATACGGGTTGCTAGTATACGATCAAAACTACTAGGAGAGCCCCCTCGTTGCAGGTGTCCTAAGATACTAACTTTTGTGTCATAAAAATCAAATTTTTCTTTCACTCGTTTAGCTACATTATAGGCGCCACCGTTCTTGTCTCCCTCTGCTACAATAACGATCATCGATGTTTTGTTTCGTTCTTTAGCAACTTCCAGCATCTCAATAAGTTCGTCAATTGCAGTGTCTTTTTCGGGTAACATGATGGCTTCTGCACCACCAGCAACACCAGCATATAATGCGATACTGCCCGAGTCTCTACCCATTACTTCAACGAAAAATAAACGATTATGTGATGCCGCCGTATCTTTAATCTTATCAATTGATTCAATCACGGTATTGTTTGCTGTATCGAATCCTAGCGTGTAATCTGTACCAGCCAGATCATTGTCAATAGTTCCAGGGATACACATCACGGGGATATTGTATTCGTTGGAGAAAATTTGGGCGCCAGTAAAGGTTCCGTCACCACCTATTGCGACTAAGGCATCAATACCTGCAGCTTTAATATTCTCATAGGCTTTTTTACGGCCTTCAACGGTTCTGAATTCTGGACAACGTGCTGATTTCAACATGGTGCCACCTTTTTGCAAGATGGAGCTTACCGAACGGCTTACTAAGTTTTTAAAGTCACCCTCAATCATCCCTTCGTATCCTCTAAATATTCCTGTAACTTCTAAATCGTGGTAAAGCGCTGTTCTGACGACGGCTCGAATGGCGGCGTTCATACCGGGGGCATCGCCTCCAGAAGTATAAACTCCAATTCTTCTGATGTTGTTCATTAGGTTCCTCAATTTTTGAATTACGAATATAATGTGTATTTCTTACACTATTAAATTTTTTTGGTAATTTGTTTGTTGATTTATATAATTGTTAGGGTTATATTGTAATCCAAATTAATCAAATAAATAAATTTAGATTTTGCAGACGCATTTTACCATTGATTGTGTAATCTTTTCCTTCGATGAAGGCCAATTAAAGATACTTTTAGCAGAGAGAAATGAATATCCTTATAAGGAATGGTGGGCACTACCTGGATATTTTGTCAATAAATATGAAGAAATGGAAGATGCGGTTGCGCGTATTCTATTTGAGATGACTGGCTTAAAAGACATCTATATGGATCAATTAGCTGCATTTGCTGGCGTCAAGCGACATCCGGAGGGGAGAATTTTGACCGTTGCTTATATGGCCTTGGTACAAATGGAAGAGGTGAAGAATAAGATTGCGCCAACTTCCGATTACATGCGTCAACTGAAATGGTTTCCTGTTGCTGAGTTGCCCGAGTTAGCCTTTGACCACCGCGATATTATTAATCTAAGTTTGGAAAGATTGAAGAAGTCTGTTACATACTCAACAGCACCTTATGAATTATTACCTACGAAATTCACACTGACACAACTTCAACAAGTGTATGAATCGATACTCAATAAAAAGCTTGATAAACGTAACTTCCGGAAGAAGATCAATAACCTAGGTTATCTGAAGGAATTGAACGAATATCAGAAGGGAGTGTCCTATAGAGCAGCCAAACTGTACTCTTTTGACAAAAGGAAATTCCAAAAGCAATTTTCTCAAGATTAAATATTTAGTCCTTTTTTAGCCACATTTCCTGTTTAAAATGCTGCTTCATTGTTAAGAATGTGTTAAGAATCACTTTTTTGACAATTGAATGATATAATTTGCGATCATTTCTTTACTTTTGAACAATTTTTGAAAAAAGTCAAAAGATAAAAAAGGAGAGAAATGGAAAATCGTAAGGAACAAATCATTGAGGCGGCGTTGAAACGCTTCTCGCATTTTGGTTTTCAAAAAACCACAATGAACGAGATTGCTGAAGATTTGCGAATTACCAAAGCGAATCTGTACTACTATTATCCGGACAAAACCAGTCTAATTCTAGCGGTTTTACATTCTGTAATCGACAATATTCATGCAGATGAGCAAACACTTATCAATAAGTACAATGGTAATCTAATTGACACACTCGTTAGCATCTTGGAGATGCGCGCTTCATTTTTAAGAAAGTACTATGTTCTTCACATCGCCGAAAATTTAGATTGGTTGAAAGGTATGGATATTCAATGCACCATGGAAGGTTTCTATAATCGTGATGTGGAATGCATTTCTGCTTTATTTAAAAAGGCAGTTGATTCCGGTGAAGTGGCTTTAGAAAATGCAGCGGATGCAGCGGCGGCTTACGTTGAGTTAACAAAAGGGGTTAGTATTTTGCATACTGTATCGGATATTATTACCGGTATCCCGAATGAGCAAAATGTAGAACTGATCTTAGCGAGCCAAATAAGAGCGACGAAATTAATATTTGCAGGAAAAATAAAATAAGAATTACACATAAATGAAAAGGATAAATATAATCACACTGTTAGTAGCAGGAATTTTTTCAGGTTCTATGCTACATGCGCAGGAAACCTTGACGCTTCAAGAGGCTGTAAAGTTTGCATTGGAGAATAAGGCAGAGGCAAAGAAATCCAAATTGGATGTCGAAAATGCGCAGTATCAAATCGATGAGGTGCGAGCTGGCGCACTTCCGCAAATTAGTGGATCGGCATCTGTAAAGTATAATGCCATCATCCCAAGTATGCCTTTAGATATGGGAGGTCAGACTACCTATATCAAAATGGGACAGCCTTGGAATTCTACAGCCGCCATTTCTGTTAACCAACAGATATTTAATCAGTCCTTATTTACAGGATTGAAAGCTGCTAGAACAACGCGTGAGTTTTATGCAATCAATCATCAGCTGACTGAAGAGCAGTTAATTGAAAAAGTGGCGAATGCTTATTATGATGTATATACCACTCAATTGCAATTGGAAACGATTGATAGTAATTTAGGTAGTACAACTAAAACACGCGACGTAATTGCTGGTCTTGTGCAAGCTGGATTAGGTCGTAAGATTGATTTAGATAGAACAAATGTTGCGATTAACAATTTGCAGGCAAATCGCCAAATCGTTATCAATGCACTTGAACTAAAAGAGAATGCGTTGAAATTTGCAATCGGTATGGGTATGGAAACGGATATCGTTCTTCCGACAGAAACCTTCGATATCGATGCTGGATTGGCAGGATACGCAGTTTCTGAACTTAACAATCGTACAGAGATTCAGATTCTGGAGAAGCAAAATGAATTATTAGAATTGAATCGTCAAAATATTAAAGCGGATTACTATCCGAAATTATCATTTGGTGGCGATTTAGGATATACTGGATTTGGACAAGGGTTTCCATTAGGTGGAGATTTTAACTGGTTCGGAACGTCAGGTTTAGGTTTAAATTTATCTATTCCGATTTTCAACGGTGGTGCTACAAAAGCTAAAGTGAATCAAGCAACCATTAAAATCAAGCAAGCTCAAGTTGATTTAGAAGACACCAAATTAGCATTGAACTTAGCGAATGAAAATGCTCGCGCTCAAATTAAAAATAGTTTGTTGACAGTTGATGCGAATCGTCGCAATACACAGTTAGCCCAAGAGGTATTGAATGATACCAATAACAACTACAGAAATGGCTTAGCAACTTTGACAGAATTATTAGATGCAGAAAATGCGCTATCTGATGCTCAAAACAATTTGAACACTTCGCTATTAAATTATAAAGTTGCAGAGATCCAATTGATCAAAGCAAATGGAAAATTAAAAACAT